>NZ_JAHGAI010000045.1:0-130757 GCF_030248515.1 Vibrio sp. D401a | reverse complement strand
AACTCTTCAATTTAAGATTTTGTTCGGCTCAATGAATACTGAACATTACATAAGTAATGTTTGAATTGACTGTGCTGAATCTTTCGATTCAATGGTCACTTCGTATCATTGAAACCTAATTTGAAACCGCTCTTTATTAAGAGAAATATCTAATTGGATTATCATCAACGAGTGCCCACACAGATTGATAGGTCTATATTTTTAAAGAGCTTGCTTCGTAAGCTTTGCTATCGAAGCGGAGGCGTATTCTAAGGAATTAATTCTTAGTGTCAAACACTTTTTTAAATTAATTTTTAGAAGCTTTTCTTTCGCCTCATTGCCAACCGCTTTTGCGTTTCCGCTTTGCCCTGACAACGGAGGCGCATTATAGGGAGATGATTTTTCTTGGCAACCCTTTTTTAGAAAAAAACTCAAAAAAAAGCGTCGAGTGATGAAATCTCACTCAAACGCTTATTTTTAGCACTCAGTTGTTAACTTCAAGTAGCAAATAGGCAATCAATATGTGTCTATCCAAGACTCTTCAAAGCGCGTGATATCCAGATCCAGTGATTGCGCCGCTTCTATTTTTTCAATTGCCTCTAATTCTTTACTTACACTGCTCATCGTTAATGTGTTGTTGTCTAACTCAAACACCTGACTTTGAGTCGTATAGTAGAACTTAAGTATCGTCAGCGCTTTTACATCGTGCTCAGCAGAAGCAGCTTTAATGCTTTTCAGTTTGCGAAAGATCTTGTTGTGAAGCTGCTTGAGTTTCCAGACATACAACACTTCTTCCATATAAGGGCGTGTTTTGAATTGGTTCAACAAAGACAGTGAAGTGGCTAAGGCGAGCACTACACCAATTAAGTTCCAATGAAAGTTCCCCGTCGATTGTTCAGGTACTACATCTGTATTACCGAACAAGACAATTAATAAAGTACTAAAAGCAAGAGAAGAGATAGCAAGCAAGGCAACAAAGCCACCAATCACTAGGTTGACCTTCTTTCTATAGACTTGTTTGTTTATTTTTTTGATTTCCATATACCGCTCCTAACAGGTTGCCTCTATTCTAACCAGCACACTCCGTACGACAATCGAAGCTTTGTAAGTAAGTTCACATTTGCTATTAAACTCGCATCCCTTCCCTGCTTGGGTATATACTTCCGCGCATTCACTCTTCCTATATAGAGGCTAAATTCATGCGCTCTTTTGTTTTACGAGCTCGCGCGGCGCCAACCACCAGCAAAGCACTGTTAGAAGGTGTTGGTAATGAAGCGCATACAGAGATTCTTGCTCATACCATGATGAACACTATGTTCGTTGCTCAATCACACCGTGAAGATGTGGTTGTTCACTTGGTTTTAGAAAGCACAAAAGATTTCTCACGCACCATTACTATTCGCTCTAACGACATCACCAACATTGGCGGCTTCCATGAGTCAACCTTGATTGCAGCAGTGGCTCGCGCTTTGGATGCGTCGGTTGGTATGGGCAAAGAGCAACTTCGTGAAGTCGAACCTGGTATCACCGTTCGTACCGTCAGTTTTGAACGACTAGTGCAAGAACTGGCAGAAGATCACCAACTATATATGTTGGATAAAAAAGGCGAATTTGTTCGTGATGCAGACATCGGTGGAAACCCATGTTTCTTGCTAACTGACCATATTCCGATGCCGAAGAAGTCTTTTAACAGCTTGAAGCGCCTTGGCACAGAGAAAATCAGCTTAGGTCCTAAGATGCTTTTCGCTTCTCAGTGTGTGGTATTGATCCACAATGAGTTGGACATTCGCGAATTTTAATTCTCGCGAGTTAATCATTCGATAAAAGAAAGAGGACTCCATTGAGTCCTCTTTTTGTTTCTATAGTAATGCTAAGTTTACTTACCACCAATGCTCAAACGAGCAAAACGAACGTCTGGCGAGAAGAAAGTTCGGCTATCGTTAATCAGCTGAGTATCACCCACTGCCTCAACTTCTTGCAGCATCTTGTAGAAGTTACCCGCTACCGTGATACCACGCACTGGTTGAACGCGCTCACCATCACGGCACAAGAAGCCACTCGCACCAAATGAGAAATCACCACTCACTGCATCCGCACCAGAATGGACACCTTGAAGTTCGACTAACTCTAGGTACTCACCCGCTTTTACTTCTGACGCACTGCTGTTACCTGTCGCAATCACTTTGTGACTCGCTGATACGTCTAGGCTCGATTTTGCACCGCGAGCGGCACTTGCTGTCGAGACTGCGCCCAAGTAACTTGCGGTCTGGCTGTTGTGTAGCAAGGTTTTCAAATCACCATTAGCAATCATCACATTGTTTTGAGTAGCGAAGCCTTCACTATCAAAACTCGCGATTGCCATACCATTTGGCATGTAAGCCGTATCAGTAAAGGTAATCAAATCACTCGCAACACGTTGACCAAGCTTGTCACCCAGTGGCGTAATGCCTTTCATCGCGCTTACGCCAGAGAAAGCACTGCCGAAAGCACCGAATAAACTTGCTAGCGCATTGATGTGGAAGATAGCAGGGTAGTTACCCGTCGCAACCGGTGCGCCTTCAAGAAGATCGCGAGCAAGGTTGTAGCCACCCTCGATACAGTAAGCTGGATTCAACTCATCAAAACGGCGACCCAGTGACATTCTACCCGCCATTGACTGTTTGCCGTCTTTTTCAAACAAGGTATACGCGTAACAAGTGAACGAGCGCTCGAAGTGTTGACACAATGTGCCTTGAGTATTGGCAATGATCAGTTGTGTTTCGCCATCGCTGTAACCATTGTAAGGTGCGCTAGAGGCGTGAGGCAGAGCTACTACACCTTGCTCAAGTGCGAGAGACAGTTCGATTTTTTCGTCAACAGAAGTTGTATCTTCTTGCGCAATCTCAGCAACATCAGTCGCGATTTGGCTGTTCACGCAACTAATAGTCTGATGTTCATCTTGCTTGGAAAAGCGAGCGCTTTGCAGCGCGTTGGTCAGCATCAAATCTAAGCTCGGTTGTTCTAACGATTCAGAGTAGCTCGTTGCGACACGCGCATCTTTAACAACACGAACACCCAGAACTTGGCTTGAGCTTACTTTGTACTCATCCAACTGCCCTTGGTTCGCTTTCAGAGAAAAGCTGCTGTTGCGGTTTACAATGACGTCCGCTTCTGCACCTTGACGTTTTGCTTCTGATAGGACGTAATCAACCGCATTGAGAAGTTGTTGTTCTTGGCTCATTAGTTACCGCCTCCTACCAGAATGTTATCGACTTTCAGCGTTGGCTGACCGACTGTTGTTGGCACTGAACCACTCACGGAACCACACATGCCCGGCGCAAGCGCCATGTCTTTGCCGACCATGCTGATTTCTTTCAACACTTTTGGACCCGTGCTGATCAGCGTTGCAGTTTTCAGAGGCTTAGTGATTTTGCCATTTTCAATGAGATAAGCTTCACGAACGGCAAAGTTAAACTCACCCGTGCCCGGTTGAACCGAGCCACCGCCCATCTTCTTCGCATAGATACCGCGTTCGATACCTGCCAGCATATCATCAAGTGAATGCTCGCCTTCTTCGATAAAGGTGTTACGCATACGCGAGGTTGGTGCGAACTTGTAGTTTTGACGACGACCAGATCCCGTAGGTTCGTAACCCGTCTTCATGCCACCCATTTTATCGACCATAAAACTGGTTAGCTTACCGTCTTTGATCAATTGAGTGCGCTGAGTCTTCATGCCTTCGTCATCAACATGAATCGAGCCCCATTCGTTGGTCATGGTGCCATCATCGACTGCATTCACCGCGGTGTGAGCAACCATTTCGCCCATCTTGTCGTGGAAGACTGATGCTTTCTTGGCAACTGAAGTGGTTTCTAGCAAGTGACCACAAGCTTCGTGGAAGATAACACCACCAAAGCCGTTACCAATCACCACCGGCATTTCACCCGATGGACAAGCTTCCGCACCAAGTTTAACCAACGCTTGCTGCGCGATAGTTTGACCTAGCTCTTTGGCATCAAGCTGTTCACTGAACTCCCAACCAGCAAGAGCGCCAGGACCTTCCATACCAGAAGACTGCTCATTACCTTTTTGCGCAACAGTATTACCAGCAACTCGGATGTAGTGGCGAGTATCGTCAACGTGTAGACCTTCTGAGTTGAAGATAGACACTTGCTGTTCGCGCTGAAGCACACTGCCAATGAACTGGCTGATATGTTCACTCTCTGCGCGAGCGGCTTGGTCAACTTGCAATAAGAAAGCAATTTTAGAATCTAGGTTAGCGTCTTTGCCAAGTGGCATACGACAACCATGTTGAATTGGGTAGCGGTTCAAATTGAGAGAACCTGCTGACGCGATTTGCTCACGCTTGTCTTTTGCTGCAAGCAGTGAGGTTACGCGTTTAAGTTCGGCTTCATCTGTGCTGTTGGTGTAACCGTAAAGCACTTTATGACCGAAGAAGAGACGAATACCGATACCAAAATCGATACCCGAGTTCACCTTGTCCACCTCACCAGATGCGATCTGGACGGTGTTGGTTTGGTGGTGTTCAACGAATAGCTCAGCGAAATCAGCCCCTAAAAAGAGGGCATGATCGATCACCGCTTTCGCTGTTACAGAATTAAGCATGAAATCTCCTTGCTCGTTGATCGTCCTAGCCTTCCCCATCTTTGAGTTAGACCCTGTTTATTAAAGTCATGTCATAAATTGAATGACCCAAAGACATATTGGCAACGCGTTAAATATTAACACTTTTTTAACCTTGTTTTGTGCTAATCCTTGCTAAATCAAAGAACGATTCATTACGTATTATGTCGACATCTCACTATTAGATAGTGTCTTAAACTGCCAGTTTCAATGCAGCACGTCATTTACTCTAAATTCTGCCACCACATTGTTGTTGGATTCACAAAGTAATTAGGGTTCCAGCTAGGCAACAAGCGAAAGAGTCCCATGAGCATAGTTAGCCTATGTGATTGGGCGAGTGAGCGCAGTTAACAACGCTGGGGCTCTAATTACGAAGGGAATCCAGTTCTCATATTTAAATGATGACTCTCTCTAGGCATAAAAAACACGTGCACCGTAACTGAGTGAACTGCTATTATCTTGACGAAATAGTCGGGGGGCCCATGCAGTGAATGCGTCGGCTGAGATCGAAATTCGAGACCCGTTGAACCTGATTCAGTTAGCACTGACGTAGGGAACTATCATCACTTTGCCACTAGCCTGCTTCAAGTCCGTACCGACGGAGCTAGCCTCAACGGATCCATACACCGATCTTCAATGGCCAAGTCAGTTCCTTTACGTCTGTAATAGGAGCGACCATGGCGCAGCAATCAAGCCAAGAAAAACCATCAACACAGCCACAAGCAGCAACTTCAACAGACACACCGATTGTGTTGACGATTGCAGGTTCTGATAGTGGCGGCGGCGCAGGCATTCAAGCCGACATCAAAGCGATGTCCGCAACCGGCAGTTTTGCTTGCTCGGTAATCACGGCGATTACTTCGCAAAATACCCAAGGCGTTTCTGCGATTTTCCCCATTCCTCTCGACCATGTAGAGAGCCAACTCGATGCGGTATTTACCGACCTCAACATCGTTGCAGTCAAAGTAGGCATGCTGGCAGATTCCAACATCATCAAAGTTGTTGCCAACAAAATTAAGCAATACCAGCCAAAACACCTCGTGATTGACCCTGTAATGGTGGCCACCAGCGGCGATCTATTACTGGAACAGTCAGCAATCAGCACTTTAAAAGAAGAATTGATTCCGCTCGCAGACATCATTACCCCTAACCTACCCGAAGGCGCAGCATTGACGGGTAATCCAGTGCCTCAATCAGAATCTGAAATGAACGATATGATTGCTGATTTACGCGCGCTCGGTGCAAAAGCGGTGCTGTTAAAAGGCGGCCACTTGGAAAAAGATGAAAACAGCAACGATCTGCTGATCATGCAAGACAGCGCCGAGTTAATCAGCGCTAAACGCTTTCCAACCAAAAACACCCATGGCACAGGCTGCACGCTGTCTTCTGCTATCGCGTCTTACCTTGGCCAAGGCAACAACCTGCACAAAGCGGTGCACCTTGGTAAGCAGTACATCAGCCAAGCTATCGCGCACGCTGACGAATTGGATGTCGGTAAAGGTCACGGCCCTGTGAACCACTTTTTTGCAGGTCACACGCATGTGCGCTAACGCACTCGGCATTCAGCTTACCGAAGCAAGTCTGCAATACAAAGACAGCCAAACGCCAACATTAGCAGGGTTGAGTATGACCATCCCTGCCAATCAATGGACTGTGTTACTTGGCCGTAGTGGTTGCGGAAAAACGACGATCCTTCGTTATCTAGCGGGCTTGTTAGACGACAAAGTCGAATGGCATGGTGAATTAACCACCACGGATGGCATCGCCCTGCACGAACGTATTGCCTACATGGCACAACAAGACTTGTTGCTACCATGGCTAAATGTGTTAGACAACGTCTGCCTCAGCTCTCGATTTTCTCAAGACCAATCACCAGAGCAAAATAAACAACGTGCACTGACTTTACTCAACCAAGTGGGACTCGCCGATTACGCGGATGCTAAGCCAGCTCAGCTCTCTGGCGGCATGAGACAACGCGTTGCCCTTGCTCGCACTCTGATGCAAGACAAACCTCTGGTTCTGATGGATGAGCCTTTCTCTGCACTGGACGCGGTTACTCGCCATAAGTTGCAAACCTTATCTGCCGAATTATTGAAAGATAAGACGGTTGTTCTGATTACCCACGACCCACAAGAAGCGGTGCGATTAGCTCACCAACTCTATGTGTTGCAAGGCACGCCTGCGCAAGCTCAGCACTTGGTCGTTCCAGACTCCAAGCCGCCACGAGTTCTCGATGGAGAGTGCGCGGCGCTACAACAAGCGATTTTGGATCAACTGGAGAAAGACTATGAGTGATATGACTCAGTACAACTCCGTTTCGGCGCGCATTAGTAAAAAAGAACGCGTAACCCATCCGGCTCTACGATTGGTCATCAGCACTGCGGTGATCTTGGGATTGTGGCAGTTGGTTGTGGTGGTATTCGACATGCCAAGCTTCATCTTACCTTCACCAATTGAAGTGCTGGATAGATTGGTCACTCGTTACGATGTCCTGCTCAAACATACTTGGGTTACCGCGCAAGAGATTTTACTTGGCTTGGCGCTTGGATTATCAATGGGTTTGCTGTTCGCATTGCAAATGCTGATGTTCGAGCCGCTGAAGCGTTGGTTACTGCCAATTCTGATTGCTAGTCAAGCGATCCCTGTGTTCGCCATAGCGCCAGTGCTCATGCTTTGGCTGGGTTACGGCATTGCATCAAAAGTAGTCATGGCGGCGATCATCATCTTTTTCCCCGTCACGACATGTTGCTATGACGGCTTGCGCAATACACCAACAGGTTACCTCGATCTTGCTAAGACCATGGGCGCGTCTAAATGGCAGTTACTTCGACATATTCAATTGCCAGCCGCCCTACCAACTTTAGCCTCAGGTATTCGTGTTGCCGTCGTTATTGCGCCAATTGGAGCAGTGGTCGGTGAGTGGGTAGGTTCAAGTGAAGGCTTGGGTTATCTGATGCTCCAAGCTAACGCTCGCATGATCATTGATGAGATGTTTGCGGCGCTGTTTATCCTCGCCGTGCTGTCTATCTCACTCTACTTCATCACCGATAAATTATTGAAAAAAGCCATCCCTTGGGAAAGCAAATAATTACAGAAAATAACCAAAGAAAATTGGGAAAGAAAAGGAAGAACCCCGTGAATAAAAACAAACTTATGAGCGCTGCTGCTCTACTCGCTTCAGTGGTATCAACCAACGTGCTTGCCGCTGAAAAAGAGATGACACTGATGTTGGATTGGTTCGTCAATCCAAACCATGGTCCTATCGTGATTGCCAAAGAGCGTGGTTACTTCAAAGAGCAAGGTTTGAAGGTCAACATTCAAGAGCCGGCAGATCCAAGTACACCACCTAAGTTGGTCGCGGCGGGTAAAGTCGACATGGCGATTTCATACCAACCGAGCCTAACTATCGATGTCGCGGCTGGTTTGCCACTAATCCGCTCTGCGACTTTGATTGCTACGCCACTCAACACGCTGATGGTGTTGGACAACGGTAAGAATGAAAACCTTGGCGACTTAAAAGGTAAGAAGATCGGTATTGCGATCGCAGGCAACGAAGAAGCAACAATCGGCACCATGCTAGCTCAAGAGAACGTGAAGTTTTCTGACGTACAAATCATCAACGTAGGTTGGGCGCTGTCTTCGTCTCTTGCGTCTGGCAAGGTGGATGCGATTTGGGGCGGTCTACGTAACTTCGAAACCAACCAACTGGCACTAGAAGGTTATAAAGCTAAGGCCTTCTTCCCTGAAGAACACGGCGTACCAGCGTATGACGAGTTAGTCTTCGTAGCCAATGCAAAAACCTACGACAAAGAAGCCATCAAGGCATTCAACAAAGCACTAGAGCAAGCGACCACTTACATCGTTAACCATCCAAAAGAGTCGTGGAAAGAGTTTGTGGCTTATTCACCAGACACACTCAACAACGAGCTTAACCAACGCGCTTGGAATGACACGCTAACTCGTTTCGCTCTTCGTCCATCTGCAGTGGATCTGAAACGCTACGATGATTATGCGCAGTTCATGTATTCACAAAAAATCATCGAAACACTGCCAAAAGCGAAAGATTACGTACCGAGCTTTGACTAATTCTACTGACCTTAGGATCTAAGCCTAGGGTCTTTTGATAACGAGATACTCATAATGAAATACCAAGATTTGATCGACGCTTGCCGCCAAGATTGGCAAGAATACACTGAGCATGCTTTCGTGCAGCAATTGGCGCAAGGCACTCTGGCTCAGCCTTGCTTTCTGCATTACCTAAAACAGGATTTTCTTTTCCTAAAGCAGTACGCCCGAGCTTACGCATTAGCGATCTACAAAGCGCGTACTTTGGATGACATGCGCCGCGCGCTCCCAAGCGTACATGCATTGCTCGATTCTGAAATCGCCCACCACGTGACTTACTGTGAGCAATGGGGACTGACAGAATCCGACCTAGAAAACGAGCCAGAAGATTTCGGCACTGTGGCTTACACCCGCTACGTATTGGATGCTGGCATGACGGGCGATCTTGTTGATCTTTACGCAGCACTTGCTCCTTGCTCTATCGGTTATGCCGTTATCGGTAAGATGCTGATTGAAGATGAAAAGACAGTAATCGAAGGCAACCCATACGCAAGTTGGATCAACCTCTACGGTGGTGAAGAGTTCCAATCTGGTGTCGCAAAAGGTGCAGAACACTTTAACCAGTTATTGTCGGAAATCGACATCAACAGCCAACGCGGTCAAAACCTGATTCAGGTATTCAAAACTGCAACGCGTATGGAAGTGGCATTCTGGCAACAAGGTCTAAACGCTCAGCAAGATTAATCGGAGAGTCTCATGTTAATTGAACAAATCACCCAAGCATTAACCGCAGTACGCCAGCAAAAGCCATTAGTCGTCAACATCACTAACTACGTGGTGATGAATAACACAGCAAACGCACTATTGGCCATCGGCGCTTCTCCAATCATGGCGCACTCCAAGCAGGAAATGGCAGAGATGATGTCGTTCGCTGGCGCATTGGTTATCAACATCGGTACCCTAGACAGCGTTTGGACACCGCGTATGAGCTATGCCGTAGAGCAAGCCAATACCAATGGCAAAATCGTTGTACTCGACCCCGTCGGTTGTGGAGCAAGCTCACTGCGTACCGAGACATCACGTGAGATCGCACGCCTTGCAGACAAGTTGATCATTCGTGGTAACGCCTCAGAAATCATCGCTCTCGCTGGCGAGCAAGCACAAAGCAAAGGCGTCGATGCACTAGACAGCAGCGACGCAGCACTTGGCGCAGCGAACTTCTTAGTCGCAGAGTATGGTGCAAGTGTGGTGATTTCTGGCGAGACTGATTACATCGTCACGAAGGAACAAACCGTGCAACTGAACAATGGTCACGAGATGATGCCATACGTAACCGGAATGGGCTGTACATTAACGGCTCTAACAGGCGCTTTTGCTGCTGTTGGTGATGATACCGGACTTGCTGCAGCGGCGGTACTAGGCGTTGTTGGCGAGATTGCAGCGGAACAAGCTCGCGGCCCAGGTAGCCTGCAAATGAACCTGTTGGATGAGCTTTACCAGCTAGATGAAGAGACACTGGCAAAACGCCTAAAACTGCAAGTGAGCTAAGCTTTTCTCTAACAAATACCAGCCTCTCATTCCCTGTAGATGAGAGGCCCAAAGGAAACAAAATGAACGCCTATCGTTTATATTTGGTCACCGATGACCAACAAGATTTAGCCACACTAAAGCGTGTTGTGAGAAAAGCCGTGGAAGGTGGCGTGACTATGGTACAAGTTCGCGAAAAACACGGCGATGTGCGTGCGTTTATCGAACGTGCTCAAGCCGTTAAAGACATCCTTAAAGATACCGATGTGCCTTTAGTCATCAATGACCGCGTTGATGTCGCACTGGCTGTCGATGCTGATGGGGTTCACCTCGGGCAATCAGACATGCCAGCAATCATTGCTCGTGAGTTGATTGGACCAAACAAAATCCTCGGCTTATCTATCGAAAATGAAGAACAGCTTGCACAAGCGGACTCTCTGCCGATTGATTACATCGGTTTGAGCGCAATCTTCGCGACGCCAACCAAAACCAACACCAAAAAACACTGGGGTATTGATGGTTTGAAAATGGCGTTAGAGACGACTTCACTACCGATTGTTGCCATTGGCGGCATTAACGAAAGTAACATTCCGCAGCTTAGCGCCACTGGTGTTCATGGCTTAGCTTTGGTTTCAGCAATTTGCCACGCGGAAGATCCCAAAGCGGCATCGGAATATCTGTTAGGGTTGATGAGCTAACCATACTCACGCCTGAACAAAGCGCTTATGGATGAGCGCGTTCACTTCTCAAAACTTTCAACAATCCCTCCTTTCACAACGAAGACTTGCGATGTCACTTTCACGCTCGAATTGACAGAGCGTTGATAAGTTTTTCACATCGATTGTCGTAAGATAGCCGCCTATTTTCGACTGCTGTATGACTTTTCATGAAAACTAAAAAATACGGTTTGATGATGCTCGCCTTGCTCATTCTTGGCATCATCCCACTTTCGCTGTTTGCCTCGTATCACGATCTTACTTCTCACGTTTCTGACGGCACAGGCATTCTCTTTACTCTGCTAACCGATTCTGCGGGCAGTAAAGGCTTTTTGATCACTCTAACGCTGTTGGTGTTATCGCTTTACCGCTACAAACCTAGCCAGTCTGATTGGATGCAAAAACTGTCCATGCTGGGATTGTTACTGGTGATTGGTTTTGCCAGCAAAACAGGCTTAAAGTTGATGACAGAAAGCCCGCGTCCCTACACCGAACTGCTTGCCGCAGAGCAATTAATTGAGCACCCTGAAGCGTTTTATCAACTAGAAACCGCTCAGCAAGCGAGTGTGATTGGTGAGATCTCCGAAAAAGTCAGTGAATGGCGCACTCGTCACTGGCAAGGTGAAAAAGACTATTCCTTCCCATCGGGGCATACGATTTTCGTTTCTATCTGTTTAGCCTTCTTTGGTGGGTTATTTTTGCAGAACAAATGCTATTTCTCTGCTGCTACCTTATGGGTGTGGGCAATGGGCGTGGCGTACAGCCGTTTGTGGCTCGGCATGCACAGAATTGAGGATTTGGTTGGTTCCGTGGTATTCGTCGCCATCGTGTTTAGTTTACTTCCAGTATTCAAAGTGACAAAGAAAGCACCTTTTATATCGCTAGCCGCGAAATAAGGCCTCCTAATCACAGGTAAGAAGAAGCCAGCAATTGCTGGCTTCTTCTTTATCCGGGCCTGAAAAAGCAGTTTATGAAACAAAAGCTATTGTTTATCAAAGCTCTTTTGATATGTTTGTGTGAGATATGAAAACTCGATCACATGGAGGCGATTCAAACGTGTTATCTCTACCCATTTCCACCCCAAGAACTGAGCTTAAGCCGCTAACAAAAAGTGATTGGGATCTGTATCGCCGCTTGAGTAGCGAACCACAAATCATCGCGCTTTGTTTTGACCCACCGACCGAAGACGAAATGCGCCAAAAGTTCGAATCACGGCTACCTGCATGGACACCGCAAAGCGAGCATTGGTTATGTTTGGTGATTTATGAAAAACAAAGCGCACAACCAATCGGCATCACAGGCTTTGTATTGCAAGATGGCATTGCTGAAGTCGGGTATTTATTGCTGCCAGAGTTTTATGGCCAACAGTTTGGTACGGAATCCCTTACCGGTGTGATTGAGTGGGCGTTTGAGCTGCACAAGATTTCTCAGTTTTCCGCCACGGTCACAGAGGGCAATATTGGCTCTGAACGAGTGCTGGAAAAATGTGGCTTCAAACTCACCGAGACCATCCCCGAAGCCTATGAAATAGGTGGGAAAAAGTACGCAGATAAGCTCTATTCATTACAAAAATAATATTCACGACAAAAATAAGGACGTGTTTTGCAGAAAGTAGTCATTATCACAGGCGCAAGCCGAGGCATCGGAGCCGCAACCGCCAAATTACTCGCCAAACAATGCTATGCCGTATGCGTTAACTATCGCGCGCAAGCCGAGGCTGCCGCGCAAGTTGTTCGTGAGATTGAGGAGGTTGGCGGTAAAGCCATCGCTATCAAAGCGGATGTTTCCGATGAGCAACAGGTACTCTCATTGTTTGAACAAACCGAACAAGCACTGGGAAAAGTCACCCACCTCGTCAACAATGTTGGCATCTTGTTCACCCAATCTCGTCTTGCGGACATGAGCCTTGAGCGATTCCAAACTGTTATGAACGCTAATGTCACTAGCTGCTTTCTTTGTTGTAGAGAAGCAGCAAAACGATTTGAATCAGGCAATGCAATTGTTAATGTTTCTTCTGCCGCATCCCGCTCTGGTGCGCCGTTTGAGTACGTTGATTACGCCGCTTCTAAAGGTGCAATGGACTCGCTCACCAAGGGATTATCGTTAGAGTTAGCGGAGCAAAACATCCGCGTAAACGGGGTTCGCCCCGGCTGCATTTTTACCGATATCCATGCCGATGGCGGCGAGCCGAATCGAGTCGACAGGCTCAGTGAAAAAATCCCTCTTAAGCGAGGAGGCACGGTAGATGAAGTGGCCAATGCCATCGCGTGGTTACTCAGTGATGAAGCTTCTTATGTCACAGGTTCGTTTATCGATCTAGCTGGCGGAAATTAAGGAACAGTAATGAAAATCAGATCAGCGACACCCGACGATCTCAACGCACTCTTTGTATTAAACACGCAAATTAGCGAACTTCACTTTCGTCATGCGCCACACACTTTTGTTCCACCTTCTGAAGAAGACAGAGCCTTTCTCGCAGATGTGCTGGCCGATGATGCTCGATTGGTGCTCATAGCCGAAGAAGGTCAACAAGCACTTGGCTTTATCACTGCGACCATTACCCAAAATGAAACTATCAGCTTTTTAATCAAAGACCCGATTTGCCGCATTGGCACCATCGTCGTCGATGAAAATCAGAAGTCAAAAGGTGTTGGAAGAGCCTTAATGACGGCCGTTGAGCAATGGGCACGCGAGTCAGGTGCAACTCAAGTCCGCTTGGAAGTCATGGAGTTTAACCACAATGCGCAGCAGTTTTACGACAAACTGGGCTTTGTTCCCAACTCCCGTCTTATGATGAAATGTTTGTAACGATCACGACATTTAAGCGAATTTCAGCGTTAAAGCTAACGTGAATCGCATTTATCTTTCGCGCTTTCCTTCCCTTTTCGAAAAGACGATATGATGTACGGATATACCCAAGTGACTTCAAGATGCAGGATTCAGAGCGAGTTGACTTGGGTATAAAGGAGATTCGAACATGATTTATCTTTTCGATTGGGGAAACACCTTGATGGTCGATTTTCCTCACGCACAAGGAAAAATGTGCGATTGGGAACACGTTGAAACCGTTCCTCAAGCCAAAGAGACTCTGGCTCAACTCACACAACATCACCAGGTTTATATCGCGACTAGCGCATCAGATTCCGCGATGGAAGATGTTCAAAAAGCCTTTCAACGAGTCGGGCTCGACCAATACCTTTCTGGCTACTTTTGCTTTGCAAACCTTGGGATTGCCAAGAATCAGCCTGATTTTTATCTTGCGGTCGCAAAACAATTGGGCGTTGAGGCGAGCCAACTTACCATGGTTGGCGACTTACCAGAAAAAGACATTTACCCAGCAATGGATGCAGGGTTAAACGTCGTTTGGTTCAATCCTCAAGACCTCCCAATACCAAGCAAACCCATCCCAAATCAAATACGTTGTTTGTCCGAGTTGCTAAGCACCTGAACGACATACGCACAAATACAGTTGAGCCACTAAACTTTATGCACCAATCAAGGAAGATGAATGCAGATTAGACCGATTACCGTCAACGACATTGACCACTTTATTTCGCTCTGGAATCGCGTTTATGAGGAAGGAGAATACTTACGCTCGCCAGCGCCGGACAAAAAGATGCTGAGTGAGGTAATCACTCGTGTAGAAAAAGAAACCATTCCCCAGTTTGTGGCCTTTGATGAAATACGCTTAGTCGGTAGCATTGAAATTTTCCCAGCTGAAATGTGTGGCTACGAAGGTGGTGAATTTGCCAAAACTGGCTTCCTCGGCATTCATATAGACCAACAATATCGAAACCAAGGGCTAGGTAAGAAGCTACTTGAGACTGCTATTCAAAGCGGCTGGGGATATGGCTATGACACCATCGCGCTTCACGTTTATAAGAGCAATCGGCGAGCGATTACCTTGTATGAAAAATTTGGCTTCGAGCATTGTGGCGAGCTGGGTGAAGTGCTGCTGCCCAACGGCAAATATCTGATGAGTCAGAAAATGGTCTTAAAGCATCCGTAAGTTGATTCTAGTAGCAAGAGCACATTGCCTTTGCGATATACTGACCTGAACCCAATATTTACCACGTGCTTGTGATGATTGAATATAAACCCTTATCGCCAAATCAAATCCCGATGGCTTTGCTATTAGAAGCCGATCCAGACCAAGACAATGTTAATCGCTATCTTGCTAATTCATTGAGCTTTGTTGCGGTGGAAGAGAACCAGATCGTCGGAGCATGTGTGGTGCTGCCGCTTTCAGAAACGCAGGCTGAAATCATGAACGTATCAGTCGCACCTACGCATCAACAACGCGGTATTGGCTCAGATTTATTGCGATTTGCCATTGAACAGCTAAAAGGCCAATCTTTTCAAAAGTTGATATTAGGAACGGGGACGTTTGGTTATCAACTGACTTACTATCAACGCTTGGGTTTCAGGGTAGAGAGCGTGGATAAAGATCACTTCTTACTCCACTACCCAGAACCAATTTGGGAGAACGGTATCCAGCACAAAGACATGCTGCGTCTGTATCTAGACCTAAGATGTGGAAAGTACAAAACAAAGCCACAGAGACAAAAAGAAATGGTATTACGGTAGTGTGGCTCATATTTCTCAGCACCATTTTCAAATAATGCACTAGTACGGCTTTCTACCCTACAGAAAACGAGGACGTCTACTTCCCCCAGTGTAAAAGGCGCCAAAACAGACGGCTCTACTCACGCATTCCAAAAAATACAGAGGGTTAACAACCAAACATTGGACAGGTGCGGAAGACAATGAAGTAAGTGAAATTACAATATCGTTTTGTTAGTTGAGTCCCCATGCTCTTAAACCCATGACAATATCAAAGTACATAATCAAAAAACGTCTGTACTAGCGCAATCGCACTTATGTTTAGTTGGACTTTGATATGTGCTAAGGAAACTGACATCAAACAATCAAACAATCAAACAATCAAACAATCAAACATTGCTTCTAATTTTGGTATTGAATGTCTATAGGAACTTACCTTTTCAGATAGCTAGATGATATGCTATGTGTTTTATATATTAAGGTGAATAGGCAAAAAATGGCTCATACGGCATACCTCTCAATCATCGGCAAAACACAGGGCTCTATATCTCAAGGTTGCAATACTAAAGACTCTATTGGGAACAAAGCTCAAGAATCTCATTCAAATGAAATCACCGTCCTTGCGTGCAATTTCAGCTTGAGTAAACACGGGGGGCCCGCTGAAGTTGTCATTACCAAACCCATTGATAAAGCCTCACCACTCCTCGGTAATGCCTTTTCTAAACAAGAGCATATGCAATGCACTATCAAGTTTTACCGCACCAATGAACAAGGCTACAACGAGAATTTTTACACAATTGAGCTGGTTGATGCCTTAATTACTACCTTGTCTTTTGATCAGCCAAACGTGCTTAATTCAGGGGATGAAGACATGTCCGAAACCCTTCATCTCTCTTACCGAGACATCACCTGGAAACACAACATGGCAGGAACAGAAGGTTATGAAACGTGGGAAAGATTCTTAGGATGAGAAACCGAGCTGCGCCAGAACCATGGGACATTCGAGAAGTAGAAAAAGCGGGTAAAGGACTAACCTTGCAAGCCGTCACCCTCTCACATCGCTACATATCTAATGGCGGTCTAAAGATGCAGTTTGTTCACGATGTTGATCGTTTTGAACAGTGCCTAGTGAACGACTTCAAGAATGGTAAGAAAAGCAAAGAAACGGTATTTAAAGAGCTTCGAAAGGAAAGACAAAGCTTAATGGACCAAGGCGCCCTCATTGCCAAAAAAGGGGCTGGTTTTATAGCAGGTGTCATGCAAGTAGCAGCAGGCGCGGGGATCTGTTATTACTCTGCGACTTCTCTTTGCTCAATCGGTGGGATAATGATGGCTCATGGCACAAATAACATGTACGAAAACGGCAAATATTTTTGGGATGGTGATGAAAATGCCACAGGGTTAGTTCGGGAAGGCTATCAACATGCTGCTGAATCTTTGGGTTACTCAAAATCTCATGGTGATATCGCCTACTATGGTACAGATTTAGCCTTGTCCGCTTATGGGGCTATAGCCAAAACAACCACAGCTAAAAATGCCGCCGAGGCTTATCAAATAGCCGCCAAACCTAACTTAAAACCAATGCCTTGGACTTCTACTCCAAAAGCCAAGCAATTTAAGTTATTTAGGTACAGTTCCGAGGATTATCTTAGGGGTTATCAAGCCTCAAGCAGACTATCATTAGGAGTAGGAGCGTTAAGTGACGGTGTTACAGCGTATTCGTTATATGAAGAGGTCCAAAAATGATTGCTATAATAGGCTTTGCTATTATATCTCTTTGTCTAATCTACTTACTATGGCGAATAAATCACATCCCATCAAAAGGCATAGTTCTATTAGGTAAATTTCTATTATTTTTGTTCTTAGGTGGGCAATTCTGGGCGATTTTTCAGAACGGAACAAAAACGGCAGGTGTTCCCTCAAGAATACCTTTCTTTGAAGATTTAATTATTAGTCACCTACACTTACCGAGTCCCGAAGTTCAATGGCTCTCTTTCCTATTCTGCATCATCACGGTCATATTTTGCTTGCCGAAAAGCGGTAAAAAGTAAGAGCGTACATAAACAAATTGAAGTAATTAATGTGATCTTTTAAGGCGGAACTACCTTGGTAGTACTCTTTAAAACTATTATAACCACCGAGCTATTAGACTGTGTTTCATTTCCAATTTGCTCTCCTTCTAAAAAGTGGACAATCTCTAACTGGATAATTGGAGTGAAAATGATAGCAAGCGAGAATATTAGAGCTCTCATTTGATCTGACCATAATGGTGAAAACTAGCTTTTCCACCATTATGGCTACTCAAGGGCAAGAGTAGAAAAGGCTACTTCTCATTGAGAGTGTGATAAAGTCATACTAACGAGTCACTGCGCGAGCAATATTAAAACTCGTGATCCCATTCAAAAACACCAACTATGTGACCTACAACCAACACGATCACACCTAAAACAACTATTCACTATCGTAAACTTACTTGATAGCTAGAACAGTAATCAGCAGCAAAGCTAGAGAGAAGCCACAGTCAGCGTGCTTAATAGAATGAGTTTTTTCATAAGGTTACCTTTCACTTAACGATTTTCTTTTTTGCTTCAATATAAATTCAATGTTGTGGATCGCTTGATTACCAACGACTGCGGTATGCACGATGACAGCTTCGGCAAGTACTCTGAGCTTGCTTAAGTCCTGCCTCAGCCGATGAAACTTGTTGGTTCTGCGCAGCTTGATACAACTGTGCAAACCCTTCATCCATTTGCAGCATCAAGCGATTGAAGTTATCCGGTTTGCTCCACACTTCTTTCTTCGCTTTGCTATCAACTTGGCTTCCCTCTGGAAACGCTTGTTGCAGTTGTGCGCTGTGGCGAGTGAGTTCAACACCAATCTGTTCTAGCGCGAGCCAATCGGTATTGCTGCCTTTCAATGTCTTACTGGCTTGTTTCGACAGGGACTCTATTTGCTCAAATGCATTCTGACGCGATTCAATTTGAGCGCTGAAGTCTTGGGCAAACACTGTAGTTGATACAAAGATGGTCGGTAAAAGTGCAATCAGTGCCAATGTCTTTTTCATTTCGTTCTCCTGGTTTTTCGTTCTTGCAGTGTGGTTGCAAATAAATTTACACAACAATCATTGCGTGCGCAACTATTGTTGTGTAAATTACCGTAAAGAAGATCATCACACCGAGAAAAGATCGAGGTAATTATGAAAATTTGGGATTTAGCAACGCGACTTTATCACTGGGCTCAAGCCCTACTGTTTATAGCCTTGATGGCATCTGGGTTGTCTGGCAATGGGCCTCATGTTCAATTGGGATTAGCGTTATTCACTTTGTTGTTATGGCGATTAACTTGGGGAGTTATCGGCAGCGAAACCAGTTTGTTTCGACAGTTTCTCCGCTCGCCAAAAGGTGTCATTACTTACTTAAAAGGTAAATCGGCGGCGACTGTGGGTCATAACCCTGCTGGCGGCTGGATGGTGGCAGCACTACTGACGACATTGCTGCTTCAATGTATCTCTGGAATGGCGCTTGGCGGCTTATTCGATACGTGGCCATATTCCGATGTTTGGCTTAACGACAACGTATTTGTAGGGATTGAGTGGTTACACCTGACCTTGGCCGATCTTTTGCCTTTACTGATCGCCTTACATGTTGGTGCGATCCTTTTCTATAAACTAAGAGGTAAACCCTTGTTGAAAGCGATGATCACAGGTAAACAACCCCAAATGAACAAGCAGGCACTCATCACGGAACAGAAAATTGTCTATCTCGCGCCGCAAAGCCGTGCTTTAGGGGTGCTAGTTGCTGCAACATTGGTTACCATGGCAATCGTTGCTTTATCATAAGAGTAAGAAAATGAGCGAACAGTTTGACAGACAAGACAGCTTTGGCTGGATGATCAATGTCGTTGCACACGATGCAGCGAAACAATTTGAAGCCGAGCTCAAAAAGCACGGACTTACCGTTGCACTTTGGCCGACCATGATGTGTTTGTGGGAAGAAGAAGGCGTGACACAGCGCGATATCGCCGCGAAATCTAAGGTAGAAAACTCGACCACGACTCGTACCTTAGACAAGTTGGAGAAGTTGGGTTTGGTAGAGCGCCATCCCGATCCAAACAGCCGCCGCTCGTTCCGTATTTATCTAACGGAAGAAGGACGAAGCCTTAAAGAAACCTTGGTGCCAATCCCACTGGCTGTTAATAAAGAGCTGATGAGTCCGCTAGAGCCAGCAGAGCAAAAAGAGATGCTTCGCTTGCTAAAAAAGTTGGTCGCAGAGATTTAGTTGTAAACTAAACCAGTAGCTGGTTACTGTGCAACCAGCTACTACTATGAGTTTAATGAACGAATATACTCAAAAATATCATTAACTTCTTTCTCGCTCAGTACAGCTTTGAAAGGTGGCATTACCCCGCCTTGGCCGTTGTCGCCTTCCAAAACAGAATCTATCAGCTCCACCTTTGTGCCGAATGGATTCAATAACTCGGCATAAATATTATCGGGTTTAATATTCAGTGCGTTAGCAGCGAGTCCATCCCCATGACCTTTGTCACCATGACAAGAAATGCAATAGGATTCAAAACGTTGTTTACCTACCGTAAGATCGGCTTCACCATATTGGTTATCGGTAAACCATTTGTATCCAGCAAATCCAGTACTGGTAGCAAACAATAAGAAAGCAACCGAGAAAAAGAGTTTACGCATAGATGCTCCTTGTCTTTATTCATCGATGAGTTGATAAAAACAAGGTAGCTTAGATGATGTCGAAAAAGTGTTGTTCACGTATTCAACAAAGGCACGTTATTACGGATTAAGCCTCGGCGCACGCTGGTGCACATTTTGCCAAAGCGACGGATTTCATCAAACTGAGGGGTAATACCTCGATCCATTGCCGACTCCCAATAGCTCAGCTCGGTATCCACCATTTCTAACAGCTTCTTAGGGCAACCGATACATTTACCCTCAGGGCCACAAACAAAGGTCTCTGACTCATAAAGAGGCAGCTCTGCTTTAACTTGTTCAATGATATTGCGCATCGCGCTCATTCGATCTGGCTTGACGGTCATCATCCGACTCCACAAACATGTAAGGAGCCGGATTGTACTCTCTGGCACGCAAATGTCCCTACCTAATTTAGGTATATTTTACGTTTCTGCTTTGTAGCCTTTGATTTAAGCATCGAAAATTCTGGCTTTTTCACCACTAAGTAAACCGCTGTAGCAGCCAACCCAAAGCCAACAATACCCATCCAATCAAACGACTCACCGAAGGCCAACCAAGCTTGGATCGCCGTGGTCGGAGGCACAAGGTAGAACACCGAGGCAACACTCGATGCCGCACCATTTTTCACCATGTACAGCAGCAACAGAATCGCCACACAAGACAGCACGACCACAAGCCAGATTAAGGTGAGAATGAACTCCGTCGTCCATTGCACCTGCATGGTTTCAAACTGCATTGCGATTGGAAGGAACATGGCCAACGCCGCTAAATACTGCACGGTCGCGCCGCCTACCATATCCACTTGTTGGCAATATTTCTTTTGATACAAAGTGCCAAGGGTAATACCAAACAGAGACAACAAGCACACACCAATCGCTAAGGTTTTGTGCAAGTCGGATTGCCACTCCATCTTGCCCATGAGCACCATAGCAATGCCGACAAAACCCAATGAAAGACCAATCCACTGTGATGATTTGAACTGCTCAGAAGCGAACGCCACCAGCAAGACCGCAGTTAAAATAGGTTGTATCCCGACTAGTAGTGAGCTTAAGCCCGCCGGCATTCCCAAACTGATGGCGAAGTACGTCCCGCCTAGGTAAAAGCCGTGAATCAATATTCCGACAACGCAGCTGTGCCAAAAGTCTTTTCCCGCTGGAATACGACGGCGCAGAAAGGCAACAATCACCAGAAACAGCAGGACATTAAACGCCATGCGAATCGACAACAAGGTCGCAGGCTCGGCGTATTGCAAACCAAATCGCGCACCAACAAATCCAGAAGCCCAAAGGATCACGAACACAAAAGGAATGGCTCTGATTAACATGATTCGCCCTCACTCTACTTACTTTTAAATCTTGAATGTTTTTAATCTCGAATGTTGCTAATGTAGTTAGGTACAGTGTTTTCAAAAAGTGACAGATGGAAGTATTTTTATGGGTACAGATTTAGCAAGTACACTTGATGCCAATAAGTATGTGATCGTCGAGAAGTATCTCAAACAAGCGATCAGCAATAGGGTTTATCAGCCGAACGACAAGTTGCCTTCCATCCGTCAATTAAGCACGGAACTAAAGGTAAGCAAGAACACGGTGATCCGCGCTTATCAGGAACTAGAAGCACAAAGCATGGTTTACTCGGTGCCAAAATCTGGTTATCGAGTAAAGCCAACTGAGCAACATGAAGCCAAGATCGCTAAGCCTACACGCGTGGATTTGCTCTCGGTGTGCAAACAAATCCTCACCTACCCCGAGTATCAAGAGCTGCTTCCGACCGGCTCAGCACACCCAAACATTGACGCACCAGCCATCAAAAGCCTGTATGCCGAAATTGGCCGTCAGAGTCGCCAACAAAGCCATATTTCCAGCCATTACCAGCTGCCGCCGGGTGATGACTTGTTGGTAAAACAACTGGCGAAGATCACCCAAGATCTGGGAACGCCTGCAAACGTGGATGATCTTTTGGTCACTCATGGTGCACAGCAAGCGATCAGTCTTGCCCTTAGAGCAACAACACAGACTGGAGACATTGTTGCGGTGGAATCGCCCTGCTATTTCGGTAACTTGTTGATGCTCGAATCCCTCGGTTTGCAGGTGGTCGAGATCCCTAGTTGTCCTCGTGATGGTATGGATCCAGACGCGCTAGAAATAGCCATGGCAACGTGGGAGATCAAAGTCATTGTTGTCACGCCAAACTTCACCAACCCAACAGGCTCGATGATGCCCCTTGAAAGACGTGAGCGACTGCTTAAGGTTTCTGGAGATATTCCAATCATTGAAGATGACGTGTTTGGCGCATTGAGTTACGACGAACCCTTGCCAAGCTTGCGCAAATTGGACAAGAAACAAAGGGTGATTTACGTCAACTCCTTGTCGAAAACGCTCGATTCACGCCTTCGTATTGGTTGGATGCTAGCGGGACGTTATCGCGCTCAAGTCGAGCAATACCTGTTATGTGAAAATATGGGCAGTTTGAACTTGATGCAATCAGCGGTGGGCACTTTCCTAACCTCAGGTAAGTACCGAACTCACACTGCGCGTATGTGCCGTGTTTACCAATCCAACGTGAGACGATATTTGCAGATGCTCAACCAATGTTTGGATGCACACTTTGAACTCAAAAACCGCTACCAAATCAATGCAGTACAAGGTTCATTCTTGCTTTGGTTACGCTTGCCACCCAAGACTGACAGCTATGCGCTTTATCAAGCCTGTAACGAACACAAAATCAGTATTCTGCCCGGCTCGGTATTTGGCACTCAGGGACAGTATCAAAACTGCATTCGTCTTAGCGTGGCGAACTTTGGAGCGGAGAAAAACTGGCTCCCTGCAATGGAAACGCTAGCAACACTGATTGCTCAACACGCCAAATAGTCACTCCAGACATTTCGTTCCAAGCATTCCGTTCCAAACATTCAGCACCAGAAACAACAAAGCCTCCGCAATTGGGAGGCTTTGATATGAGTTCTCTGAGCTATCTGCTCAACCAAACACGGAGTTTTAGCGAGGTAATTGCCACAATCTGGCTACGTTTTCAGCCAAGTTAGCAAGGTTCACATCTGCCTCTTCCAAAGCTTCTGGCAAGTTCATTGCGCGTGGTACACATACAAATACCGCGTCAATGCCACACTCGTAGACTGCTTGGAAGTTATCACCTGTGCAGCCTGCTAGGGCAATGACAGGCAAACCATACTCTTTCGCCACTTTAGCCACACCCATTGGTGTCTTGCCATGCACAGTTTGGTGATCAATACGGCCTTCACCAGTGAAGACAATATCAGCGTCTGCTACGTGCTCTGCGAGCTTTACGGTGTCTAGCACAATCTCAATACCCGGCTTCAGTCGTGCAGGTAGGTAACCAAGTAACGCCGCGCCCATACCACCGGCGGCTCCTGCGCCTTTTTGAGTCAGCACATGCTTGCCTGTCACTTGCTCTGTCAGTTCACCGTATTTGCTTAGAGCAGAATCTAACAGCTCAACATCCGCCGGCGTCGCGCCCTTCTGTGGACCAAAAATCGCTGATGCACCTTTCTCGCCACACAATGGGTTGTCCACATCGCATGCTACCAGCACTTCGCAGTCCGCTAAGCGAGCGTCGAGACCAGATACATCAATGCTTGCTAGCTCAACTAAGCCGCCACCGTTAGGAGTGATTGGCTGACCAGCATTGTCCAGAAACTTAACACCCAACGCCGCCAACATACCCGTGCCGCCGTCATTAGTTGCGCTGCCACCCAAGCCGATGATCAAGCGTTGAATACCGCGATCAAGCGCATTCAGAATTAACTGACCAGTACCAAAGCTGCTGGTGTTTTTCGGGTCACGTTGCTCACTTGGCACAAGGTGTAAACCACTCGCCTCTGCCATTTCGATCACTGCGGTTTCACCGTCACCTAGAATGCCGTAAAACGCCTCAACATCATTGCCAAGTGGGCCTTTTACGGTCACGAAAACCTGCTCACCCTCAGTCGCATCAATCAAAGATTGAACTGTCCCTTCACCGCCATCAGCAACAGGTACCGTGACAAATTCTGCATCTTGCCAAACTCGAGACAAACCGGTCTTGATCGCCTCACTCACCTGTTTGGCGGTCAAACTCTCTTTAAACGAATCTGGGGCAATCACAACTTTCATTTCATTCTCCTGAAAACAGCACGCTGCGAGCGACAAGTCGCAGGTCATCAATGTGGCTATTCTCACTTAAAAACTTGGCATATTCTTTAGTCAAACATCCAAACAATACTGACTATGCTTGAATTATTTTGTGCATTTGCACAATTGGCTAATTTAGCTTTCTTAACTGGCTTGCGATATACAGCTCGGTCAATCCCGTAAAATCTTGCGTCGAAATGCCCGTCACTTCACTGATTCTATCCAGACGATATCTCAAGGTATTTCTATGAATATACAGAGCCTTAGCACAGTCATTGGCGTTACCATTGGCTTGAAAATACGCCTCTAAGGTTTTTATCAACTGCCCAGATTTGTCTGCCGAAAGCAAAGTAGCCATCGCTTGAGCGAGTTGTTCACCTTGCCAAGAGTCGGCTAAAGGGGCGAGTAACACAGGTAAGCGGTATTCAGAAAAGCTCAGCATGGTTTGTTCTGGATGAGAGCGACGACCTACAGTAAGCACCTGCTTGGCACTCAGGTAGGAAAGAGGAAGCTGTTGTGCGCCATCAAAACGTTGCCCAATCGCGAAGCGGACATCATCAATTTGATTGGCCCTTAAGCGGCGCTGAATGCTTTCCAGCACACTTTGGTCGCTATTCGAAGAGGAACGTAAAGGCTTTAGAACGACAATTTCATTCATCGACATGATCGCCACCAACGGCTTATCTTCAGAGCGATACAGCACGTCAACTAGGTTGCGTACGCTGTTCAAACTAACGGGAGCACTCTCTGCCTTAAGCTCAATTACGACAGCAACTCGTGGTGTTGCTAAATCGATGGAAAGGCGCTGCGCCCAATCGTGCAACTCAGAATCGCCAAGCTGTTGGTTCAACCATGCTGAAACAAACTCTTCTTGATGGCGGCGATCCCATTGCAATTGCTCCACCAGCGAGGCTTGTTCGATTGTCAGTTCCGCAGTCATCTTCACTAACTGAGCGAACGCTCGGATGTGTTCAGGGTTGCCAGTGACGCCCACCACGCCAACCACTTCACCTTTAAAGTGCAGCAGCATATTGATGCCCGGTTTCACGCCTTGCAATGATTGGCAACTTTGCTCATCCAATTCTAACGAGTCACCATGATTCAGCGCCAGCACTGCACCATCGTGCTTTTGACCAATACGCTCAGCATCGCCGCTGCCAATAATGGTTCCTGCCGCGTTCATCACATTGATGTTATGACCAATGATCGACATGGTGCGATCGACAATTTGCTGCGCGAGTGTGTGGTCGAGAATCACCATTTCCGTTCCTAAAATCTCCACGATTGAGGCGTCAATAAATCACACTTTTTCTTCTATCGCCATGATATTGAACTGGTATCGACGCCAAAGTGTTATACCGACCAATTAACCTTAAATAAATTATGGCTATTAACCCAAAAAGTCCTTCATCACTGCTTATACTTATAACCGAGCCACCCAAGTTTTTATGCTTGGCGCGACTTGAACCGACAACCAAACAGTGACCGGAGGGAAACCATGGAACTGCGGAACAAGGCGGGCGACATTGCCAAAATTGCTGACAACCTCACCCTGAAAGAAATTACCGAAATGGGCTACACCGTTGATCTATGCGATGAAGCCTTTGATCCAGGCGAGCATTGGAAAGCAGAAGGGCAAACGCAAGGTATGGGCGAATACCCTGAGCAATAGTCTCTAAATACGTTTCAACAAGACAATTACCTTTCAGCCGAGTGAGTCATCGCTCGGCTTATTCATCATCTAGTTGCTCGTAGACCACTTCCCCTCTCAACACCGTCATGAGGACGCGAGCTTGGGCGATGTCTTCCGCTTTCAGTTGGGTGATGTCTTGATCCAATACAGCAAAGTCTGCCGATTTCCCGATATCGATTGAGCCAATTTCCTTTTCTAAACCCAAGCTGTAAGCCGGATGAATCGTGTAGGCATCAATCGCAGCTGAGACGTTTGGCAATCCGGTTTCGCCCATCACCAAACTATTGGAGATGCCAACCAATGGGCTCAAATCATGCACATTCCAATCGCTGCTTAACGTCACGTTAGCTTTGGCATTGTAAAGCGCACGCAGGTTCATCAAGGCTCTGGCTCGCTTAGCGCCTAAGAAGGCTTCTGCCCATTGGTGATCGTGATAAGCCACATAATCGGAACCGACTTGAAAGTCTGCCGTGACACCTAACTTGGCGAACCTTGGCACGTCTTTGCTGTTTACCAACTCGACATGCGTCAAAGTGTAACGTCGCTGATTGCCCTGACTGCGCACCTTCTCAATTGCATCGAGTGATTCACGAATACCACCGTCACCGATAGCATGAATATGAGCGCTATAACCCAGTTTATCGAGCTTGCTTAGCCATTCAGGCATCGCTTGTGGCGAAATGTAATTCAGCCCATAAGGAGAATCTGGCAGGTAAGTATCAAGATAAGGCGCAAGGGTTTTTGCTGTACCATTGATGAAGATGCCATCACTGTACATTTTGACTTGGTTCACCAGCAGCAAGCGAGAAGTATCGTCGGACTGAATGCCTTTCAAATACGACAGCTGAGAGTCCATGCTGTCAGTCGGATAGATCCATGGTCGCAAAGAGACCCGAGCGGTCAAATCGCCTCGTTTTTCACTCTCTTTCCATACTTCATACCAACCTCGCTTCCAGTACATTCGCCCATCACCAATTGTGGTAATGCCGTAGAGCGCAGCTTCTTCTAATCCGGTCAACAAACCTTGGTAGCTCACCGCAAATTGCGCACTCATGCTGTTCCAAGCCAGTCCCATCACTAAATCACCCGCGTTATCGAGCAAGATGCCATTCAACTCGCCGGTATCCGGATCTTTGAGAATACGACCGCCTTGTGGATCGGGTGTGCTTTTATCAATGTTCGCCGCTTTCAGCGCAGCCGAGTTAACCCACATCGAGTGAGAGGTTTGCTCCATTAACACCACCGGCGTCTCAGGAAATACCTCATCGATCACTTCCAAAGGCGTGCGCTGGTTTTCTTCTGACAAGGTCGTTTCAAGCGTAAAACCGTACCCCATCAACCATTCGCCATCTTGGACAAACTCTTTACAGTCTTGCAGTTGGGGGATTTGCTCATCCAACAAGGTGCCAGCTTGCAATAAGCACGTACCGCCTGCTTCGGAAGCCGCCTCAAACACATGATTGTGGTTATCGACAAAACCCGGCAACAAGTAGGTATCAGTCAAATCCACCACTTCCGTGCCTTCACCAACCCACATTTGTGCCTTGGCTTTATCACCAACAAAAGCAATCCGTCCATCATGCACGGCGACAGCGTCTGCTTTTGGGTGACCATAAATACCAGCGTTGATGTACACCACGTCTGCGGTTTGCTCAGCAGCATTCACCCACGCGCTAAATACAGGCAGCAACGCAGCACCAAGAATCAGTCTATGAGGAGTTAACATGACACCTTCCGTTGTATTCGCTAACACATTGAGTATATGCAAATTGGTTTAGTTTGCTGTTGATGTCGTAATTTCTGTGGGGTTGGTTTAAAATTACAGAACAAAAGACCGTATAATAAGAAGATGAACAATGCGACGATACGACCAAGGCGATTTATGCCCTCATTGTGGTTTGATCATCATGATGCCAACCGACCTCTCAAACCAATGTTTAGGGTGTGGTAAAGAGATCAATCAGCATCAAGAATCGGATGAAGACGAGTAAGGTGCAGGTCTTACTCTGATTTGCTCGCTTGTGTTTCCTTCACAAACAAGTACATCTCTTCAAGGTAATTGCCATTTGCGCAGCCCCAGTCACTCACTTCAATAAATTCTTTGAGTAATTGGTGGCTCTCATCACGAATCAGTTTTTGGCGAAATGAGTTCCATCGAGCCAATTCCAAGCGGTTCTTATCAGATACATAATGGTCGCCATAACTTTCGATAAGCTTATTGTAGGCGCTCCAACGTTCTTCTGGCGTCACTCCTTCACTCATAATGACGGCGCAGTTTTCCTCGATATTAAAAACTTGGTCATTGGTTGGTGTTGTCGCTGAACATCCCACCAAGGTTAACCCCATTGTTAGAGCTGCGATTCTTGTTTTCATTATTGTTTTCCTTACTTTCAGCACCACTGCGAAAGACCGAATTTTATAAATAGAGAACGGCCATTACTAATCAAAAACGGAAAAATTTTGTGACTGACGTCTGCACATGTAAAAAGTGCGGTAAATTCCTGTTTACAAGCCATAAACATGGCAAATGGATTTCGCATTCCTTTCTGCTACTTATGCGTGCCATAATCAATGACGATAAAAACCTCAATAAAGCAAACATTTGAAGGATCAAAATGACTGCAACGGAATACCTAAACGACCTAAACCAACGTTACCTCGCTATCCATCGCACCAAAGAATATTTCTTTTGGGAAACCTACATGGGCATCAGTGACGACCACGATGGTTCGACAAAAGCACAAACCGCTTGGACCAATTTCTTAAGCAACGCCGAGCAAATCTCAGCTATCAAAGCACAACTTGAAGCGACTGAAACAATCGCTGATCCACAAGAGAAGCAACAAACGCAAATTGGTCTGCAAGGCTGGTTAGCAACGTTTGAATCGCATGCGATTGAAGGCGAGCAAGCTCAAGCACAAAAGAATGCTCTGATTGCATTTGAAGCCGAGTTGTTCGAGAAAAAGCAAAACCACGTTCTGACGTTTACCAATGAAAACGGTGAACAAACCGAGGGCTCTTTGCCAGTATTGTCGTCGACCATTCGCGCCAATAATCACGAAGAAGTGCGTCAGTCCGCGCACCAAACGCTGCTCGACCTTGAGCAATGGTTGCTGCAAAACGGCTTTATTGAGCTGATCAAACTGCGTAATCAATTCGCACGTTCTTTGGGCTACGAAACCTTCTTTGATTACTCAGTGAAGAAGACTGAAAAGATGAGCTCAGAGCAACTGTTCAGCATCTTAGATGACTTTGAACAGCGCACGCGCGATGCTCACCTAAACAGCTTGGCAAACCTTGCTGAGCAGAAAGGTCAAAGCGCACTGACTGGCTACAACTTTGTGTACTCGTTCGCGGGTGATGTCATGCGTGACCTTGACCCGTACGTACCGTTCTCAAAGTCGCTACGTCGCTGGGTGGAATCGTTCGGTCGTCTTAACATCGAATACTCTGGCGCAGAGCTGACGCTAGACCTGCTTGATCGTAAAGGCAAATACCCGAACGGTTTCTGTCATGGTCCTATCCCATCGTTCTACAACCAAGGAGAATGGGTTGCCGCGCAGGTGAACTTCACCAGTAACGCTAAACCAGACCAAGTTGGCAGTGGCTACGATGGCATCAATACCCTGTTCCACGAAGGCGGTCACGCTGCGCACTTCGCTAACGTGAAGATGAACGCGCCGTGTTTCTCTCAAGAGTTCGCACCAACTTCTATGGCATACGCTGAAACACAATCCATGTTCTGTGACAGCCTGCTGACCGATGCCGATTGGCTCAAACAATACGCGTTGGACGTAGAAGGTAACCCAGTACCAGATGAGATCATTCAAGCGATGATCAACAGCCGTCAGCCATTCAAAGCGTACGAAGAACGCAGCATTTTGGTTGTGCCGTATTTTGAACGTGCGCTTTACCAATTAAGCGATGAAGAGCTGACGCCAGAGCGCATCACTAAGCTGGCTCGCGATTGTGAAAAGCAAATTCTTGGTTTGGAATGCAGCCCACGCCCATTGATGGCAATTCCACACCTTCTGTCTGATGAAGCAGCGTGTGCCTACCACGGTTACTTGCTAGCACACATGGCGGTTTATCAGACCCGCGCTTACTTCCTCGAGAAGTTTGGCTACCTGACTGACAACCCAGAGATTGGTCCGCTACTGGCGAAACATTACTGGAATGCGGGTAACCATCTATCGCACAACGAGACTATCGTTAGCCTAACGGGTGAGGGCTTTAACGCTAAGTATCTAGCTGACGTGTGTAACCTATCGCCAGAACAAGCATGGGACGTACAACAGAAGAAGATTGCTTCGCTGCAAACTCGTGAACGTGCTCCGGTAGCGTCTTTAAATGCCAGCATCAAAGTGGTGGATGGCAGCAAAGAGCTTGCGAGCAATACGGTCTCAGACGAGCAGATGTGTGAGCAGTTTGAGCGATACATCCAAGAGACTTACGGTCGATAAGCCAAACCAAGAGCTGGGGGTATTATATACTCCTAGCTCTTTTTCTATCAGGGAAGCAACCATGTACCAAGATATCCTGACTTTCTGGTTTGAAGAACTGGAACCAAAAGACTGGTTTGTGAGTAATGCCGACGTCGATAAACAAATCGAAACACGCTTTCTCACTACCTTAGAACAAGCCGCTCAATCTGAGTTGTTTGGCTGGCGAGACACAGCGCAAGGCCGTCTGGGGGAGATCATCGTGCTCGACCAATTCTCTCGCAACGTTTACCGCAATACGCCAAAAGCTTTTGCTCAAGATGCTCTTGCGCTTGCCTTGGCGCAAGAGGCAATTCGTCTAGGCTTAGACCAAGAATTGACGGACGTTGAACGCAGCTTTTTGTACATGCCATTTATGCACAGTGAATCTAAGCGGATTCATGAAGAGGCAGAGAAGCTATTCAAAGCACTGGGGCGAGAATCGAATTACGAGTTCGAACTAAAGCATAAAGTGATCATCGATCGCTTTGGTCGCTACCCACACCGCAATGCGATTTTAGGCCGTGATAGCACCGCAGAAGAAGTGGAATTCTTACAACAGCCGGGGTCCAGTTTTTAAACACAGCTAGCACAAGATTGAAGTTCGATTATCAATTTATATTTGATAATAAATCAATCATTGTGCTGTTTATCATTTGGTGATTCGCGACTAATCTTTACCTCGTCAACACGATACATCACGATCAACAGAGGATTTCCATCATGGCTAAATTGACTATCGTCGCTAACATCATCGCCAAAGCAGACCAAGTAGAATTGGTAAAAGCCGAGCTACTGAAACTGATTGATGTCACTCGTGCCGAAGAAGGTTGCATCAACTACGACCTTCACCAAGATAACGAAAACCCAGCGCATTTCACTTTCTACGAAAACTGGGAATCACGTGAACTATGGCGCACGCACATGGACAACGAGCACCTAGCGCAATACATGAAAGCAACTGAAGGCGCGGTAGATACCTTCACTCTAAATGAGATGTCGCATATCGCTTAACGCCTTGTATAACGCAGCATGCACTAGAAAGCCAGCAACCATCACCTTGCTGGCTTTTTGTTATTCTCTCGCTTGTTCCCTCCCTTCCAAGCGATTCAAAGCAAGCTTATGAAAACATGAGCAAGATCTGATTATCTCCCCACTAAGACTGGCAAGATTTAAACCTACTCACCCTTCGCTGTATCAAAAGGTTTTGCATGAAGTTAGACGCCGTATTGTGGGATTACGATGGCACCCTAGTAAATTCTGTTCCGAAAAATATCGACATCACCAAAGCGATATTGTCCGTTGTAGCACCGCATCTAACCGGAGATAACTTACCGAAATACCTACGCAGTGAAGCAGATTACCATCATGCCAATCACGGGGCGAAAAACTGGCAAGATCTGTACGTAAACTACTATGGTCTGTCCCATGATGAGATGCTCATCGCGGGCACCATGTGGGCTGAGCACCAAGAGCAAAACCAAACACCAGTGAATCTATTCAGTGGCATTACCGAGGTAGTGAACGCGTTCGAACACCTGCCACACGGCGTCTGCTCTCAGAACTCGCAATCCAACATTCGTAACGTACTCAGCGCCAACCAAATCAATGCACCGTTTAAAGCTATCGTGGGCTACGATGATGTATCTAATAGGCATCAAAAACCGGACCCTTTTGGCGGCATTAAATGCATCGAGTCCATCTTTGGGCACTCTGATAAACAACTGCTGATGTACATTGGTGACCACGAGGCAGACACGCAGTTTGCACGTAATATCGAGCATCACTTGGGTGGCAGCTGCAAAGTGATTGCCGTAGCAGCGGCGTACAGCGGCGCTCAACCAGAGCACTGGGACGCCCAGCCCGATTATGTGGCGCATCAAGTGGAAGACTTGCTCGGCATCATTGGCAAGTACGCCTAGCCTCTCTCTATAAACGCGAAGCTAAAGCTCTTAAATACACAGCAAGGCACAAAGCCTTTTGCTCTCTTAAGGCTTTGTGTATCGTACTTGCCTTACGTCGCTTATTTAGCGTAGACGACTTCAAATGACCTACTCCAATATTAAGGTAACGCAATGATCACATGGCCTTGTTTACTCAAACTCGATGGTGACGACGAACTGGTGTATTTGGCTTCGCCAGAGCAGTTAAACGCCGAATGCCAAGCCTTGATTTGGGGTCAGGATGACATTGTGATTGATACACAAGGCCACTGCTTTGCATTAAAAACGGGTAGCCATAACACGGTGGAATTAGGCCTATTGCCACAAACATTGAACGTGCAGCAAGTGACAGAGCTGATTCAAAAACACGAGTTTGCTCAAGCACAGCGCTGCATCATCAAAATCCATTTTGTGTCGGTGCAGCAAGCGATTGAAGCGTTAGCTGATTGACTTGTGAAACTCTGCTCGCGAACAAAACACTGCCGTGGTTGATAAACACATACCGAAATACCTGTCAGAAGCAGAGCTAGAGATTAGGAAAGAGCTTAGCCAATACCTCAACAGTTTGATTCATTAAGTGGGCAACGAGCCAGTATTTCTGGCTCAATTCAATTAAGTGATATAGTTTCTATTCATACCCCTCAATTTGTAAGTTGAATGATAGGAATATCATGATAAATCTATCCCACTTAATCAAAAATGATATGAACCTGCTGATTTGTCTGTACGTTTTACTGCAAGAGCGCAGCGTGAGCAGAACCGCAGAAAAGCTATTCTTATCTCAATCGGCCGTCAGTAAACAGCTTACTAAATTGCGCCAGGAGTTTGATGACCCCTTATTCGAGCGAGAATCCAAAGGTTTATTGCCGACCCCAAAAGCGTTGGCATTAGAAAGCAAGCTGCAACAAATCCTGATGCAAATTGATCAGCTTTGTGAACCTGAGGAGTTCGATCCAGAAAACTCAACACGTGTTTTCCATATCGATCTGATCGAAACGGCTTACACTACCATCTATCCACGTTTTCTACCTCAAGCTTTATCTTGTGCGCCTAACATCACTCTCAAGAGTAATGATTGGAGCAGCAATAGTATCGCACGACTGCAGAGAAGAGAGGTCGATTTTGGGGTGGGCATTTTTGAGTTCGACAGCCGTGCTAAAAAGCACGTGGAGACGATACCTGATTCGCTTAGCTATACGGAATTAATGCGTGATACTCCTGTGTGTATTATGAGAAAAGGACATCCAGCATTAGAGGAGGAGTGGAGCCTCGACACTTTTTTAAAGTACCGACACATTCTAGTGATCACCGGGGGGATTTCTCGTTGGTTATTGCATGAAGTACTAGAAATGCAGCGTCTTCATATCAATAATGCCGTCAACATGTCTGACGTATCCAGTGCGATAAAACTCTGCGAAAAAAGTGACTTATTACTCACCTACCCGTATAGATGCATCCGCATCTTTGAGGAAGCCTCTGATATTGTCATCAAACCGCTACCATTCGAACTAGAGCCTGGGGCATTCTTCTTGCTCTGGAACAAACAGCTTGATAACGACCCAAGCCATAAATGGCTAAGAGAGCTCATCGTCAGTCAGTCTTATGCCTAACTAAAAATAAAACGAGTGATGCCTAAGAGATGTTAATAACAAAAAGTTATTATTTTGAAAATTATTGATAATTTCATGTAATCAGAAATTCTCCATATACTCTCCTCCATCGAAACGAAACACGAATTAATCATCACAGTTTTTGGAGCAGAATTATGAAAATGAATCACGTAGGCATCATGGTTGGCGATATGGACAAAGCAGTAGAGTTCTACACTAAAGCGCTTGGTCTTCGCATCGTAATGAACAACACAGAAGTTATCGAAGAGCGCGAATCGGCAATCGGTCGTATGTGTATAGCCGTATTCGGTGAAGGCTTTAAAGGCTTCAACATCGCTCACCTTGTGACATCTGACGGCATCGGTGTTGAGCTGTTTGAAATGAAAGAGCGTCAAGAGCGTCACGAAGTAGATTTCTCTCGTCTAGGCATCTTCCACTTCTGTCTACAAGTAGCGAAAGAGCAGTTCCCACACACAATCAAACGTATTGAAGAGTTTGGTGGTAAAGCTCGCATGGACATCATGCGATACCACCCAGAAGACGACAGCAAACAAGCTCAAATGATCTACATGGAAGACCCGTTTGGTAACTTGTTCGAGCTTTACTCACACACTTACGAAGAAACTTACGCGTCTGATTACGAATAATTAAACGTCTAAGAATGAAAAAGGGTTGGCCTAGTGCCAACCCTTTTTTGTTGGCACATGTTAGTGAATCTGCTTCTCATAACCTTCTCTCCTCATACCTTGTAAGAGATTGTATTGAACTGTCCAATACCACTCGCTATCAAACAAAATAAAACGACGTTCAATTACATTGGTGGTTCAATGTAAAAAAGCGAGACTAATGATGAAAACAATACCTCTCACCATTTTAGCTTCAACCATATTACTTTCCGGCTGTAACAGCTCAGACAATACGACGCCAACAACTCCCCCTACTACTGGACCATCCTCTTCTGTTGTTCATGGCATCAAGGTTGAACCTGTTCCAAGTCAATTTTCTGCTTACTCAAAAGCGGGTTACAACCGATATGTTTCGGTCAAGGCGCCGAACGGAAAATCAATCCATATATTGATCATGAATCGATTATCAAATTATCAGATAGTCAAAGCCGTCAATGTCTTGAATCACTACCTAACACCCATCGAAGGCAGCAAATACGGAACAGTCGAACAAAAACTCAAGATCGCAAACACGATGGCAAACAATGGTGCCATTCTTAAACTGATGAACTATCACGACGAGCCAAAATACAACGATGACTTAGATGGACAACCATTGTTTGAAGAGGAAATCCAAGTCGAGGGAGGAGCTTGGTACGTGAACCAAGATTTTGCGAACCACCGCGATGCTTCTTATGAAGAGATTCTTCACTTGGTACACGATTACGGCATCGGAGTACTCAATGCTCCCGAGGGTGGTGTTACTGCTTTACCCGAGTTCCAGAGAGAGTTAAACGCAATTCAAAAGCAGTCGTTGCACAACGCCTATAATCCATCCGCTGAGACATTAGAAGAATGGCAACAAGAAGTCAGTGTAGATCAAGAATATTTCGCAGCGGTGATTGATAGCTATTACGGACTTTGGGGAGCATACGATGGCGCTGGTATGTGGGGGATGTACAACGTTAAACACCGTCAAGACTTTGTGACTGATGATCCGAACGCTCAGTACATCACGGAGCAAATCTTCTCGCCAGTGTTAACGTACGATGCTTATATCTCAGATTCGTTTGAAGGGACGTTTAAGATGATCCTCGATGCTACAACACCCTATACCTATCATTCACAATATCTGACGAAATTGACGCTGTCAGGTTCGAAAAACAGCAATATTGAAATCAACCATCACGATAACACCATTACTGGCAACTCTGGGTCAAACACCGTCATAGTACATGGCCCAAAAACTGAATACACAATAGAAAAATTAGGAAATAACAGAACTCAACTCGTCGATCGCATCGATAACCGCGATGGCTCTAATATCCTATCAAATATAGAGAAAATTCAGTTTACTGATCAGACAATTACTCTTTAACTCTGTTGTCGCTAAGAAACTTACGCATCCAGTTGGAACAATTGAATGCTTAAGCATCAGAAAGGGTTGGCCTAGTACCAACCTTTTTTTGTTAATTTTTATGAGCCCCCTTCCTAGCGTCCATTGGTTTCAGCTTCGAAGAGCAAAACACATGAGAACTGTTTGAGCGCGTCAAAAAGAGATTCCTGATGTCGCCTAGGCTCCTCGGAATGAAGATTTTAAGGTACTCAACTGCAGCCTTGTCAATCTCGAGTCTTCTTAGTCCAAAATTGGCCCCCCTCCTAATTAACTTCGGAGGCTACAAAACTCACTCAGGTAAAGGGGAGGGACCAACTGCATTCGCTGCTAGAAATTGCGAAAGCTAGAAAGTCCGCAAGGCAAAGGCACAAAAATAACCACATAAAAGAAAAGCCCTCCCCCTTAAAAGCGAAACTTCAATGCCAAGCAAACCATGTCAATACAAGGGGGAGCTGGAGGGGGTTGTGAACACGAAACAACAAACTCGCTCTCTAAGGCTAAACCCATCTTCAAACGGCACATGAAAAAAGGCTTGGCTCTGAACCAAGCCTTTCACTAACGCGATTACTTTTTAATGCGGCAAGTACTTTGAGATATCTCGTTGACGAGCAAAATGGCTTCGTCACCTTTGATGTGAAGGACCAACATATGATCATCGGATAGGTACCTCGCGCCAGAAGCAGAGCGAACCTGTTTTAGCTCTATAACGCTTCCGTTGTTGGCTTTGATCAGCGCTGCATCCTCCGTAAAGCTAGCAGCGAACTGTTGACCATCATTACATTGATATTGGAATTCAGGCGCAGACGATGAACAACCCGCTAACACTAACAAGCCACTTAAAATCAGAGCCGCTTTGCTAGGCTTCAAGATCACTCTTCGGGAGCCCATACGCGAATATCGACATCCAAATCAGCTGGAGCGTAAACCACGACTGGTAGCTTGCTGTTGTAACGGTACAAGTCACGAGTCGGCATTTGCACGAACGTTTCTGCCTTCTCCATATCTTCAGGACAAGCCATTAGCGTTGAAATAGCACCACCCGCTGAAGAATCTACTTGGTAATAGGTGTAGCCCCAACCTTCCAATGTATGTTCAGTTACAGAGCCGCCTAAAGATACACGGTTACAGTCTGTTTCCATCATTTTACCAACCACCAGCTCTACGCGCTTATCTGCTTCGTTGATTGCTGGATCTACATAGAAAACATGCTTTGTCATGTTCTCCATTTCTGGAAACATCTCTGCTGATGGGCGAGATACATCATTTGCTGAATTCATTGCAGAACATCCGCTCAGTGCCATTGCACCGGCAGCTAACCAAACTGCTTTCATCGTTTTTCCCTTATTCATATGGACGTGCATATTGTAACTGGTAACGCCAGATTAGGGTAAATACACGATGCAAATTGATCGCAACTCTCACAATTACGACGCATCAACGCCATCAAACAATTTTAGTAAGTCTCTGTTCTGTGCCTTGCAGCAATTTGCCGACAAGGTTATGGTTTGAAACCTGATTTGGTCACAATTCAAGGAAGAGAAAATGACCACCTATCTTGCGGGCTTTACGCTGGGCATTTCCTTAATTCTGGCTATTGGAGCGCAAAATGCCTTTGTTTTAAAGCAAGGCATCAAACAGCATCATGTATTCTTAGTGTGCTTCTTATGCGCCTTGTCTGACGCCATTTTAATTTCTCTTGGTGTCGCGGGTTTCGGTTACTTGGTAACTCAGCTTCCTTTGATCGAGACAATTGCGCGTTACGCTGGCGCAGCATTCTTAACCTGGTACGGCATCAGTAGCTTACGCTCTGCATTCACACAAAGACACGTAATGAACCCTGAAGGTGATGCCTCAAAAAGTGCATGGCAGACAGCACTGATTTGCTTGGCATTCACATGGTTAAACCCGCATGTTTACCTTGATACAGTGGTATTGCTGGGCTCTATTTCCACTCAATACGAACCGCATAAATGGCAGTTTGCGATAGGTGCTGTTTGTGCCTCTTTCGTGTTCTTTTTCAGCCTAGGCTATGGCGCCAAACTGCTTATCCCGATCTTCAGACATGCGCGTTCTTGGCAGATTTTGGAATTCATCATTGGCTTTGTCATGCTGGCTCTGGCGATCAGCTTATTGATTTAGTGCGTATACTTTTCTCATCATAGAAAAAAGGGCAACGTCATGGAAAATCCGAGCAATCCAATTGAAGTAAAAGCGCTCGACCACGTGGTACTAAGAACAGACAATCTCGACGCGATGCTGCACTTTTATCGAGGTATATTAGGATGCCCAATAGAGCGTGAGTTACCAGACTTGGGGTTAACTCAGCTTCGTGCAGGAATGGCGATCATTGATTTGGTGACGGTCGATAGTGAACTTGGGAAACTAGGCGGAAAGTCGCCCAGCCAAAATGGTCGTAACCTTGACCACTTTTGCCTTCAGATTGCACCTTTCGAAGAAAAAGAGCTGCTGTCTTACTTACACCAAAACAATGTGCATGTTGCAGAGTTTACTGAAAGATATGGTGCTCAAGGCTTCGGGCGATCTGTCTACTTGGAAGATCCAGAAGGCAATGTGGTCGAGCTAAAACCACAGAAATAACGCACCAGAAAGCCATCAGTTTTCTACTAAAAATCCCCCTCAATGAACCCGAATCGCTGCGCGTTACGTATGTGTATGTCCAACAGCAAAACAGGATTAGCGAATGACCTTTAGCGATGACATGCTATCAAGAATTATTGAGATGGCATGGGAAGATAGAACCCCATTTGAAGCCATCGAGCATCAATTTGGTTTGGACGAGAAAGGGGTGATCAACTTAATGCGCCGCCACTTACAACCGAACAGTTTTAAGCTTTGGCGACATCGAGTCACCGGCAGGAAGACCAAGCACTTAAAACTGCGCTCACCAGGTGTGAACAGAGGCTATTGCCCAACGCAGTACAAACAACGTTGAGTCTCTCTTAAATTTCAAATGCGATGTGCTTAAACCATAAAATACGGCGCACTATCACGCATAAACTCAGCCATCGAAGCTAGATAGTCCCAAGTTTCTCGATAAGTGTGGTTCATGCATTGAGTGAAGGCTTGGCACAGTGAAGGATCTTCTTCCAGCCACTGACTAACATGTTGAGCCGTGTAGGAGACCTGCTTCATCTCATCATCCAGTATCTTCTGGATCGTTGGGCGCATCTCTTTCAGGTAAGGCACATCGGATTGATCGATAAAACTCAGTTGAGAAACCAATAAACACCAAGAACGAAGTTCGACAGAGTGAGCTCGGAAAAGGTGGATTTTAATATCATCATGAAAGTGGCTCACATTACTAAAATCACTCGATTTGGCCTCCTGATAGACTTCGGTTTGATAGCCCGTCAACGGAATTAAGCTGGCATACATCGCGGAGTGATTTCTGTCGTTTTGGTAGTGGAGCATGATCTGTTGCTTCATTTCTCCTTGCGCATAACGATTGGCAATCATCTTGAGGCGCTCAGCCCCTTCTTCCTCGTTGATCGCGTTGTGCAACAGATAATACGCCATGGTTTGCTTGCTCTGAAAAATCTCTTGAGTGAGTTCATTCATCGCTTTTGGCGTAAGGGAAGTATCCGAATAAAGATAGCTTGCAATAGAGGCTTTGTACTCATTAGATGGCACAAAGTTATTATCTTCTAGCAAGTTATAAAGGCTGGTCTGTAAACAGTTCATGTCACCTTCCTGGATGGTGTTGCATCGCAACACGTCATGCTGACAACGTAGAAAGTGAGGTATTTATCAATACGCTCTTAAGGGTGAGGAAGATTCAAGGGACAGAATAGAGTGTTGGAAAGACGTTGGCTCAGTACCATTGAATAACGGCGAGATTGGAAGTAACTCTAATACTTTTGCATGAATGTAAATGACCTCACTAATACTTGCAGCATATGCATTGTTGCAAGATGGTTAAATGATCATTTTATAAATGTTATTTATTGAAAATAGACAGAATGAAATGCGGGGAGATAAACCATTAGGTTTTAAAGAGAAGTGGTGTTGTAGCGCAGTTTTTATCGCATACAACTTTTAGAAAAACAGATAAAAATAGTGCTTTAACTCTATAAAAACCGGGCAGTTTTCACTGTCCGGTTTGATCTTATTGAGCCTAATTGAAGAGAATTAAGCAGTTGCAGATGCTAGGGGGGTCATCTGCAACGCTCAAATCTTCACGCTGTAAGTAACAAGTGAGTCTTACTTGCCAACAAAGCCGTTGTACAACATGTATAAGTGCGCCGCACTCCAAGAGAAGTTGTTTGCACCCTGTACAGCACCCGTTTCAGGGTTGTAGTTTTCCTGAATCGGCGTTGTTTCCGTTAGACCTTGTGCGTTTTGGAATAGCTTATCAACCATTTGACGCGCTTCTACACCGTAACCGTAGTTGTCCATACCACGTACGCCAAAGTAGAACTGATCCAGCCACACACGACCACGCCAGTAAATATCCGGACCATATGCTGGGTTATCCATTGATGCAGTACCTAGCGGGATCTTAGGTGAGTTAAACTTGCTGGTATCGAGCATGTTCTTCACAACCTTGTCTGCATGCTCTTGCGTCGCTGCATTGTTGAATAGTGGCGACCAACCTTCAGGGCCCATACCGCGCTTCACTAGCATTGGACCAGCACACTGGTTGCTTAGACCGCCCGGTACCACTTCAATGTCATAGTAGAACCCTGTCGCGTCGTCGAACATACAACGATTGATGTACTCTTTAGTGTCATCCGCTTTCGCTTTAAACTCAGCAGCTTTGTCTGCTTTACCCAGAACCTCTGCAATTTGCGATAGGTACAGGTTATCAGAGTACCAGTAAGACGCTTGGTCAACTGATTCTTGCATCAGCGAGTAACCAGATAGATTGTTTGACTCATCCGTGTTCTCATTGAATTTCACTTCCCAGTCTTTCTTCGCCTGAGCCAGTTTATCCATGTTCACAGCCGAATCATCACGGTAAGTCACAACAGAACCATCTGTACCCATTACCATATCGTAGGTGTTGTCGAAACCGTTGGTATTGTGTGCGTAGCGCCCCATTTGGTCGATCACTTCAGCTTCTTCTTGCGTTGGCAACGCAGATTTACCTTGTAGGTCATCGATGGTATCGATAAAACCGAATACGCCTGCATTGTCACGACCCGATTCCCAACCTGCCGCTACTTTTGCAGGGATGCTCATTGCGGTGTAATCGCCGGATGTTAGTAGCTCGTTGTACTTCTCGATACCTGTTTCGCTAATCCAGTCAGAACCACTCGCTTCATCTTTGTAATAGAACTTCATATCATCGATAGAAGCATCTGGTCCCCAAGAGCCGTCGTTCAGATCCTCTTCAAATACGGTATGAATTGGGTCTTTCGCTGCACCGTATTCAGGGATGCCGTTTTTGTTTGTATCGCGAGCGCGTAGCCACCAATCATGGAATGCCACCAACTTCGGATACATCTCTTCTAGCCACTTTTTAGCTTCTTCGGGACGGTTATGCTCATCTTTTAGCGCGGTATACACTTCCCAAACAGCCCATGCAGCAAGTGATGGTTTAGTATTACGCTCATTCCAGTTCAGGCCATCGGTAGCTTGAGGGAATACTTTTTTGTATTCCGCCGACATACCCTCCCAGCGCTCTGCTGGTAAGTTGTATGTCACTACGTCAAGTAGGTAACCTTCATCCCAAGGACGAACAGGATCATCAGACTGTACTTGATATTGGAACACAGTACGGATGTTTTCCATCGCCACATCAGGGTTGAAGTGTGACATTGCATAAGCTTGCTTCCACGTATCCCACGGCCAAGTCATGTTACCTGAGAAATAAGGAGCGGTTACCGATGGTGTCACCGTGTCATGGTCAATTGCACCCGCTGCGCCACGCCAGTTTGCATTAAGTGTTTCCATCGCTTTTACTGCAACGAACTCATGCTCTTTAGAAGCAGCATCATTGGTCAAACCATTTTCTAAGTACTCTTCCCAACGCATTGCCGACTCATGCATGTAGCCTTTTGGATCGGCCATCACGTCGTCTAATTTCGCAAACTCAGACGCTTGCTCTTGGGTGTTTTGAACGTGCGTGTAAGCCGTATATAGCGTGATTTCTTCGCCATTTCCTAGCTCAGCCGTTTGGACGAAGCCTTTCTTATCATCATCAATGGTAGATGTTTCTGGCTTAATAGAGCGTGTCACTTCAAACTTAGAATCGCCCGAAGTCAGTAGAGACCAAGAGTCACGAACCGCGCCAAAAGACACTTCTACGCCATTTTCTGTCGCGGCAATTTCACGTGAGTAAGTAGGGTATGCATCTTCAACACTGCGTACTGTGCTGTCGCTGTTTTTGTATAGTTCACCATCGTCAGCACGGTAATCCGCCATCAACTCACCGTCCCACTCACCTTGAATAGCCAGCTTGTTCGGGTTCTTGATCGTCGTTTTCACAAGAGACGTACGATCTGTTACAAAGCGCATTTCCAATTCTGCTTCGATGCCATCATCACCCGTATACTTTTGAATCAGCGCGCCAGGTTGTGAATACGCTTCTGTCAGCTTAAGCGGCATAGCTTCGCCATCCACCGTTAGCGCCAAACGGTCGAAACGTGCTGCCATGAATGACACGTACTCTTCAGTTAACAACGCCGTACCACCTAGGGTGATTTCACCCCCCTTGGTGTCTAGCGTGTGTCCATGCCAAGAACCGTTATCGAACATAGGAATGTAGCGAAGGTGACCACCATGCAAATCACGCAGTGCCACTGGCACACCAGCACGATCAATGGTGTTATGGAATTCAGCCGCTTTCAATGGTGCATCCACATTAGAATCATTATCACTACTGTTGCATCCACTAAGTGTTAGAGCAACCCCGACAGCAATCGCACACAAAGAAGTCTTAAAGTGCATGTTATATCCCTCATTTATTGGCTTTTGGTCCTGATCAGGCGAAAAAAGGTCGAGACGTGCCCTGCCGAGTTTCGATGATGAAGATTCAGCCTTATTTATTTCACTTTTGGATTTGAGAAGAGATCGGTTAATTTGTCTCTTCTTCGTTTGGCCTATTTAAATAACAGGTCATTAATTTTGGGTAATAGTGGGTCTTTGATGCATTCATTATCAAACACATCCACTTCATATAAATTCTTTATTTTGTGATTAAATATTCACTATTTTTCATTCGCCATCGATATGGCTTTTAATAACTCACCGTCAATGTTTGGAATGGTATCTGAGAGAAAAATTTGCTTACCTGGCGTATAGGTCATCAACACGTTTCGGAGTCGCTTGCTGCCTTCCCCACTCTTGTTCTGTACATCAAACTCAATCAGCTTGTTGTATACCTCGTTAGCCAGTTTCTCTTCTTGTTCCTCAGTAATGGCTATGCGTCCCATGCAGATTGGTGGTCGCACGTCATGGCTAAACACTTCGTCTCGAAAACGCTTAGCGAACAAAGTATCGAGCGTGGAACCCTCTTCAAAAATAAAACGACCTTGGTCTTTAAAACGGTATTGATCATCACCTTTTAACTCAATGTAACCCATCATTTCCAAGGCTCTTAAATACAAGGTAAGAGATGTATGAGTAAGTTGGTATTTACTCAAAATATCTTGTAGTGACCACTCTTTACGACGCAACAAATATAAGAAATCAAACAAATATGGATACTGATTAAATATCTCGCTATTAATATCAGTAATGAATTGTTCATTCTCTTGTTGAAGCTGTTTCGCTCGCATAGATAATTCAACCAAATCCGTATCTAAATGAGTAGCAAACGAGAGTATTTTATCCAATCCAAGAGACGTGTTATGAAGTTGTCTTTTGATAGTTGATAGCGGAATCCCCATTCCAGCAGAGAGATCGGAATAACAAATCCCTTTCTCTTTAATTTTTTCTCGTAAAGCAGCAAGTAAATACGTTGCAGAATTATTCATCTAACAATGCCTGTTTAATTTTTCAGCATCCCTGATGATATATTCAAGAGAGTCCTACTCTTGTGATGCCGGTTCCAAATAATTTCAGCAATTTCTATCTATTAAATGTGTTTCAATGATGAGACTTTTTACCAAGCATTAACCGATGAGTTTTTACCCATGTAGATTAAGCTTCAACCAGTTATTGCAAGCCTTATCAGTATGCGATGAGTATAATTGTTTTGATGCGTAAAATTAAGTTCGCTAGGTTTTTTAGTAAAAGTTTTCTATTGAAAGGCTACTTTATTAGGTGGCAAGTATCAAAAAATTGTACTTAGAAATTTAGTCACGCGAGAGATCACAGAAAAATAACGACTTACTGGAATTATAATAAATAAATGACCAGTAAAATTCTTGTTATAAGGAGCAAGAGAGTTGGTTAAAGAGAGAGGAATATTATTGAAGCGTCATCATATTATACCTTTATTTTTCTATCTTGCTCACATATTTTTCTACGGCTAATTTTTTCACTCCATATGCAACATTAAGTTCTCTTTCAACGCATCGACTCCTACTTGTAAAGGGGAAACGGTGATCTTAAAGATAGGCTGGTATGTTTTGGTCTACTTGGGAAGTCCTCCAATTAGGCGTAAAATAGAGAGTAGGTTTCATAGATGAGTTCTTACCCTTTATCGGTCTGATAAAAGAGAACGAAAGGAGAAAGTTATGGTGACATGTAGTCAATATGATTTTATTGAAATCGCCTGTATGTTTAAGTTGCCAGTTGAGATTACCTTGAAGAATGGTGAGACACACCAAGGTAGCGCATTCGATACCGGTTACGATATGGAGCGACAAGAATGCTTATTTTTGGATGTTGCAGGTGAGCGGACTTCGTTCCCAACCGAGCAGTTGATCGCAATGAGAGCACTCACCGACAACCCACATTTCAGCGAAGTAACTTTCAGTTAATTGCCTATTCTCATACGCAGACGTCAAATAGAAAAAAGCGCCTTCAACCAGAAGAGTTAAAGGCGCTTTTGTTTAGCTTCAGTTTCAACGCTACCTTGAGCGGATAAACACCAGCATCGGCATCATGATTACGAACATCACCCCCACCAACTGGAAAGTGTGCACAAACGCGACCATTTGCGATTGCTGATGGAGCATACTTTGGTACTGCTCCAAGGCGGCAGGATCGGTGATCGATAATCCTTGTTTCGCAGCCCAGTCATGCAACACTGGGTTGTAAGGATTAAAGCCTTCTCCCAAAGCGTGCCATTGCTGCTGACCATCACGATACTGGTATGTGGTAGCGATGGAAATACCAAATGAGCTACCAATAGTTCGGAACAAGTTAAAAATACTCGCCCCAGCCACCGACTGCTCTTTTGGCAACGTCATGTAAGCCAGCGTCGACAAAGTCGAGAAGGTTAAACCTAAGCCCATACCTTGAATCATACTTGGCATCACAATCCAGAAAGTGTCTATTTCTGTCGAGTACAAGGTCATCAAGTAGCTGCCAATGCCGATGCAAGTTAAGCCAAATACAATCTTCAACCTTGGGTCAAATTGTGGGTTAATCACAATCACCAATATCAACATACAAGCGGACGCTAACCCCCTTGGAGCCATCAACATCCCCGTGGTCGACACTGGATAGTTCAACAAGCTTTCGAGCAACATCGGCTGCTGGGTGGTCAAGCCGAACATCGCCATCGACACCACCGCCATCATTAAGGACGAGACCATGAGGTTTTTGTCCTTGAGGAGCCACAGAGGCGCAATAGGGCTCTTGGTCTTCCAACTGCGGTAGAGCCACATGATTAAGCCCATGATCGCCAACAGCACTGCTGTTTGGATAATGCGGGAGTTAAACCAGTCTTCGTCGTTACCTTTGTCTAGCACGAACTGCAACGCACCGACCCCGAGGGCCATATAACCAATGATCCACCAATCGAAATTCGGTTTGGATTTGTTGCTGATGTGGATGTAGCGATAGATCAGCGCAGTACACACCAAGCCAAATGGCAAGTTGACGTAGAATATCCAACGCCAGTTGATGTTGTCAGTAATCACACCGCCCACTACCGGGCCTAAAATCGGACCAAGCAAGATACCGATGGAGAAGATCGCCATCGCCTTGCCTTTTTGCTCGGAAGGGTAAATCTGAACCAATGTCGATTGCGCCAGTGGAATCACCGAGGCACCAAACGCACCTTGGATAATACGGAACACCACCATCTCTTCGAGTGAACCCGCTTGACCACAGAAAGCACTGGCAATCACAAAGCCGATGACCGCCACCAGCATGACTTTGCGCTCACCAAATCGCGATACCCAGAAACTGGTCATCGGAATGAAGATCGCCTCAGCCATGCTGTAGCCAGTTAGCACCCAAGTGATTTGGTCTGCCGTTGCGCCCAATGCGCCCATCATGTGTGAAAGCGACACGTTAGCAACGGTCATGTCTATCAGCACCATGATGGCCGAAAGCATCACGGCGACGGTGGCTATTCCCCGTTTGTCGGCCGTAATCTCGTTACTCATTGTGCGTTACTTTTCAGATCAACAGTCACTTCAGAACTTGCACCCACACGTAATTGTGGCGCACCTTCAGGCACTTCAAGCGTCAAACGCACAGGGAAACGTTGTTTGATTTTCACCCAGTTACCCGTTGCGTTTTCTGGTGGCATCAAAGAGAAAGAGGTACCACTTGCTGGAGACAGTTCTTCCACTTTTGCATCCCACACGACGTCTGGATACATGTCGATCACGACTTCAGCGTGCATACCTGCTTTGATGTGAGTTAAGTCAGTCTCTTTGAAATTCGCGCGCACCCAGTAGCTGTCTTTGATGATCACAGGGAACAGTGTTTGGCCGATACTTACTACCGAACCCGTATGAGTGTTGATTTCACCGGCAATGCCGTCGACTGGAGAAGTAATGTCGGTGTAGCTCAAGTTCAATTCCGCTTGCGCGAGTTGCGCTGCTGCTTGTTGAACAACCGCCGCCTCTGCGCCTTCTTCACCACGATTTGCGATTGCTTTTTCAACTGTTGCTCGTGCTTGCTCTAGACCAGCTTGTGCATTAGCGAGTTTGTTCTTCGCAGTATCAAGGTCTTGGTCAGACGCCAACTTACGTTTCACTAACGAGTTAGTACGTTTGTATTCCAACTGCGCTTCGGTCAGGTTAGAACGCGCCGCATCCAATCCCGCCACCACTTCAGTCACTTGCTTGTCGGCTACATCATGCTGTTGAACCGCCAATTGGTAAGCCGCTTTCGCTTGTTTGACTGCAAGCAGATAAGGACGAGAATCAATCTTTAATAGCAGGTCGCCTTTGTTCACCACTTGGAAGTCTTTAGCTTCTACTGAGATGACTTGGCCTTGAACCTGAGGAGCGACAGACAGGATTTTAGCTCTTACATAGGCATCTTCCGTACTTGGGTGACCATCAGAATATTGCCAAGACCAGTACATCGCACCGAAGCCGATTGCACAAACGAGAAGGAAAAGGATTTTGGTCAGTTTGGATTTCGAAGAGGATTTCTTCGCGATATCGTCGCTCATTTATATTGTCCAAGTGTTCAATTTTGTGATCAGTGTAGGATTTTTCTATCTTCGGACAATAAGATGATCTGCAAGGTTAAGATCCGATTTTGAGCGTTGATTATTTGTTCAGAAGGTGCGCAAAGATATTCACACTCTTTAATAGCCAAGCAACCTCGAAATGCTTGGCTATCAACGTACATAAAGCATAGGGAGCACTAATCATTCCATGACATGACATGACATGACAACAAAAATGACGAATATTCCATACAGAAAAAAGCCCCGTTAGTCTTAACTCTAACGAGGCTTTATGGTTATTTATCTCTCACTATCAATGTGCTGCAGCAAGCTGCGCATTTACTCTTCGGCGTTGTAGCCAAATCACAACACCAAACAGCAACATTGCCGGAATCCACATCCACTCTTTGCGATAACGCTCAACTGGCACACGCACATCGACAATCTGTTGGTCGAACTGCAATCCTGCCGCCTCTGCAGGGCTAGCAAAGCTGACGATATCAATCAGGGTTTGTTCACCTTGCTGATAAGTCGCTATGCCAAGTGCGTCCAGTTTATCTTGTCCGGTTTCCCCTTCAGGAACCGACAACAACACCGAGAATTCACGCATCTTACCTACTGCATCTTCACCGCTGATGCGCATTCTCAGCACACCGCCCTCTTCTAGCGGCTCAAGCGTTTGTGCCAACTGAGCAGGATTGCTCGATTGGTACGGATCCACCACCATATCGATCCAGAATCCTGGACGGAACAGAGTAAAGGCCACCAGCAATAACAGAACGCCTTCGTACCAACGGTTACGAGTTAGGAACCAACCTTGCGTCGCAACAGCGAATATCAACATCGCAATAGTAGAGATAACAAAGATGGCGATACCGTGCGCCCAATCCACGTCAATCAACAACAAGTCCGTATTGAAGATAAACAGGAACGGCAAAGCCGCGGTTCTCAAACTGTAGTAAAACGCGGTTAAGCCCGTCTTGATTGGATCGCCTTTCGATACCGCTGCAGCAGCAAACGAAGCCAGACCCACTGGCGGCGTTACATCCGCCATGATGCCGAAGTAAAACACAAACAAGTGCACCGCAATCAACGGTACGATCAAACCGTGTTGTTGACCTAGCGTGACGATAACAGGCGCCAACAAACTTGATACCACAATGTAGTTCGCCGTGGTTGGTAAGCCCATGCCTAGAATCAAGCTCAATACCGCCGTGAGCATCAGCATTAGTAGCAAGTTGCCCATCGACAGCATCTCAACCAAATCAGCCAATACTAAGCCAACCCCCGTTTGCGATACCGCACCAACAATTACGCCTGCGGTGGCGGTCGCGATGCCAATGCCGATCATATTGCGCGCGCCAGCAATCAAGCCTTCACGCAAATCGATACAACCGTCTTTGAAGTTACCGTAATCGTGTTTGCCGTCTTTACGCATCCAAGTCAGCAGAGGACGTTGAGTCAGAACGATCACCACCAGAATCACACTACCCCAAAAAGCAGACAACCCTGGAGACAAGCGCTCGATCATCAAACACCACACCAAAACCACCACAGGCAGTAGGTAGTGCAAGCCAGACAGCAAGACTGTACGCGTATTTGGTAACTGTTCTAGCGGGGCATCTGGATCTTCTTCTGGTAGCGGCTCATTACTTGCGGCGACTTTTAGCAGCGCCAAGTAAACCGTTGCCAGAATCAACGCCATCCCCGGTAGTACAAAGTCACCCAATACTGGCTTCAACCATCCTAAACCATAGTAGACCGCCATCGACAATCCAGAAATCAACGCCGCGCCAAATGCAAATCCCGTTAGCCTTGCTAGCCAAGGTTTTGAGCGTGCGGCATCAATTGGCTGCATGCCCAACTTGAGCGCTTCTAGATGGACAATATAAAGAAGGGCGATGTAAGAAATTGCGGCAGGTAAGAAGGCATGTTTGATGATCTCAACATAAGGAATGCCAACGTATTCCACCATCAAAAATGCCGCAGCGCCCATAACAGGTGGCATAATTTGTCCATTCACCGATGAAGCCACTTCCACTGCACCGGCTTTCTCTGGAGAGAAACCCACTTTGCGCATCATAGGAATAGTGAACGTCCCCGTGGTCACTACGTTGGCGATGGACGAGCCCGAAATCAAACCCGTTAAGCCCGAGGCAACGACGGCCGCTTTTGCAGGGCCACCACGCAAGTGCCCCAACATGCTAAATGCCAGTTGAATGAAGTAGTGCCCTGCTCCAGCGCGTTCCAACAACGCACCAAACAGAACAAACAAAAATACAAAGCTGGTCGATACGCCAAGTGCAATACCAAACACACCTTCAGTAGTGATCCACTGGTGGTTAGCCAACGCATCCAACTGCACGCCTCGGTGGGACAATAAACCCGGCATGTATGGGCCTGCCAAGCTGTAGCCGATAAACACCAACGCAATCACAGGCAATGCTGGGCCCAATACTCGACGCGCCGCTTCTAAAAGCAGAGGCAAACCAATCAATGCGGTAACAAAGTCTTCAGTGGTTAAGCTGCCCGGACGTTGTGCTAGTGCTTCGTACATAACAAACAAGTACAGCGAAGACGCACAAGCAATCAAACCCAACATGATGTCAAAGGCAGGAACACGATCGCGCGGGGAGCGCTTAAAAGCCGGGAAGACAAGGAAGGCAAGCAACAAGGCAAAGCCAAGGTGAATGGCGCGCGTTTCGGTATCGTTCATCACACCTAAACCGACAATAAATGGCAGCGGAGACGCGATCCAAAGTTGAAACAAAGACCAAAGTAACGCCAAGCCGGCAATCAGCTTTTCCATGATTCCGGTTGGCAAGCGAGCACCCACATCTTGGGCAATCAGTTCTTCTGCCGACAGCTCACTCGGATGCGTGTCAGCATGGGACGTGGAGATCGTCTTATCCATAATTTTCTCACAAACAACAGAGAAGCAAGCGCCGCGAATCCATCACAGCGCTTGCTAAAAATCGAAGGTTCTAAGAATTACAACCAGCCGCGCTCTTTGTAGTAGCGCACCGCACCTTCATGCAGTGGTGCAGACAGACCCACTTCAATCATTTCTGATTCTTTCAGGTCTTTAAATGCTGGGTGCAGACGCTTGAAGCGGTCTAGGTTGTCGAACACAGATTTCGTCAGTTGGTACACCAACTCAGGATCCGTCTCTGCTGTGGTTGAGAGCACCGCTTTGCCGCCGATAGATTGCGTATCGTTAGGGTTACCACGGTACATTCCGCCCGGAATGGTTGCTTTGGTGAAGTAAGCACGCTCGGCAAGTAGCTTGTCGATTTCCGGACCAGTCACTGGCACTAACACCGCATCCGTTGTGGTCGAGGCTTCTTGAATCGCGCCGTTTGGGTGACCAACAAAGTAGCTCATTGCATCGATGTTGTTGTCACTCATTGCAGAAGCTTGTTCTGCTGGTTTTAAGTCGGACACCAAACTGAATACATCTTGCGACCAGCCTTTTGCTTGCATCACTTGTTCAAATGTATCGCGTTGACCAGAACCAGGGTTACCGATGTTGACGCGCTTGCCTTTCAAATCGTCGAAATTGATGATGCCTGCGTCTTTACGCGCAAGAATCGTGAACACTTCACTTTGTAGTGAGAAAACGGCACGAATATCCGTCATTGGTTGGTTATTTTGGAAAGGAGCCACACCTTCTAGGGCTTTGTATTGGTGGTCTGACTGCATGATGCCGAAGTTATACTCGCCACTGCGCAAACCATTGACGTTTGCCACGCCACCACCACTGGCTGGTGCATTACATTTAATGCTGTGGTCTGCAGCACCACGGTTTACGAAACGGCAGATCGACTGTCCAGCGACGTAATAAACGCCCGTTTGACCACCGGTGCCGATAGTAATAAATTTCTCTGCCGCACTTATTTTCTCACTGTATGAGAACAGTGAAACTGCCGAAGCAAATACTGCAATGAGTGTGGTTCCTTTCATTTTAAGTTCTTCCTGTCTATCGATTGAAAAATAAAGATATTTTTCTCAGCTAAAGACAGCAAAACCGAAAAATACTCGTGTAAAAATTCCACGCTTCACGAGCAATTTTCCTTAGTCAGCTAATCCTTAGCTTCATTTTGTAATTTTTATTCCCGTATTCGATTAATATTTAACCGAGCACTTGCAATCGAATTTATCAGAACAAGTTCAAAACCTAGCTATAGTAAATTTTCGCTTTTCTCAACAATCGAGAATTAACAGAAAATTCATTTTTTAAGCGATACATTTACAAACAGGAAGATTGGTCGAATGAGAGAAAATAGGAAGGAAATGTTGCGCAAGAAAATGACATAAAAAAAGAGGGGCAATCCCCGCAACTGCCCCTAAAAGTCATGCCAATAATCTTATTGCTCTTTTACTACTGCTTTCTCTTAGAACTTGTAACCGCCACTGATCATGAATACCCAAGGGTTGATCTTCACATCAGTTTTTTGTGCTGCACCACCAAACTTGTACGTCGCTTCAGTTTCAATATTTGCATACCAGGCAGAAGCGTTTACAAACCACTTGTCATCAATCATGTAATCGACACCCACGTTAGCCGCTAGACCAAACGAGTCATCCAGTTTTAGATCTGTAAGGCCTACATCTTTCGCTTTACCGTTAAAGCCTTCATCGAAGAAGATGGTGTAGTTCAGACCGGCACCCACGTATGGGCGGAACTTGCTTTGTGCGTCGCCAAAGTAGTACTGAACCATTACGGTTGGTGGTAGGTGTTTAGTATCTGCAATATCACCCAAGCCAAGAAGGTCTGTTGAAATGTCGTGACTAAATGGAGTTGCTGCAAGCACCTCTAAGCTGATGTTGTCAGTAAACATGTAACCAAACGTCAAACCGAGCTGAGTGTTGGAATCCACTTTAAGCTCTTCTTGAGAACCTAAGATCTTGTCACTGCTGTCATTTGGCACAACTGAAGCCGCACCGACACGTAATACAAAATCACCTTCTTTGTGAGCTAAAACTTGAGGTGATACTAGCGCAGCAACCACTGCTAGACTGCAGATTGTTTTTTTCATTGTTATTTCCTTTTGTAGGGCTTAATAGTTTTTATATTCTTGAGCTGCGCGCAATCTAGCACATAGAAACCCTACTTTTTTGATGGAAATCAATTTGTAAAAAATATCACTTTTTCGCATACAAAATCGCCATACCGATCAACAAATTATGCAAATAGGACACAATTCTGTAATGCAAACTGTGCGTGTGAGAAGAGTGCGTCGCAGTTCTCATTCCCCCTCCTATGTACGCCTCTGTATTCAACAAAACTATTTTCTCGATATGCTCGGATTATTTTCAAAAAACACCGCCCTCAAAAAGCCAGTTTGACCGCTTAAATTGGCGATTTTCGGCCTTTGTAAGGCATTGAAATACAACAAGTTATATTTCTGGAAAATCAGTCACTTAGAGTGGTAGTCTGCTTCCAACGAACAAAGAAAAGATAAAAAGCCATGATTAAGACCAATCTCACTTTCGAACACGAAGACTTTTCTCACCAAGATTTGCAAAACGCCACCTTTGAAAACTGCCGCTTTTATCAGTGCAATTTCGACCATGCCGATCTCAGTGATGCAAAGTTTATTGATTGTCGCTTTATCCAATCGAGCGACATAGAAGGCTGCAGTTTCCGCTATGCCAAACTCAAAGATGCAAGTTTCAGCAACTGTATGTTGGCCATGTCTCAGTTCAATGGTGCAGACTGCGTCGGCATCGAACTGCGTAAGTGTGATTTGAAAGGCGCAAACTTTCAAAGTGCTAACTTCGCTAATCGTGTCAGCAACACTGTGTTCTTTTGTATCGCTTACATTACGGGCTGTAACTTGGCTTACACCAACTTTGAGCATGCAATAATCGAGAAATGCGACCTGTTTGAGAACCGATGGAACGGCGCCAATCTGATGGGCGCAAGCTTTAAAGGCTCTGACTTATCGAGAGGAGAATTCAGTCGAGAACAATGGGGCAGCTTTAATATAGAGGAGAGCGATCTTACCCACGTCGATTTAGAAGGCTTGGACATTCGCCGCGTCTCTTTATACGGTGTTAAGATCTGTGACTGGCAGCAAGAACAACTGCTCGCACCATTTGGACTGATCGTTATTTAGGAAGCGCTATGAATCTGTTTAAAGACCTGCCCAGTGATCTGAGTGAAGAAGTGTTCGAAGATTTACTCACACATAAACAACTGCGCATCGAGCGTATTGTCTCAAAAGGGCAAACCACGCCAAAGGGTGAATGGTACGATCAAGAAGAACATGAATGGGTATTGGTTCTGCAAGGCGCGGGTGAACTGACTTATGAAGATGGTTCTGTAAAACGTTTAGAGGCGGGCGATCACGTCAACATTCCTGCACATACCAAGCATCGCGTGAGTTGGACTGATCCCGAGCAAGAAACGATTTGGCTGGCGGTTTTCTACCGCTAAACTTTCGACTTCCGTGTTATTCCGAGGAACAGGTTAAGAAAAACGGGGGAAAGAAACCCTAACTTTCCCCATGTGCGCAATAAAGGGTCTAGGTGAAGCGCAAAAGAAATTGAAGTCATGGCCTCTGAGCGAGTCTCCCAACTGTTACCCAGAAATAGATCTGACCATGACTTCAATAATTCATAAAAAACTATTGGATTGAGAGGGTGTTCTGTTTGCGGTTGTATTCAAATAGTTCGCGGTGAGAGATAACATCATGACTCTGCCATCCATCATAAGCGCTGCTCCCTTTCTCAAGTCGTACAGCATCCCCATTTAGCTCAATGGAAATTTGTTCAAGCTGACTTTTTCCGTCAACTTCCTTGCTTTCAAAACGAAGTTGGTAAGAATCACTCTCTTTGAAGTAATGCGCCCGGTAGAGTTCACCAAAAATCTCCAGAGAAATCCCTTCAGGGTAAACGGCTAAAGCGATATCAGTATCGGATTCACTCAGATAGTACTCACTAATCCCTTTCCTAGACTCCAGGATATTTGCCGAGTATTGCAAATGTGCCACTTGATGACTTGTCGATACAACGAAGGCGTCAGGGGAAATACGCATCAGTTGATAGCCCATTATGGGAGCCGTTAACGTATCGCCAACCTCTGGAGCTAGCTGCCCTAAATGGACAAGATCTCTCGCATTGAAAGACCAGAGAATATTGGTCGTAATCTGATCAATCGTAAATGTAATTTTTCTCGATAGATTTTCAACTTCCCAACCTCGAACATCAAGGCTAATCGCATCGGTAATTGCAGTCGCAAGAAAATCCACCGATTGAATTTCGTATTCTGCTCTAGGGTCTTGAAAGTCGTCGAGTCTCTCTGTGGTAAAACCATCGTCATCACAACCGATCAAACCCAACGCACATATAATGGAGAACAGCAGTTTTCGCATCCATTTCTACCCTATAACGAATTAAAGCCGGACGAGAGTGTATCTGCTGAGCTCATATTGAGTTGTAAGCGTATGTAATGCCAATTATTACAAATGAGTAAAAGTAATTTGATAGTCGACGGGATTATCATTTCATTTAACACCAATATACTAGCCGCACTCCACAACAACCGAAGACGAATGATAACAATGAGCTGGTTTTTCTTACTTTTAGGCGTGGGCGCAGAAGCCCTTTCACATGTTGCACTCAAAGCCACTGACGGTTTCAGTAAACCACTGCCTGCAACACTTGTTTTACTTGGTCACTTGGCAGCATTCGTCTGTTTAGCACAAGCAATGAAAGGCGGTATGCCTGTGGGTATTGTTCACGCACTGTGGGCCGGGTTGGCTATTGTGTCGGTGACCTTAATTTCTCAATTGGTGTACCGTCAGCATATGGACACCAGCCTTTGGATTGGCATGGCGCTTATCGCAGCGGGCGTGATGGTGATAAACTTCTCCCACGGACATGCACATTAAACTCTAAGGAAACAGATTGTCAGATTCTCGGAAGCCCGCTTTAGCACTGTTTGATTTTGATGGCACCATCACCGATGAGGATATGTTTAGCCTGTTCCTTCACTACTCGGTTTCTGGTCCACGCAAATGGCTGGGCAACATCTTAATCTCGCCATTTTATGCACTATACAAATCCGGGCTCCTCCCTGCGAAACGAATGCGCCCAATCGCCAGTTTTATCGCCTTTTCGGGACGAAAAACCGACGACGTGAAAACATTAGGAGCGCGGTTTGCACGAGAAGTGATCGTTCAACACATTCGCCCCGAAGCCAGAGCCAAACTAGATTGGCATCATACTCAAGGTGATACTATCGTAGTCGTTTCTGCTTCACTTAACGCCTACTTAAAACCTTGGTGTGATACTCATGGTTATCACTTACTTTGCAGTGAGTTACTCAGTGGTAGCGAACGCATTACTGGCCTCTATCACAGTAGAGATTGCAGTCTGGAAAGAAAGGTAGAACGTGTTAAAGCGGCTTTTGACTTGAGCCAACATCAAGCTATCTACGCTTATGGTGATACCCATGAAGATATCCCCATGCTCAAATTGGCAGATCATGCCACGATGAATTGGCAACCTTGGTCCCAAAATAGCTCCGTCGGCTAAAACAAGAAACCCTTCTCACCAGAGAAGGGTTTTGTTTATATAGAGCGGCTCATGACTAACGCCAAACGCCCCATTCTCCTGTGGTTCCTGGCTCTTCACCAGTTGTCCACCACTGCGCAGTCCATTCACGGCCGCTGTGCGTCACGACATCGCCTTGGTTGTACACCGCATCTTTGTTCCACAAGTTGGTTGGATCAACCGGTGGTTGGGTATCACCTTTAATCAATGATAACGCATAGCTAAAGTTGGCATTCGGAGCCAGTACTTGGTTTGCGTAGATATTACTGCTATCGAACATGTAGTGCTTCATCGCTTCATGCCAAATACCTACATACCAATCACCGGTTTGTTGTGAGTTAAATTGATCCGCTAGCTCTGCAGCCCACGTCGTGGTGTTGTTAGTACTGATTGGCAGTGACAGATCGACGATCTCGCTACCTGTTGCATTGAAGGTGCGGAAACGCACCGTATCACCCGACTCTACTGGACCAAAACCTTGTGCCACAAAGTAGCCAAGAGAAGTCAGGTTGTTTGCGGGATCGGTAGGGTCAACTGGGTCAGTTGGTGGTATGGTGCCATTGCCGTTTAAGGTAATGTCACTACAGTTGTAGAAGCCTTCACCTGCCACATCGATACGTTGCCAACGAGTGTAAAGAATCGCATCACCCGAGCGGTCTGCAGGGAAAGTTACCTGCATGCGGTAGCGCTTCTCAGCATCTACATACACGTCACCAGCAGTATCGATCAGTTCTAAATCGTCCCAAGTCAGTGGCTGCGTATCATCATAAGTGGGTTTAGAAAGATAGAACTCCCAATAAGACGGGTTATGTGGCGCTTTACCAAAGAACACCATCTCAATTTGGTTATTGGTATCTAGCGTTACATTAGTACGCTGCCAGTTTGGCGATGGGATATTCAAACCTTTCTTAGCAGCATCACCCGCTGAGCACAACTCGCCATCACGTACGATAGCTTTTACATGGGCCATATCGCGGTAATTTGGCACATTCGCGGCAATTTCACTGCGCTGCACAAATGGGTATGCACCCGATTCGTCATAAGCCGCCTGACAAGCTTGGTTTGGAATTTCATTGGTCCAAAATCCACCGTCTAAATAACAGGTGTTTTGGCGTGCGCTTGGAAACTCGACCCAACCATGGGCACTAACGTTAAAAGAGCTTAAAGCAACAATTGCGCCCAAGCTTGCAAGAGGAAGGGTTACGTATGATTTCATCATTCATCCTTAAAATTTCTGACTCACTGCTCACGGACCGGGCAGCGACTTAGAAAAATTAGCAGGATGCGATTATTTAGAAGGTGAGAATAAATGCTGGAATTGTCAGATTGACGACTGCTTTCCAGCATTTTATGTGGACTTTACTCACACTCGACTGACTCTTTCGAGTCACTTCAAAATTGGCGTGCTACAAAATCGTAGGCTTTAGAACTAACGCTCATCTTTTGGCGTGTCCATCACCACCATGGTTGTGATGGCTTTGACGTGTTCGCATTCTCCCAACACATCAGCATGAAAGGTTTTGTATGCCGCAAGATCTTGGGTTTCGACCCTTAATAAGTACTCGTTGGCACCAGTGATGTTGTGGCACTCCACTACCTCGTCAACAAAGCGCACGTGGTCTTCAAAACCAAGCTGTGCCTGTTTAGAGTGAGAAGCTAGACCAATCGACACATAAGCAACAAAACCGACACCCATTTGCTGATTATCCAACACCGCCCGATAGCCTTTGATCACGCCCTTACGCTCCAAATCTTGCACACGACGCAAAGTCGCGGATGGCGATAATCCAACTCGCTCAGACAGCTCCACATTGGAGATTCTTCCGTCTGATTTCAGTGCTTGCAATATTCTTTCGTCAAATCTATCCATGATGACCTTTTGTTGTTTATCTTACGTATTTTCATCAAATAAAAGCACAAAATTGATGTCACTTCTACCTATCATTGTTCTCGACTAGTCAAGACAACCATCTTTCGCCTGGGTGCACGCAGGCAATACAAAAATGCAGGAACACACTATGGAATACCATCAACTTGGTGCGCTGGCACTGTTTGCGTTTGTCTCGACTTTCACTCCGGGGCCAAACAACATCATGCTTATGACTTCTGGCGCAAACGTCGGCTTTAAGCGCACTATCCCACACATGTTAGGTATCACTCTGGGCTTTGGTGCGATGCTGATTTTGGTTGGCATTGGTCTTATGAGCTTGTTTCACACGTATCCGATCACCCATAAGATTCTTAAGGTTTTGAGCCTGACATACTTGGTGTACCTCACTTACAAAATTGCCACCAGCAGCAAAACAGAAGTCAAAGATGATTACCGCCCAATGAGCTTTTTAGGTGCAGTTGCATTCCAATGGGTGAATCCGAAAGGTTGGTCAATGGCACTTACCGCCATCACCGTATACAGCAGCGGTGGATCTTGGCTAGAACTGGCTTTCATCGCTGGCATCTTCTGCTTAGCAAACCTACCTTCTGTGACTTTTTGGACCGCCGCTGGTATCCAACTTCAACGCTGGCTCACCACACCAAAACGGGTAAAAGGCTTCAACTATGGCATGGCTGCGCTTTTGCTTTTATCGACTATCCCAATGATATAAATGATAAAAAGCACGGATAAATGTGATTGATACCAAGTTTTGGCTAGTCCTTTGTTCGGTAAGTACAAATAATCGCCACTTCCATGGATAGATTGGGTCATAGTAGCAACAGCAGTGACAAGAATATTAAAAACCCTCAAACATAAACCCTATCGATATATTCGATTTTGGCTTCTCTTTCACTGCTTTGTCGCTTTCATTCTTTAATAGCGACTATCGATTCACTCTGACCGACAAGCACGATGCTGACTGGTCCGTCACACAAGGAGCGTTATACAATGCGTACTCGCAAGCTTATTCTTGCTACCGCTTTTGGCCTACTACTCGCGGGTTGTAGCCAAACTTCGACCACTACGACTGCCGAAGTTATCCCACCGGAATATCCTGTAGATTACTTCTTCCGTAATGCTGAAGTCTCTAGCTACCAAATCTCTCCAGCTGGTGATTACATTTCAATGATGAAACCATGGCAAGACCGTAAAAACGTCTTTGTACATCCTGTAGGCAAGCCAGAGGATGTTAAACGCATTACGTCAATCACTGGTCGTGACATCGCTTACTACTATTGGGTTGGTGATGACACCGTAATTTACTCACGCGATACTGGCGGTGATGAGAACTTCTACCTCGTCACGGTGAATGTTAAAACAGGTGAAGAGAAAACCATCACACCAACATCTGGCGTTGTGGCTTATGTCATTGACACTTTAGAAAGCCAGCCAGACGACATTCTTATCACGACTAACGAACGTAACCCGCAAGTGTTCGATGTTTACCGCCATAATTTAAAAACTGGCGAGAATACACTGGTGGCGCAAAACCCAGGTAATGTCCGTTACTGGGGTACCGACCACGATGGTAATATCCGTGTCATTTCAACCTCTGACGGTGTCAATACTGCAGTACTGTACCGTGATAGCGTGGATGAAGAGTTCCGTCCATTGAAGAACCTCACTTTCAAAGAAAGCTTCTCACCGATTTCCTTCACACCCGACAACAAGAATCTATATGTCGCCTCGCGCATCACACGCGATAAGTCTGCGATCATCGAATACGATGTGAAGGCAAATAAAGAAGTACGCGAGATCTTCTCTCATCCAGAAGTAGACGTCACTAATGCGAGTTACTCCAATGCACTTAACAAGCTCACGACGATCTCTTATGTAACGGACAAGCGTCAGTATCATTTCCTAGATAAGAGCTATGAAGAGACTTTTGAGCGTCTACAAGAGAAGTTACCTGGGGTTGAAATCTCAGTAAACAACTCAACTCGAGATGAAAGTAAAATGATCGTTGTAACCTACAGCGATGTCGACCGTCCAAATTACTATTACTACGATCGTAATACGGATACGCTCGAGAAACTGGCAGCAAATGCTCCTTGGCATAAACCAGAACACATGGCACAGATGAAGCCAATCACTTACACCGCTCGTGATGGCGAAACCATTCACGGTTACTTAACGCTGCCAAAGGGTCGTGAGGCAAAAGACTTACCACTGCTTGTACTGCCGCATGGTGGTCCTTGGGCTCGTGATCACTGGGGCTTCCAACCTGAAGTTCAGTTGTTTGCAAACCGTGGTATCGCCGTCCTACAAATGAACTTCCGTGGTTCAACCGGTTACGGCCGTGAATTCTGGGAGAAGTCATTTAAGCAATGGGGTCAATCAATGCAAGATGACATCACTGATGGTGTTAAGTGGACGATTGACCAAGGCTACGCACGAGATGGTGAAGTCTGTATCTACGGTGCATCATATGGTGGTTACGCCACATTGGCTGGTGTGACGTTCACACCAGACCTATACAAATGTGGTATCGACTATGTTGGCGTTTCTAACCTGTTCACCTTCATGGATTCTATTCCACCATACTGGGCACCTTTCCTAGCTATGCTGCATGAGCAAGTGGGTAACCCAGAAGATCCTGAAGATGCGAAGATGATGAAAGCCTACTCACCAGTGTTCCATGTCGACCAAATCAAAGCTCCTCTATTGGTTCTACAAGGTGCGAAAGACCCACGCGTAGTGAAGAGTGAATCTGATCAGATCGTTAATGCTCTGCGCGACCGCGGTGTTGAGGTGGAGTACATCGTCAAAGAGAACGAAGGTCATGGCTTCCGCTCTCTTGAAAATCGTCTTGATGGTTACCAAGCGATGGATCGATTCCTGAAGACACATTTGTTAGAGCAAACACAGTAAACAAGCTCCATTCTTCTATCAAGGGCACTTCGGTGCCCTTTTTTATTCTCCCACCACTATCTTATAAAGCTGGACGACGAAGTGTTCATTTGAGCGAGGCGTACCGAAATTAAATCGCCGATTCTCAGATCAGAGTGTAAATTTAGATAAAGACACTATCTGCCTTGTTGAGATGCTGTTAATCTTAGATGAGAAAGAGAATAGTTATCAAACGTAGTGAAATGTGAATTAAAATGAAAAAGAAACCACAACCAAAAAGCCTCGTTGTCATCAACACACAAGCGGTAACACCGAACATGCAGCGCATTACCCTGCAAGGTGAGGCACTAGGCAACTTCCCACAAGATTGTGAAGGCAGCTACATCAAGCTGCTGTTCAACGAAACTGGTGGCACGGACATTCAAGGCTTTTCTGAAGAGAACCGTCCGGTTATGCGTACTTACACCATTCGTCGCTTCGATCCACAAGCGTGCACGATTGAGGTCGATTTCGTGCGTCACATTACCAAAGACCTACAATGTGGCTTTGCCGCGCGTTGGGCAATGTCTGCAAAAGAAGGCGACACCATCAATATCGCCGGTCCTGGCAGCATTTCGAACCTAAACACTGAAGCGAATTGGTTCTTTATGGCTGCGGACATGACGGCGTTGCCAGCGCTATCAGCGAAGATTCGCACTCTGCCGGAAGACGCAAAAGGCTATGCCGTGATCAGCGTGATTTCTGAAGCGGATATCCAAACTCTCGAAGCACCAGCAGGTATGGAAATCCATTGGGTCACCGAGCAATCACTCGAAGATAAAGTCCGCGCACTAGAATGGAAAACAGGTGAAGCAGCAGTGTGGTGTGCTTGTGAGTTCGACTCAATGCGCGCGCTACGCCAATACTTCCGTAACGAAAAAGAAGTGGAACGTGAAAACCTTTACCTCAGCAGTTACTGGAAACAAGGCGTATCAGAAGATGGCCACAAGGTCATCAAACGCGAAGATGCGGAATTAAACGAGCAGTAACTTCCACTTGCCACAAAAAAATAAAGCCAAGTTGCTACATGAAAACTTGGCTTTTTTCAATGGACTGAGTTCATCACTCAGCTCATATTTTCAGCTAAGAAATCAATCAGTAAGCGTACTTTTGGCGACAGGTTTCGGTTTTGCGGATACAGCGCCCAAATACCTTCGCGATCGTCTCGGTAATCGGTTAACACTTCCACCAGCTCGCCATTGTCTAACGCTTCTTGTACATAGTAGTCCGGCAACTGTACCAAGCCCAAACCACGCTTTGCCGCATCAACCAAAGCAAAACCACTGTTGCACTTAATACGACCAGAAACACGAAGAGACTTCTCACGCTTCTGCTCTTTGAAGTGCCAATAGTCAGCGGTACCCACCAAGCATTGGTGATGACTCAGTTCAGACAAGGTATGCGGCTCACCAGATCGCTCTAAGTAAGCGGGGCTGGCACACACATACAGCTGACGCGATGATAGTCGCTTGGCGATCAAACTTGAATCTTGCAAACGTCCCAGACGAATCGCCACATCGACGCCTTGCTCAATCAAATCTAACTTTTGGTTAGTCAGATTCAAATCCAAATTCACTTGCGGGTACTTTTCTAAAAATTGGTGCAGCAAGGGAGCAAGATTCATTTCTCCATAGGTCACAGGTGCAGTGACTTTAAGCAGACCTTTCGGTTCTGCCTGCATCTGCGTTACCGCTAACTCTGCTAGCTCTAAGCCTTCGACAAGATGCTTACACTGTTGATAATAAAGCTGCCCCGCTTCAGTTAGCGACACTTTACGCGTAGTACGGTGAAGCAATTTCACAGCAAGACGCTCTTCCAGTGCTGATACACGACGGCTGATTTGTGCGACCGATGTTTTCAGCTTATTGGCTGCGCCTGTGAAGCTGTTGGTTTCTGCGACGGCGACAAACTCGCTGACGCCTTCCCAATTCGCCATGGTTTTGATCCTATGGAATTCTACTTATTGTGTATTCTCACACAAACTGAAATGTGGAGAAAACCTGTTTAAAAAGGATAGCCGACTAAATGAACTGTCTGTTGTGGCCAAATGATTTTGAGAGAGCATACCATGGTCTCATCAGTACAGACCCAATGATTCGCGGTAACTTCCATCTTCAAGTTATTGATGGGCTGATAACCACTGGATTGATAAACCGAGGTGAGACCAAACAGAACTGAAAACGCATCGCCTCTTTCTAAGGCGTCCTTATGAACAGCCTCAAGCAATATTTTTACTAGCCCCTGCCCCCGTGAACCCGGATCGACGCAGACTTCAGCAATACCACAAATAGGAAAGGATTGGTCATCAATCATGACTTGCTTTTCATGCACAGCAACATGGGCGGCAAGTCTATCGCCATCCCAAAGTAGGTAGCGGTGGCGAGGCATTTCATTAAAATAGCGTTGGGTTTGAAAGATTTTGTCTTGCTCCTTGGTGAAGCAAGTGGACAGCAAAGCTCTTAACTTAGCATCGAGTTCTTGGGTGACTTCATCATCAAGCAAGTATTCAAAGCGCATGATTTACCTCATTTATTTCGCATAGTTAAAGGTAAACTTTTGATTTGTGCCTTACCGAGAGGCAGCGCAAATAAAAAAGCACAGACTGAGCTGTGCTTTACATTTTTGAGCCACTAAGTAAGGAAATTGGAGCTAACGCGATGTTTGAAGTCTCAATTAGAGTGCGATTCGTCCACAATTACGACTCTTTCAATGGTTTTAAAGATGAGTAATCAGCATCAAGATCGATACCAAAGTGGGTTTTGAGCGCAGATAGATACGTTTGTCCGGCTTCTAACTCAATTTCAACCACTTCACCATTTGCTCGGTACTTTAAACTGTAGTTGAGCAAAGTAATGATTCCGCTATCTGTCGCCAGCGCTGCCACTCGGCTGGAAGTAAAATGTGAGTTAGGCGATGTGGAGGTGTAATGATTGCCACACACGATGTCTCCATCGAATACGTGTTCAAAGTCTAAGCTGTATAAATCAATCCATTGTTCCGCGTCGTCATAGGATTGAACTTGCAACATGTAGCCGACCAACTCATGTTCGACAAAACGGAACGTTTGTAGGTCAGTATGAATGGCTTGATTTAGTACAAATGGCAGCGGTGCACGTGGCGTGTTCGAACCGAACCCTACATCAACGATCCACTTATCTTCTCCCATAGTAACCAAAGTGAACTGATGAGTTCTGCCCGATGGCGTGCCAGACAAATGAACGCGCCCCAATAACGGTCGTGCATCAAAACCGATGCTCTGCAACACCTTCAACAACAGCGCATTCAACTCAAAGCAGTAGCCTCCGCGTTCTTGATAAATCAATTTGTCGATAATCTCTTGCTCTGAAATAGAAATGCCGCGCCCAAGCGCAATATCAAAGTTCTCAAAAGGCAAACGACGATGCTGAGCATTATGCAGCAGTAACAAGGTATCACTGCTGACATCCAGTGATTGGGTGACGCCCATTTTATCTAAGTAAGCCTGTAAATGTGTTTGGTTCATACCAATCCTAATTCAGTATTTTGCAATGACAGGTACACTAAACCCTCAACCGTACTTAAGGTCAAACCCCCAATATAATTTTTCTCGTGCTTCTTAATCTCACTCGCACTAACAATCACGTTATTACATTGATTATTACGCATGCGTAAAAATCATTTTCAATTTAGCCGGATTATCATTTTTTGTGAAACACCTAAAATGGGCACCAACAAAACGACGCAGCGCAGTGAACAAACCTCAACTACGCTTATGGCGTCACTCCATATACTGAGAATATAAAGGAAACATCCAATGGCACTTGAAATCAAACCAGGTCAAACTCACATTAAATCAAAGGCAATGGTTGCATGGGCTGCAGGCGAGCCACTAAAAATGGAAGAAGTTGATGTACAACTTCCTAAAGCTGGCGAAGTACTTGTGCGCATCGTTGCTACTGGTGTTTGTCACACTGACGCGTTCACTCTATCAGGTGACGATCCAGAAGGTATCTTCCCTTCAATCCTTGGCCACGAAGGCGGCGGTATCGTTGAAATGGTTGGCGAAGGCGTAACAAGCGTTGAAGTTGGCGACCACGTAATTCCGCTTTACACAGCAGAATGTGGCGAGTGTAAGTTCTGTAAATCTGGCAAAACAAACCTATGTCAGGCAGTTCGTGAAACTCAAGGTAAAGGCCTAATGCCAGACGGCACAAGCCGCTTCTCTGTAAACGGTGAGACAATCTTCCACTACATGGGTTGTTCTACTTTCTCTGAGTACACTGTACTTCCAGAAATCTCACTAGCAAAAGTAAACAAAGAAGCACCACTTGAAGAAGTTTGTCTTCTAGGTTGTGGCGTAACAACCGGTATGGGTGCGGTACTAAACACAGCTAAAGTTGAAAAAGGCGACACAGTTGCTGTATTCGGTCTAGGCGGTATCGGTCTTTCTGCAATCATCGGTGCTCGTATGGCTGGCGCAAGCCGCATCATCGGTGTAGACATCAACGAAAGCAAATTCGACCTAGCGAAACAACTTGGTGCTACTGATTGCATCAACCCAATGAAATTCGACAAGCCAATCCAAGACGTTATCGTTGAGATGACAGACGGTGGTGTTGACTACTCATTCGAATGTATCGGTAACGTAAACGTGATGCGTCAAGCACTTGAGTGTTGTCACAAAGGTTGGGGGGAATCAGTAATCATTGGTGTTGCTGGTGCAGGTCAAGAGATCTCAACTCGTCCATTCCAACTAGTAACTGGTCGCGTATGGCGTGGTTCTGCTTTCGGTGGTGTTAAAGGCCGCTCTGAGCTTCCAGAAATCGTGAACCGTTACATGGCTGGTGAGTTCGGTCTACAAGAATTCATCACGCACACTATGGGTCTGCAAGACGTGAACGAAGCGTTCGAATTGATGCACAAAGGTGAATCTATCCGTACTGTTCTTCACATGGATAAGTAATCCAAGATAGCAGCTCACGTAATGTGACTGATATTTGAAAATTTGAAATAGGCGCTCTTCTCACTGGATACGTTCTCCTTTGAGAAGAGAGCCATCCGCTGTCTTTAACGGTCTTGTCCGCCGTTAAAAATCATTGTTTTATCGAGAGATTATTCATGACCATTGAAAGCCTAAGCCAAGCCAAAGTATTCGGTGGTTGGCATAAACAGTACACACACGAATCTCGCGCTTTGAACTGCAACATGCGCTTCGCGATCTTCTTGCCACCAAATGCAACCAAATCAAACCCAGTGCCTGTGGTTTACTGGTTGTCTGGCTTGACGTGTACCGATGAGAACTTCATGCAGAAAGCCGGTGCGTTTCGCATGGCGGCTGAGCTAGGTATCGCCATTGTGGCACCGGATACCAGCCCACGTGGTGACGACGTTGCAGACGACGAGAACTACGATTTGGGTAAAGGTGCGGGTTTCTACCTAAACGCTACTCAAGAGCCATGGTCGCATCACTACCACATGTACGACTACATCACCCAAGAACTGCCAGCGATCATCGAAAGTAACTTCCCAGTCTCTGACGTGAAGTCGATTTCGGGTCACAGCATGGGTGGTCACGGTGCGATCACCATTGGTCTGAAAAATTCAGATCAGTACCGTTCAATTTCAGCATTCAGCCCAATCAGTAACCCAATGCAATGCCCTTGGGGCCAAAAAGCGTTTACCGCTTACCTAGGCACTGATATCGAAAGCTGGAAACAATACGACGCGAGCGAGTTACTTAAGCAAGCAAAATCACCATTACCTATCCTAGTCGACCAAGGCGATGCTGATAACTTCCTTGCTGAGCAATTGAAGCCTGATGCGTTACTGGCGGCAGCAAAAGCCCACGATTCAGAAGTCGAACTGCGCATGCAGCCGGGTTACGACCACAGCTACTTCTTTATCTCTAGCTTTATCGCTGATCACTTGAACTTCCACGCGAAGTACCTGTTTGCTTAACACCTGATTTAGGCTCGTTAAGCCAACGAGTGAGTACAGGAAACCAAACGGTTTAATAATCCTCTCTATACAAAGCCACCTATTTATTGGGTGGCTTTTTGTGTTTTAAAAACACTCACTTTCCCTTTACACAAGTCCCATTGCAATTTATCGAAATGACGTCTAACTTGTAATTGAACATCATTCAATTAACGCTAGCACTTTATGAAAAAACCAACGTCAGTCCTGCTAACCTCGACTTATTTCGGGTTGTTAACGACCTCTCCTATTGCCGAGGCGATCAGCTTTTTCGATCCCATTGATGGGCAATTGGATATGGGTGAATACCTTGCTGAAAACGCCTACGGTTTTCTTCCCGTCCCGATCGTAATTACCGAACCTGCTGTCGGCTATGGTTTGGGGTTCACTGGCGTGTTTTTGCATGAATCCGATGAGCAACGAGAGAAAAGACGCAAACTGGCGGAAACATCACTCGATGGTGGCGCCCAACTTTTGACTCCTGCTATTACCGCTGTGGGTGGCTTCGCAACCGAAAACGGCACTTGGATGGGGTTTGCTGGCCATCGCCGCACTTGGGCACAAGACACGGTTCGTTACCTTGGTGGCATCGGTTATGGCGACTTCAACATGACCTTCTACCCGCAGTCCGCGCTGCCGGGCTTAGACGGCGTATTCAATGGTGAGGGATTAGATTTCGAGATTACTGGCGGCGGCATGCTCAACCATCTTCAATACCGCATTATTGATGCGCCGCTGTTTGTTGGTGTGAAACAGCTCTATTTCGTCACCGACCAAAAAATCACTAACTCACCAGTGGCCGATAAGCTGTTGCAAACCCTGACCAATACCGCTCCGACCATTTCAGGGCTCGGACTAACACTGGAGTGGGACAACCGAAACAACTTCTTTAGTCCCACTCAAGGCTACAACTACAAAGCCGAGTTCTTATGGTACAACGACGCCATTGGTAGTGATTACGAATACGAACAACTGGACGTAGAGGGCATCAATTACTGGGAATTAGCCGATGATTGGTCGCTGGCTCTGCGCGGACAATACAAGTCGCTTTATACTGACGAGCGCTTTCTGCCACCGGCGTCTTACCCTGATATCGAGCTGCGTGGCGTAGCAAGAAATCGCTATCAAGGTGATGAAACCCTATCAGTAGAGTCTCAGCTGACTTACCAATGGAGTCCCCGTTGGTCGACGAATGTGTTTGGTGGTTTTGGGTACGCCTCAACGAATACATCGCTGTTTGAGAACGATGCAGAGTATGCGTATGGTGTGGGCTTTCGTTACCTCATCGCTCGTCGTTATGGCTTGCAAGCAGGCATGGATTTCGCCTTCAGTGATGAGGATAACGCAGTGTATTTCCAAGTGGGCTCAGGCATTTAAATCCACTCGATTCAAACCATCACGGTTGTCATTATCACGACTGATATTTAGGGCTCACACCGTATTGGTTCGAGCCCTCTTCACTGTCTTGAATCAAGAAGTACAACAGCACCAAAATACCGATAACTGGCACAAAGGCTATCAGAGCCCACCAACCTGTTCTTCCTGAATCGTGCAAGCGACGCACAGTAACCGCAATCGAAGGAATCATAATAAACAGCGCATAAATCACACCGAAGAAGCCAAAATTGTCCATTTGCATCACGCTGCCAATGACTCGATCAATGATGCCCATCACCAAATTGATCAGCACATTGACTAACGTAAAGTACCAATACTCTTGGCGTCTCGCTCTGCCACTAAAGTTGGTGTAATTGAGGATAACTTTATAGTACCAATCAAACATATTCCCTCTCTTAATTGGCTGAAAGTGTCACGAAAGTTAGACAAGCTGAAGCGAAATGCACACAAAATGAGCTAAATAATGCATTCACCCACTTGTTGCAGTGTTAACTGTGTTATTAACCTTGACGTATATTTCACCAGCGGTTACTTTTCACTCAAAACATATTATATAAAATCATCAAGTTGGCTCTATTATTAATAAATATATAACCATAGCTTTAGATAGCGATTAATGCGCTAGCTGAGACTAGGGGAACAACTCAAAAGGGCACAAGATGAGAAAAATAGTAGCACTCACTTTGTTTTTGTTTGCGCCGACACTTTTCGCGAACACAATACAGTTTAGCAGTCCGGAAAAAACCAACCTCGTTATTGCACTCGAAGATATAGAAACACTGCCTATTACCTCCTATGTTACCGAATTACCTTGGTTAGATAGTCCGGCGGTGTTTGAGGGAGTAACTCTCAGTACGCTTCTTCGACAAGCATTCGGAGAGGTCCCAAAGCGTGTCGAATTACGAGCTTTAAATGACTATCATGCCAATATAAATCGTGAAGATATTCTGCGTTACGAACCTATCGTCGCCTATAAAAAAGACAAGAAATACATAAAGATAAGAGATAAAGGACCATTTTGGTTAATTTATCCTATCTCTCGTTTTCCTGAGATCGATGTTAGCCACTACCATTCACAAATGGTATGGCAACTTAATAGTGTGAAAATAGAAGAAAAATAATGAATTCAGATATATCTCCCCCGAAAACGGGACCTTTTTCATTGAGAAGTAAAGTCTTGCTCATCGCGGTTGCCACGACTTTACTACTGGCAAATCTCGCTTTGTTTAAGCAAACTCGGGATCTAGCTCGCTCATACTCCGATCAACAAAACCAAGCTACTTGGTTCCTATTTCATTTATCTAAAGAACTATCAGAACTTGTCAGTGAAGCAAGAAGACTCAACGAAAGCGTCATGAATATTGATGGTGCAGAGTTGCAATATGAGCTTGCTTGGAGCCGTTTTGACTTATTGATAAACAACCGTGAGGCTGACTCCTTTCTCTCTAGACATGAAGTCAGACGCTATTTCTCTGGGTTGTTTACCCGCTTCCAAAAACTAGAACCAACACTTGTTGAAGCAAAAACTGGCAGCAGTATAGCGGCGAACCAATTTTACCGAGGTGCACAAAACCTATATTTAGAAATGATTGACTATGTAACTCAAAATTTTAGGGTTGCTAGCCCCCTCTATCAAAAACAGCAAAATCAAGCTAAACAGCTAATGTTTGCACAATACGTTCTGTTAACGATATTCGTTATGACCGTAGCCCTTCTGGCGTACTTCTATCAAAGTGAATCCAAATACCACAAGAAGATGGCATTAAGTGATAGTTTAACTGCCCTCCCTAACCGCAGTGCGATGTTTTTCGAGCTACGCCGTCTTGAGAGCGCCAAGCTGCCATTTTCATTGCTTCTGCTTGATCTCAATGGCTTCAAAACCATCAACGATACCAAAGGCCATCAAGCGGGCGATATTGCGTTAAAAGAGGTGGCGAATAGATTGAAACTAATGGAGTTACATCAGTTCTCAACGTACCGAATGGGCGGAGACGAATTCGCTGTCATTATTGAGTCGAATGAGGAGTGTGAAATCAAAGATGCAGAACATCGCATTCACGCCGTTTTTGAGCGACCAATAATGGTGTCTTATGAACCGCAAACGCTTTCAACCAGCTTAGGTGCAGCAAGCTACCCTAATGACGGCGACAACATTGACTTCCTGATCAATTTAGCGGATAAGCGCATGTACAAAATGAAATTCCAACGATAAACGGATAACCATGATGAAAAACTTCATGCGAGCAGTGCTATTACTGCTAGTGATCGCAATAGGTGTGTTGGCTTGGGTGTTCATCCCATCTCACGAAACTGTAGGTGCACAAACCCTCGAAGAAGCACTCAACGACGATTACACCCTGGTTGGGCACCGCATTCACTCTACTGACCCTGACGCCGGTAACATGTTTGGTTACTTCCTAGTGTACAAGGGTGCAAATACAGAAGACCTAGAGCCATTTTTGGTAACTTCTGACCAGTTTATTCGCATGGAACAAACGGGTGAGAATACGCTTACTCTAACCGTGAATGGCCGCATCTACCGCTACCATAACGACCTGTGGGTAGAAAACCCTAATGGTAAACTGCAACATTGGCTTGTTAGCGCAACGGCTAAGTACGTACGCTAATTTGCCTCTACGTTTAGACTCACTAAGTTTCAAATGAACAAAAGCCCCGCTCATCACATGGCGGGGCTTTTATGTTCACATGATGAGCAAAAAAGCGATTAAAGCACTTTCTCTCTGATCACTTTCATCACTCCAGAGTCGCGGTTGCTTGGTGCTGAGAAACGGGCGATTTTCTTCACTGCTTCATGCGCGTTTTCCATTGCATATGAGTGCTCGCTCACTTGTAGCATTTCGAGATCATTTAAGTAGTCGCCAAATGTCATCGTCTCTTCAGGTCCAAAGCCCATAGTCTCTTGAAGGTGCTTAATTGCCGAGCCTTTTGACGCTTCTGCGTTCATCACATCCAACCAAATCTTCGCACTCACCACAACCTGATGCGTATCATCAAACCTTGCTTTCATGGTTGGATAAACCAACTCTTCTGAGCCACCAAAGTGACAAATTGCGACCTTGATGAACTCATCTTCCACTTCTAACAAGTCAGGCACATATTCACAGCGGTGGTAGTACTTCTGGAACTCTTCTAAGGCTTTAGGATCTTTGGTTTCGATGTAAGCCGAACGCTTACCACACAATACTAAGTGGGTACCTTCTACTGCACGAGCCGCTTTTATAATTTCATCAATTTCCGATTTTGGAATGGTACAGCTGTAGAGCTCTTTGTCTTGGTACATAACCAAGGTGCCATTTTCCGCCACATAAATCATGCGATCTTGGATCGGCGCAAACGTATCGCGCAAACTGTAGTACTGACGACCTGATGCTGCCGAGAACAAAATGCCCTTCTCTTCGAGCTGTAAGAACAGATCAAAGAATTCAGGATCTAAACGACCATATTGGTCAAGCAAGGTGCCATCCATATCGGTGGCAATGAACTTGATGCTAGCTTGTGACATGACTTTAACTCAAAAAATGAAGCAGCACAGGTCACTCTGTGAATGAAAACAGGCTGCAAAAAACAATCTTGGTAAGGTACAGGATCTTGAGTGAATCTCAAGCTGAAATGAGCAGGGTGAACTAGGTTCAAGATAGCAATCCACTTTAAAACAGGTACAATCCGTGCTCGATTTTTATTTCATGCGGACTCACAATTATGCACTCGCCTGAACATTGCTTTACTCGTTTTACTGCAGATATTTTTGGTTATGATTTACCGGCGCAGTTTACGTTTCCGTTCTACTACACACCTCACCCATTGTGTGTGTTGGCTGCTGAACAATTGCAGCAACATCTGATGGCACAAACCGACTTCGAACATGATTTTGGTCTTGAGGATGAGAAAAGTGGACGTGGCAAAATGTTCGGCGTTTTATTGGTGCGTAGCCCACAGGGTGAGCTTGGCTACTTCAGCGCTTTCTCAGGCAAGATTGCCGATCAAAATTTACTACCTGGTTTTGTTCCCCCTGTATTCGACATGCTGACAGAAGAAGGTTTCTTCCGTGGCGAGACGGATGCCATTAATGCTGCGAATGCGCAATACAAAACCTTTGCTGCTAATCCAGAACTGACACAACTGAAAGCGGAAATCAAAGCTGACCGCGAAGCGTATCAACAAGAAGAAAATACCCAGCGCCAAGTGATGATTGCGGGGCGTGCAGAGCGTAAACAGCAACGTAAGCAAGGCGAACAAACGCTAAGTCCCGAAGATCTAAAAGTGCTACTGGATGATTTAGGCAAACAAAGTGTCGCTGAAAAGAATGTGCTCAAGTACCTCAAGCAAGCGTGGGATGAAAAGCTGGCAGTAAAAGAAGCACGCCTTGCTGAGCTAGAGCAAAGATTGGCAGAGCTAAAAGAGCAGCGCAAAGATCTGTCTAATGCTCTGCAGCACAAACTGCATAAGCAATACCGCTTCTTGGATAACCACAGCGCAGAGCGCGATTTGGTGGACATTTTTGCTCCTACTACCAACCCAGTACCACCAGCAGGTGCAGGTGAATGTGCAGCGCCGAAACTGCTTCAGTTCGCATACAAACATGGCTATCAACCGCTTGCGTTGGCTGAATTTTGGTGGGGCGTATCGCCGAAATCTGAAGTGCGTCAGCACAAGAAGTTCTACCCATCTTGCAACAGCAAATGCCAACCGATTTTGGGGCACATGCTGCAAGGCTTGGATGTGGAACCAAACCCATTAGCAGAGAACTGGGCGGAAGATAAAGAACTGGAAATTCTGTTCCAAGACGAAGCCATGGTGATCGTCAACAAGCCTTCGGGTCTGCTTTCCGTTCCGGGCAAAACCATCAAGGATTCGGCGTACACACGCCTGCAAGCGATGTTCCCAGATGTCGAAGGGCCGTTCGTTATTCACCGCTTGGATATGGCAACGTCGGGGATTTTGGTGTTTGCTTTAACCAAACGATCAAACAAGAGCCTGCAAAAGCAGTTCATCACACGCGGTGTACAAAAGCGCTACATGGCGCTGCTTGAAGGAGTGTTAACCGAGCCTGAAGGTGAAATCTCACTCCCGATGCGTGGCGATCCGGATGACCGCCCACGTCAACTGGTGTGCTTTGAGCACGGTAAACCTGCTGAAACTTACTGGCAGCTGATTGAAGTGAAAGACGGACGCAGCAAGGTGTACATGTACCCGAAAACAGGACGAACCCACCAGCTACGTGTACACAGCGCGCACCACATGGGGTTGAACATGGCAATGGTTGGCGACGGCTTGTATGGCGAAAAAGCCAACCGTCTGCATTTGCACGCAGAGATGTTGGAGTTGGACCATCCATATAGTAAGGAACGCATGTGCTTTAAAGCGGAGTGCGAGTTCTAGCCCAACAGCATCGAGAAGACCATTGTTCCAAGGCGCTGAGTTTCAGCGTCTTTACTTATGGCCCGACAACACTAAAGTGTCCCTAGGAGATCTGGGTTAACACCTCGACCAACTTTATGCTCTTCTATTACGACTTCACTTCGGGTTTGAATAACACCAGGTAGGGTCCCTAACTTACTCGACATAAACTCCTGGTAAGCTTTCATACTTTTGACTCGCACTTTGATCATGGTATCGAAATCCCCTGACAGCGAATAACATTCCTCTATTTCTGGCATCAACTCGACCGCCTTCGCAAACTTTTCAAAGATAGAGAAACTGGTTTGGTCTAAACGAATATGAATAAATACTTGGACATCTAGCCCAAGTTTTTCAGCATTAAGCTCTGCATGGTAGCCATTAATATAGCCACCTTTTTCCAACCTTTTGACTCGTTCCGAGCATGGTGACGTCGTGAGATTAACCAGCTTGGCTAACTCCACAACAGGTATCCGCCCCTTAGAATGCAAAATACTTAATATCTGCAAGTCAATCCTATCCAGGTGATAACTCATCAATTACATCCTCGCAACAACTTAGCATCCATACCTTAATCGCTGCCATTTGTTTTGCAAACAGACAAATCAACAACGTGTGAATCTGTCATTATTTTAACGTTTGCGTAGCACAAAAATTCAGCGACAAAAACAAGATGGCTAAATCTACATAACTTTGATTTATAAAATTTGGAAATTTTTCTATGAGTTTATAGGCGAGATAATAATGTTAATGAAAAAACTTATCCCTGAACTCTGCAGAGAATAAAATGAGCCAAATAGGAAAGAACCGAGCCAAATTCTAAGGCAATAATGAGGAAAAATAATTAGGAGAAAGCAATGTTAACCCTACAACTTGCGTACAAGCCGTTCGGTCTTGGAGAGTGGACTTACACGACAGTATCACACGAAGTCGCAAAATCATTAGCCGCAGAGTATGCCTCATATGGTTGGCCAGTAATGATTGATGGATTACCGTTCGCTACGCAAAAAGAACTTGCTGCTTAATAAATCTCGATCACATGATCGCTGACGTCTGTCGCGCTGGATGTTGAATAACTTCACCTATAGCGCGATGATTACAGCATCGACAATAGTATTGAGGTTCCATTTCATAGTAGTGCTCACCTGTCACAAATTTCGCCATCAACTGCGTAAAGCTTACCACTTTTCCAGTCAGTGTTTCGATTTGATCAGGTTCACAACGCTTCATGATCACTTTGTGCTGCGTTGTTCTTCTGCAGGCTGAGCAATAAATCTCCGGCATGCTTCCTCTCCCTGTTTTTACTGGACTACTGACAGTTGACATATTTTGTTCAAAAAAATTCCACAATAATAAATGTGTTTTGTCTTTTTGTGCTATTCCTCCAGAAAATTCCGCTAATCCACCTAAAAACTGAGACCTAAGTCGGTCTCATTTTGTGGCGCCACTTGTGCAAAAATAATACAAACCTATGTAATATGACGCTATCAGTGATTACGCAAATACTTTCATTAGCTGCAAGTATTTCGCCACGATGCCGATAGATGCATAGTAAGCACGTATCGGGTTGAGGAAACTAATACAAAACAAGGAAGTTAGATGATTCATATCACCTTTGTCCGTCATGGGCGTTCACAAGCCGACGACCTGAAAGTACACGAAGGACGATTCGACAGCCCATTGACTGAAGTAGGTATTCAGCAAGCACAAAATAGAGCAAAACAGTTTGTTGAAGAAGGGCGCCAGTACGACGCAATCTTGAGCAGCTCAATGCAGCGGGCGCGACACGTCGCCGAGATCTTTTCTGAACAGCTAAATGTCAGCATAACGACTCATGATGAGTTAATGGAGCGTGACAACGGACCATTACAAGGTTTGCCATTTAGTGAATCTAAGCACAAATATCCTATGGCTGATTTCGTCAACCCATATCAACCTTGCGTTGTCTCTGCCAATGAAGGGGAAAGCGGTGTTGAGCTTTACGCCCGAGCAAGCCTTGCCCTTCAATCTATCATCAGACGTGGCAGTGGCCGCTACTTGGTGGTGTCTCACGGACGCTTCCTCAGCACGATGTTTAATGTGATTTGTGGCAACCAACCAAGAGCCAACGAAACTGGCGTCCGATTTGCGTTCGATGATTTGGGCTACTTCGACACTACTTACAGACCAGACCTGGATGTTTGGGTCATTCAATCTGTAAGGTGATTCCGTTATGCCAACACAACCAAAACTCTTTACTGAACGACTCATTCTGCGACCTTTCCAGCATGAAGATAGTGAACGCGTCGCGTTGCTCGCCGGAGAAAAAATCATTGCAGATATGACGGCGAACATTCCGCATCCTTATGAACTGCCTATGGCGAAAACATGGATAGATGGGCATGGTCCTATGTTTAATGAGCAAAGAGGCATAGCGTATGCCATAACGCTACGTAGCACCGGAGAACTGCTTGGCGCGGTAAGTTTACCAAGAATTGAGGACGGTTATGGCACTCTAGGTTATTGGATTGGCGTGCCTTATTGGGGGAAAGGTTATGCATTCGAAGCATCTCAAGCGCTGATTGAGTTTACTAAATCTTATTTCCAACTCATCGGTATTCGAGTGATGCACTTGGTAGAAAACCAACGCTCAAAATCCGTGATACAAAAATTAAATGTGCCTTATGTAGGAAACAAAACCCTCGGCATGCAAGGAGCAGAACGCGAAGTTTGCGTCTACCAATGCAGATTTGATGCGAATAACTAAACCTGAAAGCGTTCCGCAAACTAAAGAAAGCATTGAGTGTACGGTGGGACTTGCCTCTTAGATTTGTCGTTCAGCGAAACTAAGCGGCTCTCATCGTGACATTATGATGTGCAAAAGATAACTAGATAGAACATGGAGTCATTGGCATGGAAAGCCTCGCAAAATCTCTCAATCAACAAGGGTTCCGCTGTCATGCGCTAGATAGAAAAGTCAAAGTAGAACTCGGTAGCTTTGGGCAATACGTTTACGTGATTAAGGACTACCAAACAGGTCACTATTTGGTTCAGCGCCATTTAACCATCAAAATGGCGACGTTTATCCTTATGCTGAGTACCGGTCTGTATGGCTTAGTGACCAAAGGAAGTGGCATCAGCGCGGTCCTTGCGGCTATCTCAGTTGGTGGGCTAATAAACCTGATTTTAATTGAAGTGAAATCTCAGCCGCTTACACAAGCTCTGCGTAAGCTGTCGAACATAAGCAGCGAGGAAATTCGAAGTGATCATTCATGAGACCTCACAAAACCTGCCAAAGAACAATCCGTTCTTATTCAGCATTTGGTTTCTATCACTCACCTACTTTGCTTATATAGGCGGTTACCTATGGTTAATAGGGGCCGGAATGGCTGTATTTGCCCTATTGCTGTTCGTATTACATCTATCTAAGCGTAAGTGGTTTACGCCAAAATCGATCAGCATTGAGTCCGCTTCTAATAGTTTGAAGTACCATCAAGATTCTACTGTGTATTTTCGTATTCCATTGAATGAAATCAGCAAGGTTCAAATTGAGAAAGAACCTTTCAATGGTAACTGCTTGATGCTCTACACCGCTAAAGATTCTTATCAGGTTCCAAATTCCAACAACTTCGATAAACTGCAATTAGCGCAATTAATGAGACAGCTCGAAGAGAAGATTGATGATAGAGATAGTCAAAGCGCAAACGAATGACATTATCCAAGTGGCGGATTTGGTTTCTAAAGTTACACAGCGCCACATCCTTGAGCACTTTACCGAGGAAGGAAAACGGCGCTTCCTCGCAAGAATCGGACAAGATATGACACGAGCAATAACGCATCGAGACTTCTTTGCCTTAGCGGCATTTCGCGACAGTAAGGTGGTTGGCTTTGCCGCTTTAAAAGATGATAACTATCTCACCCACTTGTTCGTAGCAACCGAAGTTCAAGGTCATGGCTTGGGTAAACAACTTCTCGATACGATATTGGGCTCAACCCAAGATAAACCAAGAAGTTATGTGCGTCTTCGCTCAGCACCCAACGCAGTGTCGTTTTATCAAAAGCACGGTTTTGAACGCACCGATGATCTCTGCGAGAAAGAAGGAATTCGTTATGTGCCAATGCGATTAGCTCTCCCTTCCTCTCTTGAAATACAAAAAAGCCAGCAGTGAGGCTGGCTTTTCTCTATCTTAGTCTTGAGCGACTTTCACGCGAATTTTGCTTTTCGCTACGTTGCTCAAGTTCAGCGCTTCCAGTGCAGCAATCGCTTCTGCTTCATCTGGCATGATCACAAAACCGAAGCCTTTTGATAAACCGGTTTCTTGATCAAGAACCAATGTACAAAGCTCTACTTTGCCGTGTGCAGAGAACAGTGCACGCATGTCTTGCTCAGTCGCTTGACGAGCCAAGTTTCTTACTAAAAGTTTCATAGTGAACCTAGTGGTTTGAATAACCATACAATTCTCTCAGGTTCTTCAAAACAAACCAAGTGAATAATATTTTATACCCAAATGACTTCATGATGCAGGATTCAGAGCGTTGTCATTGATTCGAGGTCAAGGAAAACAACGCAGCGTAATAGCCAGCTCTTTCCAAGTTGTTTGACGTAGCAATCGAGTCAATGACACGCTCCCAAAGGGCGAGCTGCCTTGGCTTGTATACTTTGTTGCCGATTCTTGATTTAGACCCACTAGACCTTTAAATCGCCGCCGCGTATACAAACCAAGTCATTCTCGCTGAACCTAGCATCTCGAGGTTATTTGGGTATACGAACAACTAGATCATTCTAAGTACATCTGTTTAAATGATTTTTCGTTCATTTTTCACCCAAAGGAGAGTCGATATGGAAACGAAACGTCTTAAGCTAATCCCTGCTTGTTTAGATCGTGCAGAAGAAGCGCACCAAGCAGTATTGCGTAGCCAGAAGACACTCGAAGTGTATCTTCCTTGGGTGCCACATGTGCTCACACTAGAAGCCATGATTGAGGGGACAGAAAAAGCCATCGCCAACTTTGAGAGTTTTGAAGGGGAGTTACGTTACTTCATCATTGAGAAAGAAAGCGACCGCTTAATTGGTGCGGTAGGCTTAATGATTCGTGATCAAGAAGTGCCATCGTTTGAAATCGGCTACTGGCTGGATGATGCAGCGGTGGGCAACGGCTATATTTCCGAAGCGGTGCTTGAACTAGAGCGTTACGCGTTTGAAGACCTCGGCGCAAGACGCATTGCGATTACCGCAGATTCAACCAACCTAAAAAGCCGCGCCGTCGCAGAGCGTTGTGGTTATGACTTTGAAGGCGAGTTGAGACACGACCGCCTCTCTACCTCAGGGGAATTGAGTAACACTGTGGTTTACTCAAAAATCCGTAACTAGGCAGTTTGTTATTAAACTTTTTTATTAAATATAGCGCCACAAAAAATAAGCCTCACAAAGAGGCTTATTTTTATTTAACCGGTTTTTAAGACGCTGTTTAAACGCTAATTATAGAGCGCGAATGCGCACAATTTCGTCTTGCTCAATACCCAAAGATTCAAGGAACTTTTGGTGTTCAGCAGGCTCCATCTCTTCGAATTTCTGGTGCCATGTCACCATGTCATTTTCAGAAAAACCCGCCGCCTGCATGATTTGTACCCAACGTTCTTTAGTCACAATATTATCCTCTATCAGTTGTGGTTCTTGTAGTAGCACCACGATCGCTTTTTGTTGCGCTCGCAGATTCTGAATCTCGCGTTCGAGTTCATTGAAATGGTCTTTCAAGATCTCCGCTTGAGATTTGCCTTTCTGTGCCAACAAAGTACGTATGCTGGAAATCGGTAACCCGTAAGAGCGATATGATGAGATGGTTTTTAAACGCTGAATCTCATTTTCTCCATACCATCGATAACCATTTTCTGAACGATGCGCAGGCGCTAGCAAGCCTTCGCGTTCATAGTAGAGGATCGTAGTACGAGAGAGTCCACACTCTCTGGCCAGTTGGGTTACGGTTAGCATAATGGCTCCTTTTGTCGGTACAGACATAGCATCAGCCCTACACTGATAGACGGGTCAACACGTTTTTCACTATACCTCAGAAACTCTTTCATTGAGGTATTGGTGAGTCATTCAAATTGCTATCGAACAAACACAAAAAAGCCCGCGATAAACGCGGGCTTTGTTTTCATTTGAGAGAAATTAGTCTAGTTCAACCAACTTCTTCTCGTATTCTTTGTGTTGATCAAGTACTTCTTGTGCCGCACCGCCAGTCAACTTACTTACGACAATAATCGCAATCGTTGAGAAGATGATGCCCGGTACGATTTCGTACACATCGAACCAACCACCTGATAGCTGTTTCCAAACCACGATAGTCACACCACCGATTAGGATACCTGCTAGTGCACCGTTACGGTTCATACCGCTCCAGTAAAGGCTAAGTACAACTGCCGGACCAAACGCAGCACCAAAGCCTGCCCATGCGTAAGATACAAGACCTAGAACAGAGCTGTCTGGTGTCATTGCTAGGAATAGCGCGATAAGAGAAATCACGATAACGCCAATACGACCAATCATCACGATTTCTTCAGACGTCGCATCCGGCTTAATCACTTGCTTGTAGAAATCTTCAGCTAAAGCAGATGAAGACACAAGAAGTTGCGAATCCGCAGTACTCATTACCGCCGCTAGGATTGCCGCCAATAGGATACCTGCAATCACTGGGTGGAATACCGTGTTCACCAATAGCATGAAGATTTTTTCGCCATCTTCTAGTTGCGTGCCTGGGTGACCCGTTACCCACACTAGACCAACAAGACCAACTAGCATTGCACCCGCCATAGAAAGCGCAGTCCAACCCACAGCGATACGACGCGCTGTTGTTAGGTCTTTGTTTGAACGAGAAGCTTTAAAACGCGCTAGGATGTGTGGCTGACCAAAGTAACCTAGACCCCATGCCACCAACGAGATGATTGCGATAGCCGATAGAGGCTCGCCTTTCACGTCGTTCCATAGCGTTAATAGCTCTGGGTTAATGTTGTGCATGTCCGTCGCTAGTTGACCTAGACCACCGTCCATTACTGCAACAGGCACGATCATTAGTGCTGCCGCCATCAGTAGACCTTGCACCAAGTCCGTCCAAGACACCGCTAAGAAACCACCGAATAGCGTGTACGAAACCACACACACTGTGCCAATGATAACGGCAATGCTGTAATCCAAGCCGAATACGGTCTCAAACAGTTTACCCCCTGCTACCAAGCCTGAGCTGGTGTAGAAAAGGAAGAATAGAAGAATGAAGAACGCAGAGATTGTCTGAATCAGTTTCGACTTATCGTTAAAGCGACGCGACAGGAACTCAGGCAGCGTTAGCGCATCAGTTTGGATGCTGTACGTACGTAGGCGTTTTGCACTGATTAACCAGTTTAGCCATGTACCCACAAGCAGACCGCCTGCTAGCCAGAATGCTTCAATACCTGCTGCATACGCATACCCCGGAAGACCAAGTAGCAACCAGCCACTCATGTCTGATGCACCCGCAGATAGTGCCGCTGGCCATGGACCAAGGCTACGACCACCTAGGAAGTAATCTGATGAATTGGAAGTCCTCTTATACGCGTAAACGCCAATGGCAACCATAATTAGTAAATACGCCACAAAAGTGGTCGTGATAGCAAAGCTATTTTCTATCATTTGATAGTCCTCGTTATAATTATTTCCTTCCTTGCCCTCTTTGATATTTTGCCATCGCAGCAATACATCAAAGCAAGAGATACCAACCCAAATGAGCTCTACGACTCTTTGTGATTAGGTTGGCATCACAAGTCAGGTTAGTGGGAGTCGCTTCCCAACTCGAGTAGAGTCGCGTTACCGCCCACCGCTGTAATATTTATCGTTCGTGTACGCTCAGTAATAAAGCGCAACGATAGATGAGGATCATGAGTCAATGTCGGTGACTCTAAATCCGTTTCAGAAACTAAGCCGACGATAGCACCGTCACGCTTAGCCAGTTGCAGGTTAAGCGCATGCTCAACCTGTGAATGCCCAACATAACCCACACTACGTACGTCGCTGTCTAACAACGGGGAAGACGCATCGTACGCAACCACTTGGACTAAGTTAGATGGGAAGTTTGCTGACACTACAGCCTGCTTAACCAATTGAGTAAGCTCTGTATTGTCACTGCAAATCACCACACTGTTGCCTGCAATCAAAGCACAGGTGATCATTGCAAATGCGCTGTACAGTGCGTTCTCGGTATTCGCCAGATTGTTTTCACAAACGACCAAAGCCACACCGCGACCCGCCGCGTACAGCTCGTTAGTTTCGCCCGTAGGACCCACTAACTGATGAGTTTCTGCTAGAAGAGTAGACGCTTGCTGCAAGTGGTAAGACACCACTTTGCCAACCACACTATGCTGCTCTTCAATCGCAGATTTAAATGCCAGCAAATGCTCGCATTTGTAATCAAAATCGGTCAGATTCCACTGCTCCCACGCAGAGAATGCATCTTTAAAATACGTGATTTGATGAACCATAATGCGACTCCTTATGCTTTCTCTGCTTGAACAAGATGTTGTTGAGTGAAGCGGTATAGGTAGTGAGGACCACCAGCCTTCGGCCCCGTACCCGATAAGCCTTGACCACCGAATGGCTGAACGCCAACCACCGCACCAACCTGATCTCGGTTGATGTAGCAGTTACCCACGCGAGCGTGTTTTTCAATCCAACGGTAAGTGGTTTCGTTACGGCTGTGGATACCCATTGTGAGACCAAAACCGGTTTGGTTGATTTGCTCAACCACGTTTGGCAACTCAGACGCTTTAAAACGAACAATGTGCAAGATAGGACCGAATTGCTCTTCTTTCAGAACATCAATGCCCGAGATTTCGAACGCACTTGGCGACACAAAATCACCGTGCTGACACGCTTCATCCAATTGCAGCTGTGCAACTTTGGTTTGCGTGCTTGTCATGTGCTCTAGGTGAGCAAGGAGTTTATTTTTTGCATTGCTGTCGATAACCGGACCCACATCCGTTTTGTGTAGGTAAGGAATACCAACATGCAGTTCATTCATCGCACCTTGGATAAGGTTGATGATGCGATCCGCAACGTCTTCTTGAACAAACAGGACACGCAGGGCAGAACAACGTTGACCTGCAGAAGCAAAAGCGGAACGAATCACGTCACGCACAACTTGCTCTGGCAGTGCCGTACTATCCACAATCATCGCGTTTTGACCGCCAGTTTCAGCGATAAACGGTACTGGCTTCGCGCTGCGCTCGGCAAGCGTCACGTTGATGCGCTGCGCCGTTGCTGTCGAACCAGTAAATGCCACGCCTGCAATCGCATCGTGAGACGTTAGTGCATGACCAATTTCACCACCACGCCCCGGCAATAGCTGAATCACGCCTGCTGGGAAGCCGGCTTCTAGCATCAATTCAATCGCACGCGCCGCAATTAAGCTAGTTTGCTCAGCGGGCTTAGCCACAACTGTGTTACCTGCAACCAATGCGGCTGTAACTTGACCAAGGAATATCGCTAGTGGGAAGTTCCATGGGCTGATACAAACGAATACGCCTAACCCTTCGCGGCTAGAAATGCGCTTCACGCCATCAAATCCTTCCAACTCGAACGCTTGAAGGTTTTGCGCTTGTTTCGCGTAGTAACGACAGAAGTCGACCGCTTCACGCACTTCATCAATGCTGTCATGAATCGTCTTGCCCGCCTCTTGATGACAAATCGCCACCAGCTCAGCAAGGTTGGCTTCCATTAGGTCAGCCAAAGTTTCTAAACACTGCGCTTTTTGTTCTATCGCGGTGCCTTTCCACTCAGGGAATGCAGCATCAGCCGCTTCGATTGCAGCGGAAACATGATCAAGGCTTGCGAAAGCCACCTGACCTACTTCGATACGGCGATCGTAAGGTGCGGTAATGATTTCAGCAGCACTCTCCTTGATCATGCTTTCGGCATGTTTTTCGCCGTTGATGATCGGACCCGCAGTCCACTTCTGATTCAGAAAGCTTTCAACCTGCGCTTCAAACGGCTTCGCTTCGCTGTCGATATCAACGTTGACACCGTACGAGTTTTTACGCTCTGGGAAAATGCCGGTTGGCATTGGAATTTGACCGTTGTGTAGCGTCTCAAACGAGGTCAGCACATCAACAGGATGATGCGTCAGCTCTGAAATAGGACAACGCGCATCCACCAAACGGTGCACAAACGAGCTGTTCGCGCCGTTTTCTAGTAAGCGACGAACCAAGTAAGGCAGCAGATCCGCATGGCTACCGACTGGCGCGTAAATACGTACTGGCTGACCATAAGTGTCCATCACATGGTTATAAAGCGAATCGCCCATACCATGCAGACGTTGGAATTCGTAATCTTTGTGCTCTGCCATTACAGCAATAGCCGTAACAGTGTGCGCGTTGTGACTAGCAAACTGCGGGAAGATATTACCGCGCACGCCTTCACTCAGTAGGAAACGCGCACACGCTAGGTAAGCAACATCCGTCGCTTCTTTGCGCGTGTAAACAGGGTAGTTTTCGTAACCTGCTTGTTGCGACCACTTGATTTCGCTGTCCCAGTACGCGCCTTTTACTAGACGAAGCGGGATCAAATCACCCTGCTCTTTCGCTAGACCGTTTAGCCATACGAGCACAGGCAATGCACGTTTCGAGTAGGCTTGAACTACCAGACCAAACTTGCCCCAGCCTTTCAAAAGGTCGCTGCGGTACAGTTTTTCAAACAGTTTTAATGACAGCTCAAGACGGTCCGCTTCTTCTGCGTCAATCGTAATGGCAACATCCACTTCGATAGCGCGCTTGAGCAGTTGCGTTAAGGTGTCGTAAAGCTCTGTCATCACGCGTTCTTCATTTGCCACTTCATAACGTGGGTGAAGTGCAGAAAGCTTGATAGAAACAGAAGGTGCAGGACTTGTATCGCTACCGTACGTTTCACGACCAACGGCTTCAATCGCCATTAGGTAGTCTTTGAAGTACTTGCTTGCGTCTGCCGTAGTCAGCGCCGCTTCACCCAACATATCAAATGAGTAAGTGAATCCTTTGTCGCGCATTGGGCGACCGTTCTTCTGCGCTTCTTCAATCGTACGACCACGTACAAACTGATGACCCATGATCTTCATTGCCTGATACATGGCTTTACGAATCACAGGCTCTGAGAATTTATTTACAAGACGGTTTACAGCCTGACCTGGGCTCTGGGTTTCTTGCTCACCAAGACCAATCACTTTACCCGTTAACATTAAGCCCCAAGTCGAAGCGTTAACGAAGACCGAATCAGAACTCTTAAGGTGAGATTTCCAGTCAGCAACGCTTAACTTATCTTTAATCAGAGCATCTGCCGTTGCAGAATCAGGAATACGCATCAAGGCTTCTGCAAGACACATCAGCAAGATACCTTCTTGGGTATCTAAGCTGTATTCCAGCAGTAACGCATCAATCATCTGAATTGACTTCTTGTCCGCACGGATGGCTTCGATAAGCTGGGTTGTTTGGGTCGTGATTGCCGATTTTTCTTCCGCTGTCGGCGTTGCTAGTGGCAATAATTGCTCTAGCCATTGAGACTCGTCCACCATGTACAATGGCGAGATCAGTGACCACAACTTATCAAGCGGCTGCTCGATAAATTCCGGTGTTAACACGTTCGTTGCTGTAAACATGCGTTTTCCTCAATCTCTCTCCTCGAAAACCGCTTCGAGGATCATCAATGGCTGGCAGTGTATTTTGAGCCCGAGAAGAATACTTGTCAAAAACTCCGAGCTTTTTGCTAAAAACTCGCTTTTATAACAAAACATCTACATAGTCACACGCAATTACATAATATATTGTGTTGTAAAAATTCATCTTTGCATGTCATTTACAACAAAAAATGACGATTTTTCGAGAATTTTCATTTGAATAAGAAGGATTTAGATTGCCCTTTTGCGAGAAATGGACAAAAAAGTGGAAAGTTATCGAGGAAATAAACAAAAAAGTTCAGCTTGGCGACAAAAAATGCATGCGCAAAAAAACCGCGATCCATGCGCGGCTGTTTCTCAATAAGCAATTTAATGAATAAAAATAGAAGCAGAATATTAATACTGTTTCTTATACTGGGAAGGTGACAATCCTTGTAAACGAGTAAAAGTATGCGTGAAAGTACTTTGGCTCGAGAAACCTGTAAACTCAGCAATCTGTCCAAGCGTTAAGTTACCTTGCTCAATCAAATCACGCGCCATATCGATGCGCTTACCAAGTACGTACTGATGCGGCGTAATACCCATCTGATCTTTGAACAAGCTATGGAATTGGCTTTCACCCAAAAACACACTGCCTGCCAACTGTGCCACACTGATTTTATGACTAAGATGCTGCTCGATATAGCGGTCAATCGCTTCCAAATCAAAGCGAGACTCTTTCCTAGACGTTTCAAATGCCGATATATGACGTTGCATCAGAGCAATCACAGTGTCATTACAAGCACGGCTAAGCAGTAAGTCGTCGGGATGATTGCGCATCTCTTGCACCAGCATCTGAATCAGCTTTTGGATTTGGCCATCCAACTGGAAGTAAAGGTGAGAGCGCTCTAGGTTATTGATTTTCTGAAGCATCTCTGGTTCGTCACTCGCTGGTTTTGGCATGTTGAGCACCAAAATATCAGACTGATGAATCACGCCACCGAAAGCATGATCAGAAGACGCCGTTACGATGCATCCTTGTCCAGGACCAACCAAGTTACCCTGTCCGCGGACTTCAAATTCTGCTTGTCCTTTCAAGCCGATCACAATCTGGGTGTAAGCATGATCATGACAATCCATATAAGACGGAAGCGTGATCAGCTCTGCTGGCTTAGGCAGCATGATCTCTTTATATAGCGGGGCTTTCGGGTTATCTGAATCACTCATTTCGAACTGTCGTCTTTACACGGTCGGCTTACACCTTGGCATCATATACCTTCTCGGTTGGGTTGCAAATCTTCCCCAATTCAATCGCACAAGATCAAATCAACATGATCAAAGCACTCAACATGATCATAGTTCCGGAACGATGATCATGCGAGCGTAACCTACGGTCATTGCTCAACCAATTTTATTAACAAAAACCGAAAGATAGATAAATATCTATAATTTGGCCGCGCACAGGACGAAGATCCTCATTCCCTATAACTCACACTTCTGACGCTATATAGCCGAAATGACGATAAATTCATGGATAGCACGAATCTGGCAAGAGAAATAATCGCTTAAAAAGAAGATTTTTTCTTTAAAACAGTAGCATAGAGGGATTTCCCCCCTTTCGAATATGCCTCTAATTCAATACATTAGATCTCGAGCTTCGGAGGCATACGACCCGGAGCTCATCGGTATCTTATTGATACCTCTAATTTACTTAGCAGACCCTCGCTATGTAATTTAGAACCTCTTCTACACGTCGACAAGATTTATCTTGTGTTGCCAGCCCGTCTTCAGGCTGGCTTTTTTTTGTCTCAAGCCAATGAAAACAATGGCATAAGCTGATAGTATGGCCGCACTTAATTCCATCCCAGTGTAATGAAACTCGAGGCTTCACCTCACGAACTCATATTCGCTCATTACACAAATCACGAAAGCATGATCAAGGTTAGTACCTGTAATACCAATCAATGTTATCTGTTGGGATAAGCCTGCTGGATCACATACCAAACGTATGTTGCTTCTTTGTTCAGCAGTATAATAAGCAGTAATAAGTGAGCCATCTTGTGAATATTCCAGTCAATGCCATAGAACAGTCGCTTCTCCGACAGCTACCGGGTTGTTGGGGATGTAAAGATAAAGACTCAGTATTCCGCTATGTAAACCAAGAATACGCGGAGCTTTTGGGGCATACTTCTCCCGACGAGTGCATAGGGAAAACCGATTTTGATATGGTGAGCCCAACGACCGAGTGTGCACTTGAGTTTCAACGTCAAGACCACTACGTAATTGAGAGTGGTGAATCTCTAAAGATTCTCGATATACACCCATACCCCGACGGTCGTTGGCGGGCGCACATTTTTACCAAAACACCTTGGCGCGATGATGACGGTAATATTGTCGGCACCATTTTTTATGGACGAGAGTTGACGGATACCGCAATCATAGAGGTTGGATATTGGGTATGCCGAGCGATCGGTGTACATAACGATGAAAAGTCTATTTTCCGCTTCTCTAACCTAAAACCAGAGCCAGAAAAATTGACCAACAGAGAACAAGAAACACTATTTTTGCTCCTGTATGGAAAGAAGCCTCAGTACATCTCTCAAGTAATGGGCATTTCAACTAAAACAGTAGAAGGCCACGTAGCACGCTTACGAACCAAGTTTGAGGCTAATAGTAAAAATGAGTTGATCGATAAGGCAATGGAAGCCGGCTTCGGCTCAATCGTGCCTCAGACTCTCCTGAAAAGGCAACTCTCCGTAGTGTTAAACGGAGAACGATAGACATTTAACCACAGCGAGCCATAACGTTTGGCTCGCTACTATTGGCACTTCACCTCTCCTCATCATTCCACTGTCGTTAGAGCTTTCGTGACCTCACACATACAAAATCTTAAATATGAAACAAAATATGGGATCGATATCACAATATTTGTGGTATTATACCGCCCCGTTGCGTAATCGTAAGCAGTGGACACAATGCAGAGTCATACGCTGGATCGTTTGTAATTTCACTTTTTGAGAAACAGCTATACTCATTAAATGGCTTAGTTATTACATTAATAATAAGGTGATTAGCTTATGTGTAAATGTGGTTCAATGCAGATCGTACAAGTAAAACAAAGTTGGGCTGACAAGCTTTTCGGCTATTCAGAACGATGGAAATGTCAACTTTGTCGTAAGATCTTCCGCATCTAAAACGTTGCGAAACCAACAAACTACTTAAACCCTATATTAATAGGGTAGATAAAAGCAGTGGCCCGACAATGATTGTCGGGTTTTGTTTTTTCTAGTAATCCCCTAAAATCTCCCCTCATAAATCTATTACTTATTCGAAAGTTCCATTTCATGAACAAGAGCTTAATGACAAATATTCTGGCCCTAGCGTTAATGGGGGCTGGCTACCATATTCAAAATGATTACCTTTGGTTCGCGGGGCTGTTTGCATTTTCTGGTGCAATTACAAACTGGTTAGCCATACACATGCTGTTTGAGAAAGTACCTGGATTATATGGTTCAGGCGTAATTCCCGCTCGTTTTGAAGAATTTAAATTCGCCATCAAACAATTAATGATGGAGCAATTTTTTACTGAAAAAAACATCGACCGATTCCTGAATCAGGAAATGTCTGGTGGGGTTAACATCGACTTAGAACCTGTCATTGAGAAAGTAGACTTCGAGCCTGCTTTTGATAAGCTTGTTGGCGTGATCGAAACTTCGTCATTCGGCAGTATGCTTGCAATGTTTGGCGGCTCAGAAGCACTTCAACCTTTAAAACAGCCGTTTGTTGAGAAAATGCAGGAGTCGATGGTTGAGCTCAGTCAGAGTGACACCATCAAACAAGCTTTAAAAGAACAGCTTGAATCACCAGCAATGATGGATGAAATTAAACAGAACATCGAGGGCATCATAGATCAACGCCTAAGTGAATTGACGCCAAAATTGGTAAAAGAAATCGTACAAAAGATGATTCGTGAACACCTAGGCTGGCTTGTTGTTTGGGGCGGTGTTTTTGGTGGTCTAATTGGTATAGCCACCTCAGCTATTAGTGCTTAACCATTAAATGATTAGGGCCCTTACTCAGGGCCCTTTTTGATTTTAGCTGACTCGAAACTTAGTCCACACTTGTGAACGCCAACGTCTTGCCATAATGATCCCACGTACCCACTCATCAAGCGCCATCGCCATCCAAGCACCGAACACGCCGTAGCCCATATGAATACCGAAGACATAGGAAAATAACACCCCCAGTCCCCACATGCTTAAAATACCCATTTGTACCGGGAATTTGATATCACCAGCCCCCTTCAGTGCCGAAATGAAGATCAAATTAAACACGCGTCCCGCTTCCAGCAAGATAGACCCCAGAATCAAAGCACCAGTTAATGCCAAAATTTCTGGCTGATCGGTGAAGACGGTTAAAATTTCATCTCGGAACAGGTAAATCAACGTCGTCGCCGTTGTTGATGCGATAAAACCCACTAAAAAGTAAATTTGAACACGTTTTAGAATACTTGTTATCCAACCTTTACCGATGTAGTAACCAGTCTGAATCTGCGACGCCTGGCCAATTGCTAAGGCAAATGCAAAAGAGAAACGGGCGATATTTTGCGCATAAGTTAATGCCGCAAGTGATGATGTTCCCATCTGCACTACAAAATAAACGATGCAGATTTGTGCCATATTGTAAGACAAAACTTCACCAGCGTTCATGCCACCGATTTTCAAAATCTTCTTGTATACATCACCCGACACTTGTATTAGCTTTGACATTGGCACGTCAATGCTACTTCGGGTCAGGATCACACCAAGCATCAATGTACCGATCACTTGGCTAACGACCGTCGCAACCGCAACCCCTTCGACTCCGTACACAGGTAGGCCAAACGGCTGATAAAGCGCAATGTAGTTACCGATGATGTTGAACACGCCAGAAATCAGGTTCACCACCATTGGTGATCGCGAATAACCGTGGCTCCGCAAAATCGTAGTAAAGACGATACCGATGGTCACGTTAAACGTCATTGCACCACTGATCAGTAAGTATTCTCGAGCGTACTGCTCAACTTGGGCTTCTAAGCCGTAGTATGGCAAGAAGAACACCGCCCCGATCACAGCCAGCACACTCAAGAATACGCCTACAAGCACGGATAAAGCGATACTTGCAACGCCCACATCAACCGAGTCTTTCTCGCGTCCTGCGCCATTATATTGCGCAATCAGAATCCCCGTACCACTGCTTACGAAGGTGGATACAATGATTAGGAAAAATGTTAATTGTGTGATTACCCCAACGGCGGATACCGCTTTGTCTGAGTAACCACTCAACATAAATACATCGCTGGTTCCTAAAGCCGTCCGTAGCAAAATTTCCACAAGTATTGGCCAAGCTAATGCCACAATGGACATACGCTGGTTGATATTCTGGCTTTTAGGCATGTGTTTGACCTTTCCTAAAACTAAAAACTGCCCCACAGAGAACTGTGAAGCAGTTTGAGTTATCGACTAATTTTGTGCGCGGATTGTATAACTTTTAAACGCAAAGTCACGTTACTTTTAGGGGTATTTACAAGAAACATTCCCCACCATTTACCCAGCAACAACAAAACCATAAGTTTACGTTATCATTTATTGTTTACTGCTTGATTATTTTGATTTTTTCCAGCTCTAAACCCGGCTTAACAAAGTCGATATCTAGGGTGTAGAACCCAGGATTCAACTTCACCTTCAAACCTTCTACAGTAATCAGTTCACCATCCGTGCCATGCATTGGTAACGTCATACTAAAGTCTCCATTGAGGAATAGACTGCAAGAAGATTGCGCCAGAGAGTCACGCTCGTACTTCATCATGCCGTTGAACTGGTATACACCTTCCTCGTCCACCTTAAGCACAACCGAAGCGTTCACTTTCGTATTCAAGGTAATTTCCTGTTCAACGGAATGCGTTTCTTCACTTGGTTGCTCAGTTTGTGCAATAAAGGTTTTGATTGGCTCGTAAGCTTTCAGCGGTCGTTCCATGACTGGAGCGGCCATGATGAAGCGACAGATATTCATCGCAGAGCGCTGCAACTCACCAATGGTTAGTGTGCCGTTTTCTAGCGCTTGTAACGTGTCATCGCCCATCGCATTGCTCTCTGCACCATCATTCTCGACCACCATGTAAAGATCGTTTTGTGCACGCACCATAAATGAAGTAAAGGTTTTACTCTCTTCTCCCGCTTCGATTGGGTCATTCATCTTCGCCCACCAATCCGTCATCACAATGCCGGTATAGCCCCACTCATTACGCAAAATAGTGGTGTTTAAGTCGTAGTTGGATGCCGCCCAATGTCCATTTACTGGGTTGTAAGAGGTCATGATGGTGGTCGCATTGCCTTGCTTCACCGCCATCTCAAACGGCTTGATATGGATTTCACGCAGTGCACGTTCAGACATGACGCTGTCCACATCCACACGAGCGGTTTCCTGATCGTTCGCCGCATAGTGTTTGATGGTGCCCGATACGCCCGCTTTGCTTAAACCACGAGTTTGCGCTGCCGCCATTACGCCCGTCATAAACGGATCTTCAGAGAAGTACTCGAAGTTACGTCCATTCAAAGGGTGGCGGTGAATATTGATGCCAGGGCCAAGCAAAGTATCGATGTGGTTGGCACGCAACTCTTCACCAATCAGGAAGAAAAGCTCTTCGTTTAGGGCGGAGTTCCAAGTACAACCAAGCAAAGTGCCAATTGGTACCTGCGTTGCCTTGTGTCCACTGTCCATACGAATACCTGACGGGCCATCTGCTGCCGCTGCCGTTGGAATACCTAGTTCAAACAGACTGTCCGACACACCACCAAACGCGGCTGCCGTTCCCGGCGTCACTTTCGGGCTGCACATACCTTCACCACGAACGATAGTGGCAAGTTGCTCCGCTGACATCTGCGCGACAAAGTCCTCTAGGCTCGCTTTGCCTTGTTTCACATCCATCAGCTTAATGCCTTGGTTGCCGGTCAGTTCGAACGTGCGAGGCATATTAGCTTGGATACGCTCAGCCAAAGAGACGCTGCGTTGTGGCGTCATTTCATGGCTCAACGCATACGTGCCATTATCGCTCTTTTGTGCAGGCTTCATGCGTTCAAATTCATGAATTGGCGCGCAAGCCTCACTCAATACTTCAACGACTAATGTGTCATCCAATTGGAACGTCGCCGCAACTGGCTTAGCGTGACGTACGCTTTCACCAATACAGAACTGGTAGCAACCTGCTTCCAGCACATAACTGCTGCGATGACTGGTCGCGCCGCTGTCATCGTAAGAAGCTAGCGAAGCAACAGGTATTGAGATACGAACCAACTCACTCGCGCCAGGCTTAAGTGTTTGTGTTTTAGCAAAGCCCGCCAACACGCGAGCAGGTTTACCTAGCTTGCCTTGGGGCGCTTCAGCATAAAGCTGCACCACTTCTTTGGCGGCAAATTCAGAGCCAACGTTGATCACTTCAACATCAAAGTGCAGCACAGCATCTGCACCTTGACCTTGAGTTGTGAACTCGACCAAATCACGGCTGAAATCGGTGTACGATAGGCCAGCGCCAAACTCAAACTGCACCACTTCAGGATTGAAGGTTTCAAAGTAACGGTAGCCCACGTAGATATCTTCAACGTAGATGTTGCGGTCTTTACGCCCGAAGTTCGCCGATGATGGGTAGTCGGCAAGATCGTAAGCAATCGAATCGGTCAAACGACCACTTGGTGATTGCTCGCCAGACACGATATCCGCCAAACCATGACCGCCTTCCATACCCGCAGCCCAGCTGTAGAGCACACCTTTGATGGATTCATTGCCTTCGATGGTGTTTAACCACGCCATGTCCATGATGTTGGTGACGTTCATCACTACGATCACGTCGTTGAAGTGGCGATTGACCTTGGCGATCATGTCCGCTTCTTCTGCAGTTAAGCGGTAGCTGCCCGGCTCATCGGCGTTGTCTTGGTCTTCACCAGCGGTACGACCAATAAACACCATGGCTTTGTTGGAGCTCGATGCCGCTTTTGCAACAAGTTCATCAGTCAGTGGCATTTCCTGTTGGAACCACGGTTCCGCCGCCCAGCCACCGCCGCCATCGTCAAATGGGTGCTCTGCAATCCAATCTTGGTAGATCGCAACCAACTCTTCATTCAAACGAACCTTTGCATTAGCGCGCAAACCGTCTAGCGCACTGATCGCATAAGGCACATTCACTGCCCCTCCCGAACCTGTGCCGCTGCGGTGAGTATCAATTTGGCAGCGACCAAACAGCGATAGGGTATCTTGCGCGGTCAGAGGTAAAACCGCGTCATTATTTCTGAGAAGTACAATCCCTTCGGCTGCCGCTTGTCGGCTTACAGGGACGAGGTTCTTTTGCGCTTGGCTAATTTGTTTATTGTTCATACACAACCCACAACCGTTCATTTTTATTTCGTATTTCAGCGCGCTGAATGACAACGGGTCATTAAAGTCGCGCAATTCGTTATTGGCATCGTGCTTTTCACCAGCTAAACAGGCATTGAAGGCAAGTTAAAAAACGTCGCCAGCCCAGCAAAAACGGGCAAAAAACGTCGATGAAAATTCGTTTTTCTATGGGGAAATAGTATGCTGACCGGATGCGCCATTCTACCAAAATGGCGACAGTAAAAAGGAATATCGCGACATGAGCATCATCTACCAACTCAAAGCACATCAGAAGCACAGTCATCTCAAGTTTGCCTACGTCGACGGACATCACCATTGTGATTTTGCCGCGCACAAACATGACTTTTCTGAACTATTTTTAGTGGTCAGTGGCAGCGGTAAGCACACAGTCGCGGAATACGAATACCCGCTACACAAAGGCGATGTATTTGTGATTAATGGCGACATCGAGCATGGCTTTCGAGACGTAAACAAACTCAAGATCATTAACTTGATGTTTGACTCCAACACGCCGTTTTTTGAAATACCTTCGATGCGCCAGTTGTCCGGCTACCAAGCCATGTTCAAAGTAGAACCTATCGCGAGACAAACCACCGAGTACAAAGCAAAACTGACCCTAGACCGTCAGCAATTGCCAGAAATCGAACGCCTTTTGTCAGATTTGAAGTCGGAATATGAAGCCTCACAGCCTGGATTTGAAGTCATGCTAACCAGCTTAATGCAGCAGTTGGTGATTGCTCTTTCCCGAATGTATCAAGACCAAAGCCAAGAGTTGCCACAAACCACACTTGCACTCAGCCGAGCCTTGGTATTTATTGAGCAGCACTTCAGTGATGTCGGCGTAAACAGCGATGCAATTGCGAAGGCAGCCTTCATCAGTAAACGTCAGCTAGAAAGGCTATTTCGCCAGTTTTTAGACACATCACCGAACCAGTATTTGCGTGATGTGCAGTTGAACTACGCGACAAAGTTATTGTGTGAAGAGAACGAGCGCTCGGTTCAGCACATCGCCGAACAGTGTGGATTTTCGGACAGCAACTATTTCTCGAAATGCTTTAAACAGAAGTTTCAGCACAGTCCGAGAAGTTACCGCAAAGAACATTTCTTACTGGCATAAAAAAAGCCGCTATGCCAGCGGCTATGAATGGGTAACCATTCACTGCAATATAATCGAGCTCCCCCGTAACATGCCCAAGTCGATTCAAGATAGTATGTTGCAAATCGTTTCTCGGCTCGGGCATTACCTCTCGCATATTGCCAATGGAGTGAGCACGGCCCCCCAAGAGCCGCACTTGAGTTAAGAATCCACGTATTGGCTTACCACCACGCCTCGAACATGGCACCTACTGTCACGGTATCCACGTCTGATGAAATCTTCTCACCTGTTACTGAGTCAAAACCTGTGTACTCGTTGTCTGCATTACCCACTGTCGCGTAGAAACGCAGCATTGGACGAGACCAAGTTTCAGGACCGATCGCCATGTTTTGCGATAGCGTCATTTTCCAAGAGCTGTTGGTTGCGTCAATGTCGTCGTAATCCACCACGCTGTAGCCCGCTTCTAGCCACGTAGAGTGGATATCATTCCATTGATAAGTTGGACGAACAATCGCGTTGTAGTTAACGCGGCTTTCATCACTTTCCACTTCAAGCGCTTGGTAAGCAGCTAGGTATTGAATGCCCGCTTTGTCAGTCAGTGAAGTGCTACCATCAAAGCTCACTAGCGTTGCTGTTTGACCGTCAGCTAGGTCAAATACACTGTCTTTTGCGTTATCAGAGTAACGAACAATCACGCGTTGGCCCGACATCGATAGCTCACCCGCGACTTGGTATGCCGTTACATCGCTAACATCTTCGCCATCCAGTTTTTCAGAAGCAAAACCATAGTTGGCGTATAGGCTTAAATTCGCAGACTCGCCCAGTTTGATGCTGTGAAGTTTACTTGTGATTGCGTAGCGACCGTTGTCACCTACCATGTCGCCTTCAACTTGAGCTACCGCACCGAAATCCAACATCGCACCACCAAGGTTTAGGTTATAGAAGCCTGCGCCTTGACCATCGTGCATCATCCAAAAGTAGTCGTTCAAATCGGTTTGTGGACGTTGATGGAAGTCACGACCTGCCCAAACATAAAGATCTGGCTGAGATTCGAATAGGTTTGTCGCACCAGCGTACATCTTCTTCACGTTTACGCCGCCATCGTCAGCCCATGAAGCATCTGCCCAGTGATCCAACATAAACACGAGATCCCAGATTGCACCACCATCACTCTTGAAGGCACGAGCTAACTGGAATTCACCGCCGTTTTGTTCATTACCTAAACGACCTGTTGCGTTTGAGTTCAATGCGCCAGCCGTGCCCACTGTCAGAGCATCACTGCCTTGGTAGCCCGCGCCGTAACGTGCGTAACCAGAGAATACGATGCCTAATGGCACTTCCGTTTCTGGCGTTAATACAGCAGGTTGTTGATCGTAGACGTAGCCAGTTTCAATTCTTGTTTCCAATTCTTGAATGCGTTTTTCAAGCGCTTCAATCTCAGAATCAGCAGCAAAAGAAGGTAGAGAAGCAAACGAAGCAGCCACTGCTAGGGTAAGAGGTAAAACCTTAAAGTTTTTCATGATAACTCCATCATTATTATATTTTGCATTTCCAAGAAAGCGCTTTCTTAATGAAGCAAAATTTTTTGCCAGAAATGAGCAAATTGAGCTGATGTTTGAGGAAAAAAGACAGAAATCCCCCAAACTGCAGCAAAACGGCTATTCCCTAGCGCTTTTGACGGCATTATATGGACAAAAAGCGAGCTAAAAAGTGATCGCACTCACCAAGAAAGCGTTTTCTCAGTGTGTAGATCACATCATTGATACATTTGATCATTAGTTTGAGTGATTGATCATACAAGCTACTCATCGACGCACTAATGAACCCATACCTAGAGCGCAGGAACGATGGCGATGATCGAATTGCAACAACACGAATATTGCACCGTTTCAAAACTTAATCGATGCTCTAAAGCCCAATGAAATAAAGGTTCCCCTGCTATTTCAGTGCCAAAAATCAGCTAAACAAAGCTCCCTATAAAACGGTCACTTCAAAAAGCCATACTACGAGAAACAAAGCATTCATTACGTATTCCCAACACGTCATCACAGCATCTCTCAGTAAGTGTTCATTCATGTTGATTTATTGATTTGGCTAGAAAACTCGGAAAGCGCTTTCTTGAGATTAAGTATAAAAAGGGAGATAATTCAGTAAACAGAATTTGTAAAATCTCGTTATTGCTTCATAAGCTAATGAAAATTAGAGAATAAGATCACATTCGCTTTTGCTTCTGTCCTTTACTCTCTTTGTTTATGGGCTGACGAGTCTTAATGTTTTTGAAAGCACTTTCGAACTTTCAGATGCGCGTGATTTCACGTGCGCATTTTTGTTGAATTTATACACCAATGGCTCTCGTTTGGTAGACCAGAGCGCGACCAAGTCGACAAATGTGATGCCTTCTCTATGACGAATAGAAAACGGCGAGTAACATAGTTCGATAATTAGAATGGATAAGGTACTTACCATTGATCACGATTAAAGAAGTCTCTGAGCTGGCAAAAGTTTCTCAATCTACTGTCTCACGAGCGCTAAACGGCCACCCGACAGTCAAAGAAGCCAACCGTAAAAAGGTATTTGATGCGATTGAAAAGCTGGGCTACAAGCCGAATGCGTTTGCTCAAGCCTTGGCGTCTAGCCGTTCAAACAGTATCGGTATGTTGGTTGGTTCTTTAGATGGTCCTTTCTACGGCCCTTTGATGCACAACGCAGAAAACACCGTACGCGAAAACAATAACCATCTGATCGTGACCAGCGGTTTAGAATCACATTCACGTGAAATCGATTCAATTAACTTCCTGCGTTCTAAGCAAGTCGACGGTTTGATCATTCATTCAGACATGCTGTCAGACGATGAATTGATTGAGGTTATTGAGAAGACACCATCAACCATCGTGCTCAACCGCTACATTCCCGAGGTTGCAGATAAGTGCATCTTTATCGATAACGAGTTGGGCGGCTATCTCGCAACCAAGCACATGTTAGAAAACGGCCATACTAAAGTGGCTTGTATTACTGGCCAGCTGAGCAAGATCGATAGTCGAGATCGTCTACAAGGCTACCGTAACGCACTCACTGAACATGGTATTGATTACGACACTAACCTGATTGTAGAAGGTCGCTTTGACCATGAAGATCGCGGGTTAAATCATACCTGTGCTCGTCGATTGCTTGACCGCGATCCTGAAATTACCGCCATCTTCTGCCATAACGACAATATCGCACTCGCGGTATATGACGTCGCGTACGAACGTGGTTTAGAGATTGGGAAGGACATTTCTGTTGTCGGCTTCGATAACGACAGTCATAGCCAACATATTCGTCCAAAACTGACCACAGTAAACTTCCCGGTACCAGAAATGGGGTGTGAAGCCGCTCAAGGGGTAATTGCTTTAGTGCATAAACAAGAGCGCCCACTTAAGCATAAACTGACGCCAGAGCTAATCGTGCGAGAGTCCGTCGGAAAACGATAACCTCCACACTCCAGTCGTACCAACTCGTTTGGCTGAATACAGATACAAAAAGGCCCCGATATCGATCGGGGCCTTTGCTTTTCAGCGACTTATGCTCTTAAGAGCGATGTTGGAATCGACACAACGACTTTCTCAACCTCTCCAGAGCGCGCAAAGATTTGCTGGCTCAACGCGCTCGATAGCGCCAAGCCTTCTACAACAAGCTGCTTACCATTTGATTGGGTTAATACCATACCAGCTTGAATCTCCGACTCCACAAGTTGATACACAAACGGCACTTGGCACAGAGTAAACGCCAACTGATCTTTCTCAACCACATAGCTTTGCGTTTGACCCGCCACACTTTGGCAAGAGAACGATGCCGATTCGGTCAAGAACTCATGACGATGAAGCAAACGTGGGTCGATACGAATCTCGCCCTCTTCAACCAAAATGCCCAGTTCAACAAAGCGCGTAATCACTTCTTCTTTCACCTGCCCCGTCATACCTGGTTGCTGCGCACCAGCATGCTTTGGTGTGTGAGAGTAAGGGTCTGTTGGGAATGCGCCGTAGTTTTCTGGCGTTTTGTTGAAACCAATACCAGCGCGAACTCGGTAGTAGTATTCCGCTAACTTTTGCGTCTCTTCGCTATCAGCATCCAGTTCACGCGCTGCCAAGTAGTTTTCTTGTACCGCAAGCAACAGCTTAGAAACCATGTGCCAGTAGATACAGCCTAAACCCTCGTAACCAAACATGGTGCCAGAGCGGCCAGTAAAGGATTTGTGATTGAACACATCTTCGTATAGGGCTTCAATCGCTTCCCATTCTTCTTCAGCCACATCAGCATACTCGTCACGAAGCTGCTGAATCTGCGCTTTAAGATAACCGCTGTTCTCTAGGCTCGCATGGAAGTGGAATTGACCTTGCTCATCCGCATTTACTAAACGTTGATCGCCCTTTTTCAGCATCGAACTTAACACCGGCACCGCATTGATTTGCGCGTCCGTTAAGCTGTTCTTGTTCATGAATGCACTCAAATCACGATCTGGGTACAACATGAAGCTGTGTTGATCTTCACGGTACATCTCGCTGGCAAACAGATTGTCCAGTAAGTTCACCGCTTGCGCTGGTGTCAGCACGCCAGCGCTCAGGACTGCCACTTGACCTTCCAACATTGGGTACAACTCTTCCACCTGCAAGCTTTCCGCAGAGTAAGTCAGGATGTTGTAGGCGTTAAACAGGCCATCTTCACGCAAGTTGCTCGCAATGCTCGAATCCAGCACAGTCAAGCTCACCTCAAGTAGCTGCTTGATAGCCGATGATTCAACGGTGGTTTTGCCCGAGAAACCATTCACACGGTATACGCGCTGACGGAAATCTTCGGCGGCTTTCTCCAACTGAGTCAGGATCGCTTTGCGAGTTTGGCGAGTTACGGTTTCTTGGCGAATCTCTTTTGCCGCTTCCGACAAGATACGAGTGGTTGAAAGTAGCCATTCAAACACTTCTTTCGACATGCTGACCGAAGCGGGTGCATCTGCCAACAGTTGCTGCAAAAACGCGACATAGCGACGCATGTAGTACAGCGTGACCATCGACAAGCCATTACCCACAATCGCATTGTTCGCATCGTTCCATTCTGGTCGCTGAGTATTGAGCCAAATGCCGCCATCAAGTACCAAGTTACTCAGTTTCGCCAACAGTGGTACTAGCACTTTCTCAGTCAGGTTGACCATGTACACGTCGTTGTCGCTACCAAGCACCAATCGACCATCGCTGCCCATTGCAGATACGTGTTGTTCGATGCTGTGTTGCAACTCATCATTGAACGTCACGGTGTCTTTTGGATTGACGAACAACTTCTCAACATCACACAACTCGTAAGGTACGTTCGCGTAGCTGAACACATCCGTTTGCATCATCGCTAACAGGTCATCGCGCTGATACTTGTCTGCCAGTTCTAGGAACTTGAGTAAGTAAATGATTTGATGGTCGCCCCAATAACCAATGTTGCTCCATGGGTCATCTGGCTCCAGCATTTCCCAGTCAATACCATCTTTGGTGATGCGGTATGGGTTATAGCCATCCATTGTGGATGCATTCACAAACTTGGCTAGGAACGATTGAATAAAGCCAGGATAGCTCAGTGCAATCGCCTCCCAGTTTTGGAAAATATCGCGCCAGTTACCTTGGTAAGAAAGCAAACGCTCGCCATTGTCGTCTTTCAATTTGATTTCGTAGTGGTTCCAAGGACGACTTGGATCACCGTGGCGACGACCAAACGTCAGCGGCAAATATTCGTAACTTAAACGGATTAACTGTGCATCTTCACTCTGCTTAGCCAGACTCACAAGCTCAGCATGGGTAAACTGCTCCGGCAGGTCATTAAACAGCGCAGCATGACGTTCAAACACAAGGCGGTTGGCATTACGAATCGTCGCCAACACATCTTTTTTATCTAGGGTGTAATTGTTCTCAAATACCCCACCACGCATGTTATTGAACAGCACGTTCGCGTAGTGGTGCACACTGGTCTCTTCTTCCGCGGTGATTTGCCAAGCATCCGCACCAGACATCAAACTTATCAGCTCTTGTTGATTGGCAGCGATGCTCTGCTCAACTTGTTGCGCCATGTTCACTGGCTGCGCAAGGCGATTACGCATCGTTGTCACATCACTGTGGTTCTTATCGATGTCCGCAATGATCAACCAAGACTTGTGTTGGTTTGCTTCTAGCTTGATAGACTTGTGAATCAAGTAGCTGCCACGTACGCCTTTGGTCAGAGTTTCATTCTTGATTTCACGACCTTGACGGAACGCGCTCACTTGGCTGCTGCTCAATAAGCGCTGGCCATAATCGTTATCGACACTGAATACGGTCGTTGCAAGCAAAGATTCCGCTGGCTCAGCACGATCACTGAGTTTTGCGTACATGGTAAACAGTGCTAGTGAACTGCCATCAAGCAACTCATTCCATTTGTAGGCATCGACCAAAGCGCTACGAGTTTGCAACGCAGACAGCGGCGCGCCCGATGGCAATAGGTTTTGCAGGCCATCAATCAACTCAATCTCTCGAGTTGTGCCTGAAAGATCGGTGATTTGCGAGCGACGAACAAAGCCAAACTCTTCACTGGTGTTCCAGCTGCATTGGAATTTAAGCTTTAACGTGTGGTTAAGCTCTTCAAAAACAATCTTGTCACCAATGGTGTTTTTGTACAGATGACGCTCAACTTGGTACAAGCCATCATGATGACGGTTGAACGGTTCCCACATTGCCACACCTTGTTCGCTGGCGACTTTAATGATGGTTTTTGAGCCCGTGTTTTCCGCGCTCTCATGGATATGATCGACAGATTTGTAAGGGAACAGCGCGTTCTCGGGACGAATACGCCCCGCCGACAAGCTGCCCGCGGATGAAATAAACAGCCAATGGTCACTGGCCGACACGACACTGATGAAAAACGGGTTCATTTGGTCGACATGAGAAATCTTGTAGTATCGCTCGCCGTCCAAATCGACGAAGCTTCCCTCTACGGTTGGGCAAGAATAATGTTCAAAAGTCATAATGTTCTTCCAATAATTATGAAAGCGCTTTCTTTCTACGCTTTTTTTAATTAGCTAATTTGTTTTTATCCTAAGTGGTGACAGCGTGCGTAATGGTCTTCGCCGACTTTCGTCGCTTCAGGCACCGATTGAGTACACACTTCGGTCGCTTTTAAACAGCGACTGGCAAACGGACAGCCTACGCTGCTTGGCTTCCATAGCGGGATTTCACCCTTCTTCGCCATCAAATCACGCTTACCGGAGTTGCCCACTTCAGGCACCGCTGAGAGCAATAACTGGGAATATGGGTGTTGCGGATTTTGTGTCACGTTGTCGCTGTTGCCCCACTCGACCATGTGGCCCACGTACATAACGGCGGTTTTTTCCGCGAAGTAACGCGCGGTCGCGATGTCATGGGTGATGTACATGAAAGAGATACCGTGCTTGTCTTTCAGATCCGACATCAAGTTCAAAATGCCCAAGCGAACTGACACGTCGAGCATTGAGATAGGCTCATCCGCCAGAATCACTTCAGGGTCGACGGCAATCGCACGAGCAATCGCAACACGTTGGCGCTGACCACCACTTAGCTCATGTGGGTACTTTTCTGCGGTTTCTTTCACCGGAGACAGACCAACCAGCTCAAGCAGTTCGTAAACCAGCTTTGGAATCGCGTCTTTTTCCGCACGTTTGTGGATCAGAAGCGGACGTGCAATATGGTGGTAAATGGTATGAACTGGGTTCAGCGAGCCAAATGGGTCTTGGAAAATCATCTGCACTTGGCGCGCGTATTCCAGCTCGCCGTGCTCTTGAATGTATTCACCCAACTCTTGGCCTTTGAACGTTACCTCACCATAGGTTTTGTCGTAGATGCGCGTCAAAACGCGTGCGCCCGTGCTTTTACCTGAGCCAGATTCGCCCACGATAGCCAGCGCTTCCCCTTTGCGCAGTTCAAACGTGACGTCATTCACCGCTCGCATCAGGTTGCTTTTTGCAGACTGACCAATAGGAAAATCTTTCACTAGATTCTTAACTGAGAGAATCACTTCTGGGTTTGTTACGTTATCCATTATTCTCTCCCGTTTACATCAAATGACATGACACTAGGTTGCCATTCGTAACTGGCACCAAGGTTGGATCGCTCTTCTGACACTCTGCAAAACATGCATTGCAACGCGCTTGGAAGTTACACCCTTGCGGAATTTTCAGTAGGTTCACAGGGTTACCCGGAATGCCGTATAAACGCTCTTTCGGCCCGTGAATGGTTGGGAATGAAGAAATCAAACCTTTGGTGTATGGGTGCTGAGGATCACCAAATACGTTCTTCGCATCCCCAAGTTCAATTAGGTTGCCCGCGTACATCACACCAATGCGGTCTGCGATTTCGCCCATCAAGCTCAAGTCATGGCTGATGAACAGAATCGAGAAACCAAATTTGCTCTTCAGCTCGTAAAGTTCATTCAGGATTTCACGCTCTACCACCACATCGAGCGCGGTGGTTGGTTCGTCCATGATGATCAATTTTGGCTCTAACGCGAGCGCAACAGCAATCACAACACGTTGACGCATGCCGCCACTCAATTGGTGTGGGAAGCTCGCCATGCGGTCGCCGTGAATGCCCACCACGCCAAGCAGCTCAACCGCACGGTCATACGCTTCTTGGTAAGTCACTTTTCGGTGCGCAAGAATCACGTCGGTTAACTGCTCACCAATGGTGATCACTGGGTTTAAAGAGTTCATTGCACTTTGGAACACCACAGACACGTCATTCCAACGGAAGTTGCGCAGCTGCTTATCGTTCATCTTCAATACGTCCTGACCTTTGTAGAGAATTTCCCCTTCAGAGATCAGAGCCGGTGCTTTATGCAGACGTGAGATAGCAAATGCCAAGGTACTTTTGCCGCAACCAGACTCACCGGCGATACCGAGCGTTTCACCCGGAGCAATGCTGATGCTGACGTTGTTCACCGCACGCGCTACACCATTTGGTGACACGTAATCGACGCATAGGTTGTTAATTTCTAATAAGTTGCTCATCTTAGACCTCGGCGCTTATCTGCTTCTTTTTTCAGTTTGTGCCACAGCTTAATGTGTGGACCAGTACGAAGTTTCGGGTTACTCACTTGGTCAATCGACATGTTGATCAGTGCCAGTGCACCACCTGTGATTGCGAGAGCCATCGCAGGGACTAGCATCTCCCACCAAGCACCTGTGTATAGAGACGAAGACGTTTGTGCCCAGTACAACATCGAGCCCCAGCTCACTTCTGTTGCGTCACCCAAACCTAGGATGCCAAGACCCGCCTCTGAGCCCATTGCGTAAATCACTGTGCCCAAGAAACCACCAAATACAATCGAGACAAGGTTCGGTAGGATTTCGACTAGGATGATGCGGATTTTTGATTCGCCCATTACTTCTGCCGAGATAATGAATTCTTTGCTTCGAATCGCCATGGTTTGCGAACGAATCACTCGCGCTCCCCAAGGCCAGGAAGTTATTCCGAGCAATATGGTGATGACGAGGGACCCCACCTGCCCTAAGAAAGCGGCGAGCACAATCAGCAAAGGTAGCTGAGGGAACACCAAGAAAACGTTAGTTAGGAAGTTAAGACGCTCATCGATTTTGCCGCCGAAGTAGCCCGCAGAGACACCGATAATGACGGCTAGGCTCATTGCAATCACACCAGCTGAAATCGCAACCGTGAGTGATTTTCTCGCGCCGTGCAACACTTGGCTGTAGACATCACGGCCACTACGAGTAGTGCCAAGTACGTGCTCTGCATTTGGCGCAACGTGTGGTCTTGCAACACGACGGTCAGGGTCATGCGTTGCTAGCACAGGAGCGAAAATCGCACCAGCTAGAACAATCGACAGCAGCAAACCACCGATAATGGCAGGCGGGTTGCCATAGAAAAAAGCGTACACTTTGCCGAAGCTTTTTTTGATTCGCTTCCAAGAGAATTTCGACTCACGAGTCATCAGTTCATCGTGCTCAGAAGGCGTTGGGGTATTGATTAGTTTTTCCATGATGCACCTTAGTTCGAAATTCGTGGGTCAAGCCACACGTACAGCAGATCAGCAATGAAGTTGGCAGTCAGAACCGCCGTCACTAAGATAAGTAAGATGGCTTGGATAAGTGGGTAATCACGCGCCACGATGCCCTTCAGCAGAATGTTGCCCAAACCTTGGTAGTTGAACACCACCTCTGTCATGATTGAGCCAGCGAATGAAAAACCAATCGCCATCGCAATCGCTGTTGCAACAGGCAAAATCGCATTACGACCTGCGTAGCGGCTCATTACTTTGTAGCTGCTCAAGCCTTTCGCTTCTGCCATGGTGACGTAGTCTTCACCCAGCACGTTGATCATCGCATTACGCATGTTGAACACCCATGTCGAGATACCGACTACGACCATTGAGCCCATTGGCAATATTGCGTGTTTCGCCACACTGCTGATGAATTCCCAGTTAAAGCCAGGCTCCAACGACGGGTCATAGGTGTAAGCCAACGGCAGCAATTCCATCTTCAAACCGAAGAAGTAGAACAGCAATAAAGCAGTAACGATGTAAGGGAAGTTACTGATGAAGGCCAGTACTGGCGGCACGATTTGGCCAAACAGTCCTTCACGACGGTAAGAGGCATAAGTACCAATACTCACACCAATAATCAGCGCCACGATCAGAGAACCTAGCGCTAGGAACATGGTCCATGGCAGTGCCATCGCAATCACTTCAGATACGCTGACTGGGAACATCAAAACCGATGGACCAAGATCAAGCGTGAAAACACTTTTCATGTAAGCGATGTATTGAACAAAGATGTTACCATCAACAAAGCCGTACATCTCACGTACAGCATCCATCTGAGCAGGATCCATTCGACCTTGCGCCGCAGCAAACAAGGCATCAACAGGGTCACCAGGCATAAGGCGCGGCAACATGAAGTTGAAAGAGATCGCAATCAGAAAGGCAGTAAAATAAAAGCCAAATCGGCGAGCTAGAAACGACATATCAAACCTTTAACTTACGAGCCACAACACGCACTTACTTTTGTAATTACGGTTGCGGCTCCGATGTTAATTAAAAAACCTACCTACAAATTGAAACTGCTAGTTATTTCAGGTGTAGGTTGTTCAGGATGATCACGCGCTTGCCGCCGTCATACCAAACCGGTTGGATGTAAGGGTCTTTTTCACTTGGCCAACCAACGATATTTTTCGTGCTGTATTGGAACCAAGTTGGGTTTGAGAACAGCGGGATAAATGGCATGTTCTCTGCCGTAAACTCTTGAAGTTCAGAGATGATTGCTTCTTGTTTCTCTGCATCACCAATTTTACCGAAACTGTCGATCAGCTTATCGATTTCAGGAGAATGCACACCGTGACCTGCATGGAAACCTTTACCAACGCGTGATGTGTGGTAGTACTCTTGGAATGCAAGGATTGGGTTATCCGACACCATTGACCAGTTGATTGACATGGTGAACGCACTGTCTTTCAAGTTCTTGTCGTATACCGCCCAGTCAACGGTTTTCACGTTCGCCTTGATGCCAACATCCGCGAAGTATTCTGTCACCATTTGCACGACCTGAATCCAGTCCGTCCAGCCGTTAACCACTTCGATATCAAACTCAACAGTAGAACCATCAGCGTTATCACGGAAGCCGTCGCCATTGCGGTCAACAATACCAGCTTCATCGAGTAAGCTCTGCGCTTTCTTCGCATCGTATTGCGTTAAGTGACCAAACTTTTTGTTCACATTTTCATCAATGTGGTTTTTGTAAAGCTCAGCGATACCACCGACGTTATAGTTCACCGTTGGGTAACCGTAAGCCGCAATATCAACAATGGCTTCACGGTCTAGCGCCATAGACAAGGCTTGGCGTACACGCAGATCATCAAACGGGGCTTTCTTGGTGTTCACGTACAAGTGAATCGCATCGTTCGCTGGGTACCAGAAGTGGTTGTTTTCTTTATCTTGGCCAACAAACGTGGACTCAACATCTGCAATAAAGTTTGAACCCCAGTCGATTTCACCTTTGATCAGAGCAGGCTGGATCTGTGAGTTATCGTTGTAAGAACGGAAGTTTACACAGTCTAGGTAAGGACGGTTTTCTAGGTAGTAATGTGGATTACGACATAGCTCCATCTGCTGAGGTTTTACGTACTTCACCGTCGTCATCGGGCCGCTGCCCACAGGATTAGGGTTAGTGAACGTTGTGTAATCTGTTACTTTCGACCAAGTGTGTTTAGGGACAATGTGGTAAGCGCCGATGCTCCAAAGGAAAGTTGAATCTGGTTCTGCTAGGTTGAATACCACCGTTTGTTTATCTGTCGCTGTAATGCTTGTTAAGTTACCCGTTGGCCAAATCGCTTTTACATCAAATGCCGGCGCTTTCTTTGTCAACTCAAAGCTGAACACCACGTCTTCTGCAGTAAGTGGTGCACCATCAGACCATTCCAAGCCCTCACGTAATTTTAGCGTAATGGTTTTTAGGTCATCAGAATATTCAACCGACTCAGCCAAACGATAGTGTGTTTCCCCCGTCATGTTGTTCAACACAAACAATGGCTCGAACATAATGCCGTGTAAGGTGTCCTTCGTCGTGTAAGGGTTAAAGTTTTCAACAAACCCGGTATTGATGATTGGCACCGTCAGCGTACCACCTTGTTTGATAGTGTCCGCTTGAGCAGTAGTAGCAAGCATCATGCTGGCAGCAAATGTAGCGAGCAGAGTTTTCTTATGCATCACATTGTCCTTTTATAATGTTGGATACGAAAAGAAAGCGCTTTCTTTTGATTTCAAAAAAATGAAGCGAACTTTGTTGAATGGTTTCATCAGTTCATCATCGCTGACGACGCTGACAGGCTCGAAACCGACACAAAGAAAGCGCTTTCTTTATGCGATAGATACTCGTAAAAATGCTTAGGTTCTTCAATAAAAGTGAGCAAAAACAAAGCTCTGATCACAATCAAACAAAATCAATATATTCAATAAGTTAAAACAGCACTAGATCTCACTTTAATATTTAATCTATTAATTTCAATAGGTTAAAATCAACTCCAAAACCTTGTATTTTGTGAGCTCATGCAAGTTTGATCATGCGTGACGTCACGATCATTTTTGACAATAGCTACTCCTAATAAAGTTCACTCATTGATTCAGCCTTCGTGCGCTCGTACACAAAATTCCACGAAACAAAAGAAAGCGCTTTCAATATTAAATAAGCAGTGAAATCATAATCTAATGAGATCCACTTAAAGGAGAGCACCATGGTGCAATTTTGGAATGGCAATAAATCAACGATTCGTCAGCAATATGAATGGGAGGCCTTGCAACTTGCGCTTCAAAACTCTCAACAGGAATTGTTTTTAAACAATGACTTAACTGACTATCCAGATGCAAAGGATGAAGGGCAAGTCTTCTCTCACGGAACTGACCTGCTCGTCACCGTTGCTGGCAATAAGAAGTTTGCTCAAGGCAGTTATCTGATGCTTCCACAGCCTTTATGTAAAGGATTATTGGGCTGCCGAGTTTTGATTGTCCGTAAAGACCGATTGGTAGAGTTTCGAGGATTGAGTGAAGCGAAGCTAAAACAGATGAGTATTGGTATTCCTGCAACTTGGGCGGATGCCGATCTGTTTCGCGTTAATCAGTATCAAGTCGAAGAGCATGACAGCCTAGAGGAGCGCTTATTAGCGGTACAGAGTGGCGAATGTGATTACATGGCACTCGGTGCAAATGAAGCCGAAGCGATCGTGACACAATACGCGTACCTTGTTCCCGATTTGGTCGTGGAACCAACCATTATGCTCTATTACCCTTTCCCACTGGTGTTTTACTGCCATCCAGAAAAGGCCGAATTATTTACAGAGCTCAAGTTAGGACTGGAACGTAGCCTGAACAATGGTGAACTGGATGAGTTATTTGAACAAACCTACGGCACAGATGTGCGTGCAATGAAGCTCCACCAGCGCCGTGTGTTTCATTTGACCAACCCTATTCTGCCCAGTGAACTAGCTTACTATCAATCGGACTTGTTACCCGCTTAGAGCAGTGATACCCAAGTAACCCTAGCTTTTGAGTATTGGCTACTTGGGTATTGGCTTATTGAGGACGGAATTTCGATACCGTTGAATCACGTACAATCAGATCAATCGGTGGAAGTCGAGTATTGCACTGCTCACCAGTCAATAAGCCAAGAATCGACTCGGCACAGGCAACCCCGATCTCTTCAACAGGCTGACGTAGTGTGGTCAGCCCCGGGGTGAAATACTTCGACGTAGGCAGATCGTCAAAGCCAATCACAGAGACGTCTTCCGGCACTTTAAAACCGTGGTCATGCAGCGCTTTGATCGCCCCATAAGCGGTCTGATCATTGGCGGCAAACAACGCCGAGAAATGCACTTTAGATTCAATCAACTCAACGGTGCGTTCATAGCCGACTTCGCTACTGAAATCGCCCTGCTTAATGAGGTTATTCCGCACTTTGATCCCCGCTTCAGTGAGTGCCTTCTTATAACCGACAAAACGCGCAACCGCGTCTGGTTGGTTGAGTAACCCTTTGATATGAGCAATGTTCACATGGCCTTGTTGCAACAAATGCAGCGTTGCCATGTGGCCACCTAGAACGTTATCGATGTTGACTGAATGCAGCTTTTCACTGGTGTAGCTATAACCAACCGCAACGACCGGAATTTTTCGCGAATACTCAACCAACTCATGTTCGGTTAAGCTACCAGCGACCACAATCACGCCATCAACATTGCTCTTTTCAAGATAATCCAACGCCTGTAACTGCATACTGTGTTGCCAGTACCCCGAAGCAATCACGAGCGAATACCCTTTTGGCCCAAGGAATCGTTCCATATCATTAAAGATACGGCTAGTGAAAGGGCTTTCAGGATTTTGAACTAACACACCAATCGTCATAGAGCGCGTATTACTGCCCTGATTCATCTGGTAGTTCGGTTTGTAATCGAGCGCTTTGATCGCGTCTTCTATCGCTATGGTTTTCTCTTTAGAAATAAAGGTGGTGCGATTGAGAAAACGAGAGACGGTACTCGGTGAAACCCCGGCGAGTTTGGCGACATCGTAAATGGATGGAGCGCGTTTTTTCTTTTTCATAGTTACCAACATGCAAGCTAATGATAGAAATATATTTAACCGAAAGGAGTACGGCAACGCTTAACGATAAGAAATGAGAGCTTGGTAATTAGCCAGCACGCCTTATGCGCACTGGCTTTCATATGTCAGATTAGAACGTTGCTAGAGAGTTTTCACTCAACGCATCAAATAGGTGAATTGCATCCAAATCCAAGTATAGAGTCAGCGTATCCACATCCACTTCAGCGGCTTGCGTTTCCACCATTAGAGGCTGACCAGCGATTTCTGTCTTCAACAGAATACTCGGACCCAATAGCTCTTTATCTTTGATTTTCACCGGGAACGGCAGTACGCGGTCGTGATCCACTTGCTCTGAACGCAAATGAATGTCCGTCGGACGAACACCAAAGTGTAGCGCTAGGTTCTTAGAAGCGTGAGCTTTGAAGCGCTCTGGAAGAGGAATACGAACATCACCCAGTTCGACTTCCCAGTTGCCTTCTTCACCCACGAGCTTCGCATCCAGCATGTTCATTGATGGGTTACCGATGAACTGAGCCACGAACTTGTTTGCTGGGCGCTGGAATACTTCTGTTGGCGTGCCAACCTGAGCCACATAGCCGTCTTTCAGAATCACGATACGATCTGCCAATGTCATCGCTTCAATCTGGTCGTGAGTTACATAAATCGTCGTTGTTTTCAGTTCGCGATGAAGGTGTTTGATCTCTTCACGCATCACACCACGTAGCTTGGCATCAAGGTTAGACAATGGCTCATCAAACAAGAATACTTTTGGCGTACGCACCATCGCACGTCCCATCGCCACACGTTGACGCTGGCCACCAGACAGCTCTTTTGGCTTACGATCCAACAGCGCATCCAGCTCCAGCATTTTCGCCGCTTTGCGCACTTCAACGTCGATTTGATCTTTCGGCATGCCCTTTAGCTTGAGCGCAAAGGCGATGTTCTCGTAGACCGTCATGTGTGGGTAAAGCGCATAGCTTTGGAACACCATCGCAAGGTCACGGTCTTTGGCGTCGGTTTTATTCATCAGCTTATCGCCAACGTAAATCTCACCGGCTGTGATGCTTTCTAAACCCGCCAACATACGCAGTGTGGTCGATTTACCACAACCCGACGGACCAAGGAAAACCACAAATTCGCCATCTTGCACGGTAAAGTCGAAGTGCTTGACGACTTCTACATCATCGTAAGACTTTTTGATGTTTTTGAATTCTACTTTAGCCATTATCTGTTCTCCTCAGCTCGCTCTAGCAGCATGTTTCGGTACGCAATCGCACTCTGCTTTAAGGTGCGCTCTTGAGTTTGGTAGTCAACGTGTACGATGCCAAAACGTTGTTTGTAGCCATACGCCCACTCAAAGTTATCCATTAGGCTCCAAGCGAAGTAACCATTCACATTTACGCCTGCTTTGATCGCTTCATCCAGCGCTTCTAAATGCGATTGGAAGTAGCGCACACGTTGTTCATCATTCACTTGGCCCGCTACATGGTGATCATCACCCGCCGCGCCGTTTTCAGTGATGTACAGCGGCGGTAGGTTTGAGTAACGCGCTTTCAGACGCAGCAATAGATCGGTTAGTGCTTGTGGGTAAATCTCCCAACCAATAAACGTATGCTCTGCTTCTGGTTGAGGAATGCTCTCTAGCATGCCGCTCGCATCAAATCGCACCACACAACGGGTATAGAAGTTGATGCCAATAAAATCTAGGTCAGTACGGATGATATCGAGGTCACCCTCTAGAATCATCGGCATGTTGTGCGCTTGACGCTTAAGTACGGTTTCTGGGTATGTCCCTTTCAACACTGGGTCCATAAACCAGTGGTAACCTTCTGCATCGCTGTACTCTGCCGCTTCTGCGTCTGCCTCTGTGTATGGGTACGCAGGCGTCGCATTGAACACACAGCCGTGCATTGCGTTTGGTGCGTTCTTACGCATGTGTGGAATCGCCAAGCCATGACCTAACATGAGGTGGTGTGCCGACAAGAAGCCTTCACGTTCGCCTTTAATACCTGGCGCATGCTCACCCCAACGGTAACCTAGGTAAGCAGAACAGAAAGGTTCGTTCAGTGTTGCGTAAGAGTCGATCTTGTCACCGAAGTAAGCACTAACTACATCCGCGTACTCTGCAAACTTGTAAGCCGTTTCACGGTTAAGCCAGCCACCTTTATCCTCAAGGTATTGAGGCAGGTCCCAGTGGTAAAGAGTGACAAACACTTTCAAACCGCGAGCATGACATTCATCGATGATTTGCTCGTAGAACTTCAGCCCTTCTTCATTCACCTTGCCATCTTCTGGCAGGATACGAGGCCATGCCATCGACAGACGGTAGGCATCCACGCCAAGACCTTGAATCATCTCAATGTCTTGTTTCCATAAATGAAAATGATCACACGCCACATCACCGTTATCAGCATTGTCGACGGCGCCAGGCTTGTTGCAGAACGTATCCCAAATCGATGGAGTACGCCCGCCAAGTTGCGCGCCACCTTCAATTTGGTAAGAAGACGTCGCGACACCAAATAGGAACTCAGGGCAGCGCATTTTAGAATCTTGGGGTAATTGGAATTTATTCATTATATTTTTATGCCTTAAATTTCTCTTAACCTTTCACAGCGCCTGATGTCAGACCGCTAATCATCTGTTTCGAAGCAAATAAGTAAGTAATTACTAACGGAAGAATGGAGATAGTGGTGCCTAGCATCACCGCGCCCCATGGCGTATTTGGAATGCCCTGCACGCTTCGCAGTGCCTGAGTAATCACGTAGTTCTCTGGCGTAGTCAGTACTACCAGAGGTTGCATGAACATGTTCCAGAAGAAGACGAACTGCACGATAGCAAGCGTCGCTAGCGCTGGTTTCATCAGTGGCAATACCACACTCCAGTAAGTTCTAAATTCCCCCGCACCATCCAGTTTCGCCGCTTCTAACAGCTCTTTCGGAATCGATGCCACCACGTGCTGACGCATCAAGAAAATACCAAATGGCGTGGTGGTGAATGGTAGCCAAACCGCTAAGTGGTTATCGAGCAAACCAAGGAACTTCACGATCATAAAGTAAGGGATCAGGCTCAATACTGGCGGAATCATCATCGAGCCAACCAGCATGCCAAACAGCACGTTTTTACCTTTGAACTTGTAGACTGCAAACGCATAGCCACCCATGCTACAAAATAGCAATGAGATCGTGGTGCCTAGGAACGCGATGTAGATGGAGTTAAACATCGCCTGCCAGAAAGGCATAATTTCCAATAGCTTGGCGTAGTTGACTGCTAAACTATCACCAATGGCAAAGCTGATGCCTGTACCAAAAATTTCGGTACGGTCACGGGTTGAAAGTAACGCCGACCAAATGAACGGGAATACCGTCATGATGGCAGAAACAATCAGTACGGAGCCGAGCATCACCATCAATACTTTGGTGAAGATCTCGATGCTGCGATCGCTTGGACGCCAACGCTGCGCCGCAGGTAAAGTGTTAGTACTCATCTTATTGCTCCCCTAGACCTTTCTTACCGAAGAAGAAGAATTGAACCGCTGTACAGCCTGCAATCAAGGTAAAGAGCAGCCATGAAATTGCTGACGCTGTACCCATTTCTAACCATTCCCAACCCACTTTGTAGAGGTACATAGAGATGGTTAAGCCAGACTGACCCGTACCACCAGTACCGCGCGTTAGAACAAATGGTTCTTCGAACAACTGCAAGTTACCGATGATGGTCATGGTGACCGCAAAGAAGATGAATGGACGAATCATTGGTAGTGAAATGCTCCAGAATCGACGCCATGCGTTTGCACCGTCCATACGTGCCGCTTCTAGGATGTCTTTAGGAATCGTCATTAAGCCGGTGGTGTACAACACGATGTTGAAACCGGTGTATTTCCAGAACACCATGATGGCGATGGAAGGCTTCACCATGGTCGCGTCATCTAACCAACGGATTGGCTGGAAGTCGTTCACCCAAGAGAATGCCCAACCAAACAAGGTGCTGTCTGCCAGTGCCATCAAGCTTTGGTTGATGATGCCCGAGTTTGGCGAGTACATGTTGAAGAAGATAAGCGACGCTGCCACCGTAGATGTAATGAACGGTAGGAAGTACGCCGATGTCAGCCAATGACGGAAACGGTCACCCAGCGACACCAAGATGTACGCCACAGGTAAAGCAACTAAGTGCTGAGCCACACCTGATGTGATGGCTAGCCAAAGCGTGTTTTTCAGTGAGCGCCACAACCACGGGTCTGTCAGAGCAATGTGGTAGTTTTCGAACCCCACATAGTCCATTGCCCCCAAACCCTCGACTGGGTTCCACTCATGAAAAGAAAGAAAAATAGAAAACAGCAACGGAAAAATTCCGAACACTGAAAAGATAATCAAAAACGGCAATAGGAATCCATACGGTGTAAGCGCTTTCAAATTTAGACGAGAAAAAATGCTCTCACGCTGTGATGTTTCCATAACCTTGCTCGCTGCCTGATTCATAGTAACGACCTCTTACCTAGAAGGGGGACATGCCCCCTCCTTGCCTTAAGTATTGGCAAAAATTACAGATTACGCGTACGACGTTTAATCATGCGCTCAGCTTCTTTAAGCGCTGTCTTAATGTCTTTACCTTCATCCAGCACTTCCATCAGTGCGTTTTCTAAGATGATTGAACGAGCAACGTGATCGCCTTTCGCTGGTGCCACTGGCTTGATGTTCTGCGCCACTTCAGCAAACAATAGGCGTGCTTGCTGACCACCTAGGAATTCGATTTTCTCTTCGAACATTGGGTCGTCGTAAGTCGTGGTGTTAGCAGGGAATGCTGCAATGGTTTCGAAGTGTTGAAGCTGAATATCACGCTTGGTTGTCATGTATTCGATCAGCTTCCACGCTTCATCTTGGTGTTTAGATTGGGTTGGAATCGATAGGAATGAGCCCCCCCAGCTTCCGTAAATACCATCAGGAAGGTTAGACACGCCCCAGCTGCCTGCTGTTTCTGGCGCAATCCAGTTGTTTAGGTGACCAAGTAGCCAAGCACCAGAAAGCTGAGTGGCAAATGTGCCGTTACGGAAGCCTTCGTACCATTCGTTTGACCACGCCAGAATACGACCGTCCAAGCCTTTGTCACGGATCTCTTTTGCCACTTCGAATGCGTGCACAAAGCGCTCAGAAGTCACAACTGGGTTGCCATCTTTGTCGAAGTACAGACCTTCACCTTCAGGAACTGTAGTGAAGATGATCGCTTGTGCCACATCAGCTGCCGAAGCGATTAGCTGTACATTTTGCTTTTTCAGCGTTTCACCTGCGGCGATATAAGAATCCCAATCTTTGATCGCTTCGTTAATATCAATGCCCGCTTTTTCAAAGATGTCTGTGCGGTAGTACATAACGCCAGGACCTAAATCGACAGGCATGCCGTACACATCACCGTCGGCACCTTTGCCTTGCGCCCATGCGTAAGGAGCAAAGCTCTCTGCGTGCTTATCAGCGCCATAATTCTCAGACAAGTTCACCAAACCGCCTGACGCCACAAATGGGCCAATCTTCTCTACATCAACAACAATCACATCACCTGCACCAGAACCCGTCGCCAAGTTGGTTGTCAGCTTCGTATGGTGGTCGCCATGATTATTCATTAGGTAATCAACTTTAATACCCGTCTCTTTCTCAAAATCAGGTAGTAGAACTTTCAAGCTACTATCGAAGTCAGGAAAGCCATCGAAGCGGATTTTAGTTTCGTCGGCAGCGTTTACCGTCGCAGCAACACCAAGTGCAGCAGTCATGGCAAGCGTCAAAGTTTTCAGTTTCATGTTGTTGTCCTTAATTATTGTTCTAGAGAGTATTCAGTTCCTTGACCGAACTTCTTGGCACTAAGTTAGGAGTGAGTTTGAAGTTCACATCACGTTTGTTCTTGTTCAGCGCTTGGATGACAAGTTGCACCGCCTCTGCGCTCATCTGTTCTATAGGGAAGTTAACCGTGGTAAGGGCTGGCGTTAGGTAACGTGCAAATAAGATGTCATCAAACCCGACAAGCGAGATTTGCTCAGGCACCAATATTCCTTCTGCTTTTAAGACTTCATAAGCACCAAATGCCATGTGATCATTACACGCAAATACTGCAGTGAAACCGCTTTCACGTTTAAGCAATTTACGCATAGCACTGATGCCAGATTCTTCTGTAAAACCGGCCTCGGACACTAACGCTTCGTCATACGCGATTTCCGCTTCTTCAAGAGCCTTGCGGTAACCTTGTAGACGCCCCCGTGCGTCAGATCTGTCCAGAGGTCCGGTTATACATGCAATGTTGCGATGCCCCATTCGCAACAAGTATTCGGTCGCCATTCGGCCACCAAATTCGTTATCAATCTCGATACAGCTGTGTGCCATTTCAGGGATATAACGGTTGACTAAAACCACCGGTATCCCCTTGCTATCTAGATCGATCAAATAATCATCTGAAAGACTCTGTGTGTGCAGAATCATAGCGTCCACTCGGCGTCCAAGCAGAAACTCTACCGATTCACGCTGACTTTGTTCCGTGTTGGAGCCTGCCGTCACAACCACGTGGTAACCCATGCGGCGCAGACGCTCTTCAATACTGTGCAAAATGCCTGAGTAAAATGGGCCACCCAATTCAGGAACGATGATACCGATGCTGCCAGTGCGGCTGGATGCTAGTGCTTGTGCAATAGAGTTGGGACGATACCCTAGCTCTTTGATTGCTTTTTCGACTTTTAGCTTTTTGTCATGGCTAACTCGGCATGAGCCATTTACGACCCTAGAAACCGTAGCCTGAGAAACGCCAGCGTATTCAGATACATCTTTAATCGTCGCCACAAGAAACCTCTTTACTGACTGCACATCACGAGTTTCATTACTCTCGAAACCGCTTTCATAAAGCAATTATTCAATATCCATTGGATGGTTAGCGTGAGAGAGTTCACAACAAGTTTGGGGCTAAATTGAGTAATTTGATAAATAATGAGGCTACTTGCAGTTTTCTTTTCACCCATGAAACTGTTTCATGAGACAACACAGACCGCAGCCTTTTAACGAAAAAAAGCCTCCACGAGGGAGGCAAAAACATAAGAGTTAAGAGATGAATGGATGGTAAACACCTGATACTTCTGCCTTAAGTGTTTACCATCTTTACATGGACAGTAGTTAACTAGGTGTGGCTTACCACCACGCTTCGAACATTGCACCAACCGTTAGAGTATCTACATCGGTTGCCACCTTGTCGCCATTGGAATCAAAGCCTGTGTATTCGTTGTCTGCATTACCGACTGTTGCGTAGAAACGTAGCATTGGACGAGACCAGGTTTCAGGACCGATTGCCATATTTTGCGATAGAGTCATTTTCCAAGAGCTATTAGTAGCGTCAATATCATCGTAATCCACCACGCTGTAGCCAGCTTCCAGCCAAGTAGAGTGAATATCGTTCCATTGGTAAGTAGGGCGAACAATCGCGTTGTAGTTCACACGGCTTTCATTGCCTTCTACTTCCAATGACTGGTATGCCGCTAAGTATTGAATACCCGCTTTGTCTGTGATTGAGGTACTACCATCAAAGCTCACTAATAACGCGGTTTGGTCTTCAGCTAAGTCAAACACACTGTCTTTTGCATTGTCTGAGTAACGAACAATCAAACGTTGGCCTGCAGCAGATAGTTCACCTGCCACTTGGTAAGCGGTAACATCGCCCACATCCTCATCTTTTAGTTTTTCAGACGCAAAACCGTAGTTCGCATAAACACTGAGATTTGCAGATTCACCTAGCTGGATACCGTGTAGTTTACTGGTCAGTGCATAACGGCCATTGTCTCCCACCATGTCACCTTCCACTTGACCTACTGCACTAAAGTCAAACTTCACGCCGCCTAAGTCTAGGTTATAGAAACCACCACCTTGGCCATCGTGCATCATCCAGAAGTAGTCGTTTAGGTCTGTTTGAGGACGTTGGTGGAAATCACGACCTGCCCACACATACAAATCAGGTTGGGATTCAAATAAATTAGAAGCTCCAGCATACATCTTCTTCACGTTTACACCGCCATCGTCAGCCCATGAAGCGTCCGCCCAGTGATCTAACATGAAGACCAAATCCCAAATCGCACCACCATCGCTCTTGAATGCTTTTGCTAACTGGAATTCACCACCGTTTTGTTCATTACCAAGACGACCAGTCGCATTCGAGTTCAACGCGCCCGCGGTACCAACGGTCAGAGCATCACTGCCTTGATAACCCGCTCCGTAGCGAGCGTAGCCTGAGAAAACAATTCCAAGTGGGACTTCTGTTTCAGAAGAGAGAACGGCTGGTTGCTGATCAAAAACGTAACCCGTTTCCAGTTTCGTTTCCAGCTCTTGGATGCGTTTTTCTAATGCATCAACATCGGCATCAGCAGCAAAAGAAGGTAGAGAAGCAAGCGAAGCGGCCACAGCAAGAGAGAGAGGTAAAACTTTAAAGTTTTTCATTTTATATCCCTAAAATTTGTATGTGTTGTTATTTCAATAGGGATATTAAGGAATGAAAGGGGTGAAAAGCCGCTACCGCTTCACAGGTCAATAGCGAGCCAAATGACATGAAACAACACATGAAACCTAACTTCAGATTCATCCTTAATAAACAAATAGATAAAAGTAAAACAAAGATAAATCACAATTTGAAATCGCTTTCATTTCATCAAATACCCATGATTGCATCACAACCTTTTCGAGTATTTCATGAGCAAAAGCATCTGTACCGCTGAAACTTTTCAGCATTGTGAAAGATTTCAATAACGGTAATTAATTTACAGATTGAACAGAAATCACCAAGCTAAATATGACCACCTTCACAGTTAACCACTGATACTCAACACATCACACAAAGTACTTCTAGACTTTCCATGTGGCCGCTGCATCAAGTGGTAAGCCATTGGGTATCCAAAAACCCTATTCATCGATAAGAGAAGCCAAATAAAGTCTTTATAAGGATATTTGATGTCAAAGCTGGCCGGAGCTCGCCTTGAAGAAATGGCGGACATTCACTTAACTCGCCAAAAGAAGATCACTTTTATGTGCTCTTTTCTAGCGTCAATGTTTATGTCATACGGCTTGGTAGCGCACTACAATCAAGGCAGCTATGGGCTGAGCGTACTAAATGGCATCTGTGCCTTAGGATGCTTGATCAACTGTTATGCTATTCGATGCCAAGATAGTCATAGTCATTCCGATCTGATACTCAGTGCTCTATTAATATGTGATGGGCTGCTGCTGTTTTTCTATAACGATAGCGAGACGGGCAAGTTATTGTGGTTATACCCAATACTGGCAACGCTAATTCTCATCAATGAATTTAAACTAGGATTAATCTTAAACGGCATATTTGTAGGTTTAATCATTATTGCTTCCAACCTTCCTCTATCTATTTTTGAAGGGGAAAGCTACTCATACCAACGATTTGTTTTTTCGTTGATCGCCGCCAGTGTTATCTGTCACACCTTTGCTTATTACTATTCAAAAGTCATACTTTACATACAAAATCTATATCGTGAAGGCATTGAAGAGCTTGCATACCTTGACCAACTAACGGGGCTAGCGAACCGTTGGAGCTTCGAGAAGTGGGCAAGATCAAAACTGGAAGAGGTAGACGCGCAAGGCAGAGATAAAGTAACCGCTTTAGTTTTTCTTGATATTGATAACTTTAAGTTAATTAACGACAGCTACGGTCATGATGTGGGTGATCAAGTATTACAGCATTTCGCCACCCGGCTAAAAAATAGCATTAGAAACAAAGACAGAAACACAAACCAACACGATTATTCTATTGCAAGATTTGCTGGGGATGAATTTGTCATCATGCTCTATGACGTACGGAGCAAAAAGGATCTAAACAATATCCTCTCTCGCATCGTTAACTTGTTTCATGGTGGGTACCACAGTTGTGACTCCATAAATGAAATCACAATGAGTGTCGGCGTCGCTATCTATAGACAAGATGCACATGATCTCTCTGAGCTCACCCGATGCGCAGATAAAGCAATGTACACCGCTAAACACACAGGTAAGAATCGATTCGCTTTCTATGAAGATTGCTCTCAAAACATCCAAGCACTCAAGGAATCACACAGCCTACTTGGCACGATGACACAATGCTCAAATGTAACACCGTTAAGTAGAAAGTCCGTGAAATGACTAGGCGTCCCCATCCGAACAAAATCTAACCGCGAAAGAGCAACAGACCCTAGCTACGCGTACATATACATGAACCACAGACCAACGACCATCATAACGACAAGCCAAATAGCCTGACGCATTTTTCCGGGCTTTTCAGACTTAGGTTGTATTACAGGCTTAAGAGCTCGCTCCTTGACCTTTCCAACCAAACTCTTTTCTAGTGCTTTCTTGTAAAAGTCACGCCTCTTTACTGCTGCATTGGCAACAGATGTATATCGCTGTCTCTGATCTTTCGTGAAGTCTGTAGCCTCATAACGTGGAGGTAGATCAGAGTGTTTAGGTTGAACTGCCATATCTGCCCCCTCTGTTTTGTAAACGTAAGTTTATTAATAAGTATATACCTAAGTTACAAACAGTTAAGTGACCGAGTCACAAATGTGTGTGGAAGTTCGATACAAGGGATAAGAAAACAGCCACTAAGTAGTGGCTGTTTTCAACATTAGAGGTATTCACAAAGATAGGCTGTTGAGTCTTTTACTTCTACATCAAATGATGAGTTACCCGCGACTTCAAACGACTCCCCTGATTGATATGTATTCCAATCACTTTCATCCGCTAACTTAACGCGCAGTGCCCCTTTGATCACTGTCATTCGTTCTGGCGCTTGGGTTCCGAAAGTATATTCTCCAGTTTCCATTACCCCTACACTTACGTCTTGGTTTTTCTGTTGAAAACCCAAAGACTTCACCATTCCAGCAAAGTAGCTATTTTCCTTAATAGTCATTATTTTTCGTTCCTCTTAATAACGTCGCCTTCGTTGTACCTTGTTTTTATCCTTCACTCAAGCTTTTACCTTCAATATGAAAATGGCCTATACACTTGTTAAAATTATTGTGACTGAATGTAAAAATGAGCAAGGAATCATAAAACACACATTCAAGTGACGAGATTGTTTGTTTTTTATCTCTGTGCTTTCCACGATATAAAGAAACCAAAAGGAATTGGAACCATGACCTCAAATACTCGGCGAAGAAAAATTGAGAAAAAAGAAGCCCAACCTTCTTTCTTTCAACGCAATAAGTTCGCGTTGATCAAGAGTATCTTCTTGACCGTTGCTTGCGGGGTCTTGGGCATATTTGGCTACCTATTGCATCTGTCTTATTTAGATTACATCGATCCTGACAAAATCTATGGTGAATGGATCGAGATTGGTGCACCGCCCTATCAAACAGAAGTATTACTGTTTTCCGCAGATGGCGTATTCAGAAACAATCGCTTTGTTGCAACCAATTTTGAATTTGATGGAAAGCTCATAACTCTCAATACAGGCTTGGGTAAAACGGTTTATCAAATCTCGGGATCACACCTGTCTCCTCAAATTCGACGTATTGAACCCCGAATTCCGGATCAACGTTTTATTCTCAAAGGGTTTGAGCACACAGTTCAAGGTTCAGATATTGGCTCAGCATCAAAACGCCGAGCAGCATTAAGTCAGCACTTTGGCAACAAATAGCCACATTTCAATTGAGTCAGATCTTGAACTATTAACCAAACAGCTCAAGGTCTGTCGCCCTCCTTTTGATTCCCCTCTATTTTTGCGAAGAATATTGATAAACATCTCATTTTTAACCACCAGCATTAACATAACAATTATTAATAGCTTTGCATGAAATTTATAAATTCTTGACTCGATATTCAATTTTGACTGCAACAAACTGTTGAATGGATAGAAAGTTCTCGCAAGTGACTCGAAAAGCGTTTTAATTTTTTTTGACGAAAAAAAAGACTCTGAAATGCTGAATATGATGTTTTTGCGCATCAACAGCAGTGATCTATTTTCTTTGCGCAGAAACAGCTTGTGCTCACTCGCGAGCATGAATTCAAGGATTGAGAGAAAAGTTATGATTCGATTTAACCTATGCGCAGTAGGGGTTGCCCTCGCACTTTCTAGCGCTGCACACGCGGCTCCAACCGCACCAAGTATCGATATGTACGGTTCCAATAACCTGCAGTTTTCTAAAATTGAGCTGGCAATGGAAACCACATCTGGCTACAACGACATGGTTAAGTACCATGAGCTAGCTAAGATCAACGTGAAATTTAATCAGTGGAGTGGCACTTCTGGCGACACTTACAACATCTACTTTGATGGCGTAAAAGTGGCAACAGGCCCTATCACTGGTAGCCAAACCACTGCATCATTTGAATACGGCCAAGGTGGCTTGTACCAAATGGAAATCGAAGCGTGTGACGCGACTGGTTGTGCTAAGAGCGCACCAGCAGAGATCACTATCGCGGATACAGACGGTTCTCACTTACCGCCTCTAACCATGAATGTTGACCCGAACAACAAAACCTACAATACAGACCCAAGCGTTGTGATGGGTACTTACTTTGTTGAATGGGGTATTTACGGCCGTAATTACACAGTTGATAACATGCCTGTCGACAACTTGACTCACATCCTTTACGGCTTCATCCCAATCTGTGGTCCAAACGAGTCGGTAAAATCGGTTGGTGGTAACAGCTTCAACGCTCTACAAACCGCCTGTCGTGGTGTAAATGACTATGAAGTAGTTATCCATGATCCATGGGCAGCGTACCAGAAGAGCTTTGCTCAAGCGGGTCACGAATACAGCACTCCTATCAAGGGTAACTACGCAATGCTGATGGCATTGAAGCAACGTAACCCAGATCTAAAAATCATTCCATCTATCGGCGGTTGGACACTTTCTGACCCATTCTACGACTTCGTTGATAAGAAAAACCGTGACACATTTGTCGCGTCAGTTAAGAAATTCCTGAAAACTTGGAAGTTCTACGACGGTGTAGATATTGACTGGGAGTTCCCTGGTGGTGGCGGTGCTGCAGCAGATAAGGGCGACCCAGTAAACGATGGCCCAGCTTACATTGCATTGATGCGTGAACTGCGTGCAATGCTGGATGACCTAGAAGCGGAAACAGGCCGCACCTACGAACTAACTTCAGCAATTGGCGTTGGTTACGACAAAATTGAAGACGTTGATTACGCAGATGCCGTGCAATACATGGATTACATCTTCGCGATGACTTACGACTTCTACGGCGGTTGGAACAACGTTCCTGGTCACCAAACGGCACTTTACTGTGGCTCATTCATGCGTCCTGGTCAGTGTGATGGTAGCGGCGTTGATGAAAACGGCGAACCGTACAAAGGCCCAGCTTACACGGCTGACAACGGCATCCAACTTCTCCTAGCGCAAGGCGTTCCTGCGAACAAACTGGTCCTAGGTACTGCAATGTACGGTCGTGGCTGGGAAGGTGTAACACCGGATACGCTAACGGATCCAAACGACCCAATGACAGGTACTGCAACAGGTAAGCTGAAAGGCAGCACGACTCAAGGCGTTTGGGAAGATGGCGTGATTGACTACAAAGGTATTAAGTCATTCATGCTAGGTGCGAACAATACAGGCATTAACGGCTTTGAATACGGCTATGATGATCAAGCAGAAGCACCTTGGGTGTGGAACCGCTCAACGGGTGAGCTAATCACATTTGACGATCACCGCTCTGTATTGGCAAAAGGTAACTACGCGAAAACGCTAGGTCTAGCAGGTCTATTCTCTTGGGAAATTGATGCCGATAACGGCGACATCCTTAACGCAATGCACGAAGGCATGGCTGGTGGTGTGGTTGTTCCACCAAACCGCAAACCAACGGCAGCAGCTGGTGCAGACCAAGCAGTAACAGGTCCTGCAAGTGTTGTTCTTGATGGCAGCAACTCAACTGACTCTGATGGCACAATCGCAAGCTACGCTTGGGAGCAAGTATCAGGTACTGGAGTAGCTCTATCTGGCGCGAACACTGCGACAGCAAGCTTTGATGTAGCGGAAGTGACTGCAGAAGAGCAGCTAACGTTCAAACTAACGGTAACTGATAACGAAGGCGCTACCGCTTCTGATCTCGTTGTAGTAACAGTTAAGCCAGCAGGCGTGATTGATCCACCAAACACAGCGCCAGTTGCAAAAGTTTCTGCACCTGCAACAGCGAAAGCTGGTGACGTAGTCGTGATTGATGCTTCAGCTTCTAGCGACGCTGACAACGACACACTAACGTTTGATTGGAGGCTACCTCAAGGTCTAAACGCAACAGTTAACGGCGCGAAAGTGACGTTCACAGCAGCAGAATACTCACAAGACACAAGCTTAAGTTTCACTGTCAGCGTGAGCGATGGTCAGGCAGCGTCTTCAGCAAATGCAACCGTTGTTGTATCGAAGCACAGCACAGGTGGTGGCACTTGTACTAACGCTTGGGATGCAGCAGCGGTTTACACTGGCGGTGACCAAGTGACACACGCTGGTAAGACTTGGGAAGCGAAATGGTGGACTCAAGGCCAAGATCCTAGCCAATCTGGCGAATGGGGTGTTTGGAAAGAAGTTGGTCCAGCTAACTGTAACTAAGCACTACGAAAAAGCGTTGTGATTCAACATCACTCGCTTTTAATAGAGTTATAAAAAAGAAAAGGACAGCTTCGGCTGTCCTTTGTTGTTTCATCAGAACCTAGGGGATGGTTTTCAATAATCAGCTTGCTTCAATTAAACGGTCGAAACTCTGGAATACCTCATCACACTTCATCACGCGGCCATGACCTTGCCCCTGCGTCGTAACCAGTTCAACTCGTTCAATCTCGTCCGCTGCTTTAGCAGACACACTGTGTTTGGTGAACTTATCTTGCTCATCATGAACAATAATGGTTTTCGCTTCTCGCTCAGCTAGGCGTTTCTCTGGGTCAATGGATTGCAATGGGTAGCCAAACTGGTCTTCTACTTCCGAAACCACCGCTTTGAATAACTTCATTGAGTAACCCGAACGCGCGATGCTGCCAAACAAGTTCTCTACGTAGTTAAGAACCGGGGCAATCAACAACAAAGGCTTGTTTTCCAATTTACTATGACGACACTCTAATGCAGATGCTGTGCCCATGCTGTGCCCCACCAAGCCTGCAACGTCATCGACGGAATCCAATACTTCCTCAAGGCCACGAACAAACGCAGGGATGTGTCCATACTGACCATCACTTTCACCATGCGCAGGATGATCGTAAGCCAGTGCGGTGTAACCCGATGCCGCAATATGCTCCATCAGTGGATAGAACTGGCTCGCTGTCCCTGACCAACCATGAGTAAGTACCCAAACCGGACCGCTGCCAAGCTGATAGGTCTTGATTGCGCCAGCATGGCCTTGCACTTCGCTTTTGATAAGCCCCTGTGGCTCGGCATTTTTGGGCTGAGTACGAGCAGGGGTAAGCAGCAGTTTACGTGCCGTCTTTTTTGCGTGTGATGGCGCCAGAGTATGGTGCAGACGCGTACTGATGTTGACCAAACTGCGTTTAACACTGAATTTCTGCGAAGTATTGAAGTAAATTTTCTCACTCATGATTTTTCCTTAGCTATCAGCCTTGCACAAAATAGAACGGTCGTGCTTTTTATGCTGATAAGAAAGAGCGCTCTATGTCGCTCTTCGTTATGAATCTTGTACTATGCCCGTTACCGCGGAGCTAGCGCTTCCATCGAGTAAACAAATTATCGATGCCTTGCCAGAACAACCTCTGGCTTTCTTCTTGTCCTTTGATTGAGTAAAACACATGCGCACTTAAGTACTGCCCGTACAAATCAAAGGTCGCTTGCCGCGTGTCTAAATCGGAGACAAACTCTTGGTTTTCTTTACCTTTCTTGATCTGAATTTCTAAGTAATTCAACCAAGTATCAATCGATTTGCGCAATGCTGCTTGCAACGCACAGCCTTCTTCTGCGGTGTCGTTCCAAGCATCAAGGAACATACAGCTGCCTTGAAAAGAGTGATTCCACGTCATCCAAGTGTCCAACAAGCCACGTACTTTACGCTCAATGTTGCTATCGCCTAACTCGCGCGCAGGCGCAATTACGCGCTCAGCGAATACTTGATTGGCAAATTCCAACACCGACAGTTGAAGGTTCAACTTGGAATTGAAGTGAGCAAACAAGCCACTTTTCGACATACCACACTGCTTTGCGAGCTCACCAATGGTGAGACTTTCCAAGCCGTTTTCACTCGCCAGTTGGAACGCGCGCTGCAGTATGAGCTCTTTGGTTACTTTTCCTTTTTTCATAACACCATTTTTAGCACGATCGTCCTATTTTTCAATGTTAAGTTTACTGGTCAAACCAACTATTACGATCAGGCACACTCTCGTTCGCAATACATTGAGCAACTCAATGAATACAAATTTTCGAAATTTGAGATGGGTCTGAATTTCGGAAACTGGTTACCATCAATTGCACATGAGTTGATTTTTTACCACGATGAGTGGGCTATTAGCTGCTAATTTCTCAGCGATTTTTCACTTTTTAGGTAAGTATTTATGGCAACCACAAAGAAAATTGCCAGTTTAGAGTTCGCTCGGATCATCGCAATGTTTGCGATCGTTGGGCTTCACTGTCAGATGGCTCTCACTTATTGGCAGTGGGATGGAGTGCCTTGGATTGGGTACATACTCAACCAGTTGGCTCGCTTTGCTGTGCCACTTTTTTTCCTCATCTCCGGCTATCTAATCCAACCTAAGCTCAGCACACATCCTGTTGAAACACTGAAAAACTACGCCAAACCTCTGCTTAAGATATGGCTGGTTTGGAGTGCGATCTGTTTGTTAGTTCCCTTCCGTTGGCAAGTAGTTGCTGAAGCAGGCTATCTCACTGAGCGACAGGGTTACTGGGGTTATCTAATGTCGAACCCAATTAATTCGCTATTGGAGGGTGGCTTAGTCCATTTATGGTTCCTACCAGCCCTTGTGATTGCGGTGGCATTTATTGCATTTCTGGTTCGAATTGGCATGACACAGCTACTACTTCCCACAGCAGTATTGCTTTATGTCTATGGTGTATTCGCCGGCAGTTACATCACGCTCACAGAGCTACCAGCCCCATTCTTCACTCGTAATGGTCCGTTCTTCAGTACTTTGTTGGTGGTGCTTGGTTATTTAGCGAGACAACATCAATGGCGATGGTCACGCAATAACACCATTCGTTTGATTCTTATCGGTATGGCACTGCACTTTGCCGAAGCCTATTACTTAATGGATTACGAGATCGCCTTTAACTCACACGACTTCTTATTTGGCACGGTGATTTGGGCTTTAGGCGTATTCATGTGGCTTCTTGCACATCCAAACTTTGGCAATATGCCGTGGGTGTTTAAGTGGTCACCTAGCATTCTAGGCATCTACGTGAGCCACTTATTGGTGATCATCATGATGATGAACGTCGCAGGTATATTAGGGTTGGAAAACCTAGCCAAAGACGCCTTTATTTATCCAGCAACGATTGTGGTGACACTGCTGCTTGTAAAGGCTATTGAAGCAACACCACTACAAAAACTATTACTCCGCTGAGTCCGTATGCCCAAGTAACCTCAAGGTGCTTGGGCATAGATACACCTCTAACACTTAAGGGGTAAAGCAAGCCAATCAAAAATGAGAGCTCTCTCTCACTCATCAAAATTATCATTTCTAATACTGCGTAATTTGCTATCACTCACAAAAAACATTGTTCATTTACTTTAGATTCATTCGACATCAACAACGTGCTCATTAAACGGAGGCTGTATGTGGGCAGGTCAAGGACTCGTTCCTTTTTTAGAAATTAGCCATTGGTTAACCTATGGTTTATATGCTGCTGCAATCCTATTTGGCGCGGCAAGTATTGCGTCACTCAGAAAGTAGTGGCGCAAGCTACATCAATTCAAAACTCCTATCGTTAATTCGAGCTTTCTCACACTTAACCCTCTAATATGTGGCTAAAATTTCTCCAGTCGGACAAGGAGAAATGTCTATGCCAATCTATCCAATTGTCGCGTTTTGCTGTTTGATGTTTTCTAGCTCTACATTTGCAGCTGCGACCAGTGATCTTAATCTCGTCAATTCCACCGTCGGCTATGCCGCGCTCATTTTCTTCACCATTGCCTACATTCTGGTGATGCTGGAAGAATACCTGCAAATGCGAAAGTCTAAACCCGTGTTGCTCGCTGCAGGGTTAATTTGGATCTTGATTGGTTACACCTTTGCCCAGCACAACCAAGCAGACATCGCCAAAGCCGCACTGGAACACAACCTTTTGGAATACGCTGAACTTTTATTGTTCCTACTGGTGGCGATGACTTACATCAACGCAATGGAAGAGCGCAGACTGTTTGACGCACTACAAGCGTGGATGGTCGGAAAAGGCTTTAACTTTAAAAAACTATTTTGGTTAACGGGAAGCTTAGCGTTTGTGATTTCCCCTATCGCAGACAACTTAACGACCGCCCTTTTGATGTGTGCAGTGGTGATGAAGGTTTCAGGTGATAATCCCCGCTTTGTCAATCTTGCATGTATCAATATCGTCATTGCTGCCAACGCCGGTGGGGCGTTTAGCCCGTTTGGTGACATTACTACTCTGATGGTCTGGCAGGCAGGGCACGTCAGCTTCGCTGAATTTATGCCGCTGTTTGTACCTTCACTGATCAACTACGTCATTCCTGCTTTCATCATGTCGTTGTTTGTACCAAATACGAAGCCAGATACGGTTCACGAACACATTGAACTTAAGCGAGGTGCAAGGCGCATCGTTGGTTTGTTTATCCTAACCATTGCGACAGCGGTTTCCTTCCATGCTGTTTTGCACTTCCCTCCCGTGGTCGGCATGATGATGGGACTCGCCTATCTACAATTTTTCGGCTACTTCCTGCGTAAAACGCTCAAACATTCTCTTGCCAAAAAAGCTGCAATGGCGATTGCCAATGGTGATGATTACGCGTTGAAACGGCTAGGATCGGTAGTACCATTTGACGTATTCAATCGTATATCTCGTGCCGAGTGGGACACTCTGTTGTTCTTCTATGGCGTGGTAATGTGTGTCGGTGGGCTTAGTTTACTTGGCTACCTAGGATTGGTTTCTAACGTGATGTATACCGAGTGGAACCCAATTTGGGCAAATATTATGGTGGGTATCCTTTCCGCGATCGTCGATAACATTCCGGTGATGTTTGCTGTCTTGACCATGGACCCAAGCATGTCGATGGGTAACTGGCTACTCGTGACTCTCACTGCGGGTGTCGGTGGTAGCTTGCTGTCGATTGGTTCTGCTGCTGGCGTAGCACTCATGGGGGCAGCAAGAGGGCAATACACCTTCTTCGGGCACCTCAAATGGGCACCCGTTATTGCTCTGGGTTATGCTGCAAGTATTGCCGCGCACCTATGGATGAATGGCAGTTTGTTTACTTAAACTGCCTTAATCGATTCTAAGAATTCTTATCGGTCTGATGGGTGGTTTACGCCATCCATTACTTCTATCTCTCCCAATTCATATGGGTTTACACCTTCTAAACAGCCAACGTTGTAACCGTATTCGCTTGGGTTAGAGCGGCGCTGATGGTGAGTATAAATGCCACATTCACCACAAAAGAAATGCTTAGCCGTATTGGTATTAAATTGATAAAGCTTGAGTGCTTCCTCACCTTGAATGATGCGAATCCCATTCAAAGGTACCGACGCCGCAATCGCACCACGACGTCGACACATGGAGCAATCACAGCGCCGAGGCTTCTCGATTCCATTCGGTAACGACAGTTCGATTTGCACTTTTCCACAGTGACAAGAGAGCTTATGCAAAGGCTGAATTGTGGTGCTACCCACTTGTTTAATCATGACTTTTCCTTGTTCCTTCCGTGTTCGCTCAGTTTAATGTGTAAAGTCTGTTAAACAGTTAACATCTGCGTAATCTAGGTCAAAAACTCGACATCAATCACTTTTCGCGACATTTTATTTAGCGTTTTATCACTCTTTGGTTGGCGTTTTGCTAACCGCATCCGTTTTGGTTGCGTGCTCGCAGCTAAAACGTTTTTAAAACCTAGGAAAATGTTTTTATGGATAAAGATCATAGCCTTAGAGAGAACCTCTTAGCGCTGACGCTCGGTAGCGCGTTGGTGTCACTTGGGGTTATCTTCTTCAACAAGGTTGGACTACTTACTGGCGGTACGGCAGGGTTGGCAATCTTTCTTACCAAAATCAGCGACTTCAGTTTTGGTCAGGTGTTCTTCGCACTGAACCTACCTTTCTACATTCTGTCTGTAATGCGCATGGGTTGGCGTTTTACCATCAACACTTTTATTGCGGTTTCGATCGTTTCCTTTGCGGTAGACCACCTGCACCATGTGATTGAAATTTCTCGTATTGAGCCCGTGTACGCAGCCCTACTAGGCGGTGGTTTGATTGGTATGGGGATGCTGGTGATTTTCCGTCACAAGATGAGTTTAGGTGGCTTTAACATCCTGGCGCTTTACCTTCAGGAGCGCTTTGGTATTCGTGCAGGTAAAGTACAAATGGCGCTCGACTGTACTATCGTTGTGATGTCGCTGTTTATCGTCGATGTTTACTTGATCGCCCTTTCTGTACTTGGCGCGATCGCGACCAACTTAATCTTAGCGATGAACCACAAACCTGGGCGCTATCAGCCGAAGCCACAAGTTGTGTGATAGGACTGAGTCACGAACAAAACAAAGCCCCGAGCCATTAACTCGGGGCTAATTATATGGTCCG
>NZ_JAHGAI010000044.1:0-73166 GCF_030248515.1 Vibrio sp. D401a | reverse complement strand
AGATGCGAGATGCGAGAGATTAAGGTCTAAATAACCGACAACGCAACAAGAAATCAGCGTCATTCCGGACGAGCCTCAGCGAGCCATCCGGAATCTCTCATTTAAACGTGCACCAAATCCGATTAGCAGAACGTTTCGATGTACAGCGCTTCTATTTTATCTCTTGCCCACTGCGTTTTGCGTAGGAACTTCAACGAAGATTTGATTGAAGGATCTTTCTTAAAGCAGTTCACACGAACGCGCTCATGCATTCCGTTCCACCCAAAGTGCTCAACTAAACGGGTAAGGATTTTCTCTAAACTCAACCCGTGAAGTGGGTTATTCGGCTGCTGTTGGCTCATGCTATTGATCCGGTAAAGTGAAGTTGCGCGCTAATCTAACTCAAACTCGCCGTGCAACCTAATGTTTTAACCTTGAATTGCCCTGCGACTCTCCCCTATAGTAGCCCAAACTTCTAAAAAGCCCTTTTCATTATGAAAGCCCTCAACGATCTGAATATCTTTGTCGAAACCGCACGCCAAGGCAGTTTTTCGAAAGCCGCCAACAGCATGGACATGACACCAGCAGCCATCAGTGCATCGATCAAACGTCTTGAGGGACAAATTGGCTTTCCTCTGTTTGTACGCTCCACTCGCAGCCTTCGCTTAACCTCGGAAGGTGAGCTGTTCCTAGACAAAACCACTCAAGCGCTGGCAACACTGCAAGAGGGGTTAGATCAGATATCAAGCGCGCGTGGCGAGTTATCAGGTCAGCTGCACATCACCGCGCCATCTGATTTTGGTCGCAACATGCTGCTTGATTGGGTTGATGAATTTATTGATGTTTACCCGAACGTCTCTATCAAGTTAGAGCTGTCTGATAGCTTGACCGATATGTACACCAAACCTGTCGATATCGCGATTCGCTACGGCGAACCTGCTGACTCTAACCTCGTCGTATTGGCGTTGTGTGGCGCAAATGAGCGAATCCTGTGCGCATCACCAGAATACGTCGCAAATAATCCTGTGCTGACCAAACCGGAAGATCTAACCCAACACAACTGTTTGTGTTACATGGTGGCGGATTCGGTTTACAACAAATGGACGCTAACTCGCGGAGACGAAACAGAACAAGTTGTTGTAAGTGGCAAGCTGCTTAGCAACGACAGTGACTTATCCCATCGCTTAGCGCTTAAAGGGAAAGGCATAGCCAACAAATCCCTGATGGATATCAGTCAAGATTTGATTGAGGGAAGATTGGTTCGCGTATTACCCGAATGGGATAGTGGTCCAGTGCCCCTTTATATGGTTTGCGCTGACCGCCGTTTGCTCACCCCAACGATTCGAACTTTTCGTGACTTCATTCAGGAAAAGTGCTGCCAGCAGAGAGAAAAGGTGCTGGCAACATTCTGTCCGAGTCGTTAACCAACAAATCTCAAAGGGCGAATTTGCGTGTATTCAAGCAATGCGTTTTCTTCTAATGTAGAAAAACATTTTGCGATATGTGGGCTTTGTAGGTGCTTATCTAATGCTTCTTGCGATGCCCAAATTTCTTGGAACATGAACAAGCCTTCGATATTCTGGTCCAGATACAATTCGTATTGGCAACACCCCTCTTCTTCACGAGAAGGTTCTAGTAGACCAGAAAGTAAGTTGGTTACGTTGTCGATACTATCTGGGTAGGCTTTAATTTCTGCAACTAAATGAATCATCTTGATCAGATCTCGGTAAATACAGTTTCTGCTTCCCAGCGTGACTTAGGCGTCTTGGCATTAAAGTCATCTTCTGCGTGGTAGCCAAGCGGCACAATCACAACACCAGTGTAGCCTTTTTCGCGAAGACCAAATTCTTCATCCAGCACTTTCGGATCAAAACCTTCGATTGGCACCGCATCGATTTCTAGCGTTGAAGCGCCCAGCAATAATGTACCTACGTTGAGGTAGACCTGTTTCTCCATCCAATGATTGGCGTCTTTCAGGTCAAAACGGTGCATGTTCACAAAGTAACTACGACCGCCACGTACCGCTGCTTTTGCTTCTTCGGTTGGGAATCGACCGTCTTTTTCTTCCTGCGCCAATAGTGCTTCAATGTACTCGTTATCGATGGCCGTTTTGGCACAGAACACCAACACGTGTGACGCATTCAAGATCTTCGCAGCATTGAACGCGTAGCTCTCTTGCGCTGCTTTTGCGATACGTTGCTTACCCTCTTCTGTGCTTGCCAGAATGAAGTGCCACGGCTGAGAGTTCACACTCGATGGACTAAAACGAATCAGCTCTTTGACTGCGTCGATCTTTTCTTGAGGCAGCTTACGAGTAGGGTCAAAGACTTTGGTTGAGTAGCGGGATTTAGCAGCTTGAACGATGTCCATCGGGTTCTCCAGTCGAGTAGTTTATGCTGGTTATCACTTTAACCTTATGAGTTACAGGGAAAAACCGATTTCAGTTAAAAACATCTTCAAAATAAATTTGAAAATCGCCGATGTAACAAGCTTTGAGCACTCTCACTGAAGCAACACTCGGTTTAAGCAATAATGTCGCCTTTGCTCCGTTACCGAACCACTTTCATGCTGCCTCAAGACAACATCATCACGCCCTTTCTCTGCAAAAAACTCGGGCACAATCACCTAAGAATTGCTGGCGAATATTGGCACATTGAAAAGCTGGTTGCCTTGCAATCTATGATGTTGCAAGAGGCACCGACGCTGCGTGAAGGTCTGTTGTGGTGGAGCAAAACTGTTTCGCTGTTCGACCGTCGCTTGTACATTGTTTTCGAACACAGTGATAACCAGGTTCAGATGCGGCTAGAGTGCCGAGCTACCGAGATGCCAAGCTGGGCAGAATCGGTTTATGACTTGCTGCTGATGCAATTGGAACAACTAGGTTTGAGTGAATCTGTGCGCATTCAGCTTCACAACCATGACCGTTACTCTGCTCATTTCGAACTAGAAGAAGACAGCAGCCCGAAACAGAACTCGGTTGTGTTCGACTTGGTGAAACATGTTTATTTGCTGCTGTCTCACCAGCCAATTGAACAGCCAGAATTGTTGAGCGTGCTTAATGCTCTGTTCGTCAAAAACAGCAATTACGCACTGAAATTAGAACAAGCCGCACTGCAATTGGGCGTATCCAAGCGCACCTTACAACGTCGCCTGCAAGAAAAACAAATGAGCTATTCGCAATGCGTCGACTTCGCCAAGAAAAAGCACGCATTAGCTCTACTCGCAGACACTCAACTCACAACGCAGCAAATCGCCTATCAGTTGGGTTATGAAGAACCTTCCAACTTCCACCGAACTTTTCGCCGTTGGTATCCGTTTTCGCCAATGCAATATCGCCAGCAGTGCTTGGATAACCGCACTCATCTCAACAACCAACCTATCCGCTTGTACTACGCCAAAGCGAACACTCTAGCCGATAACGACATTGACCAACCCGTCGGTAAAATCTGGATGGAAGTGGATAACATTGCGTTTGAAAAAGTGGTCTCCGTTGAGTGTCGAGACCGTGATGGCACGTGGCGTCGCTACCCAGCCTTCTTCGAGCGTTTTTTGAACAATGGCACCGAACTATGGGCGACAACAGAGCTGCCCGTCGCTCATCCACTGACGTTTAGACTGTGTTATGAAGTCGATGGTGAGCGCTATATTGATAACAACCACCAGCGCGATTACGTGGTTTCTAAAGGGCTTTTGATTGGCGCAACGGAATACATTGTCCCGACAAGGCAACTTATTCAACTCGGCACTCAGCACACCTTGTTTGTGGAACTTGCGTGTCGATTAAAAGACGTGGCGAAGATCAAGTGCTATGTCGGTGACGCGCCAGCTCCGCACGCAATGAGCCAAACTCAAAATGCAGAAGATTACACATGCTGGGCGCTGCAACTGCCCCTCACTCAAACGGCTAAACAGTGTCGATTCCGACTCTATGATCATTCTGGTAATGAGTTAGCCAAAGACCATTACCCAATTCAATATCCAATTGTGCAACCACTCAGTTAAATATGTAGCACAGTTCAAACTCAGCACTTCGTGACATCATTTCACGTCTCTTTTGGCGTGAAATGACACTCTCAATTTAAAACCTTTGCTTTATCGTTTCCGCATTGCTGCATAACGGAGACAAAAACCGTGTTTGAAACCTTACCTAACCCTATGAATAAAATAAAAATACTACCTTTCGCGATCGCCTTAGCTCTTTCTGGCTGTGGTAGCGATGAAACTACGCCAGCAGATACTGGAAGCCACGTGGCATCTCCTAATTGGCAAGACCAGATCATTTACTTCTTGATGATCGACCGTTTTAACGACGGCGACAACACACTTAACGATCAAGGTCAGAATGAGTACGATCCTACCTCAGACAAAAAATTCAGTGGTGGTGACCTGGTTGGTGTCAGCGACAAACTGGGCTACATCGAAGACCTAGGCGCTACCTCTATCTGGATTACACCGCCAGTGGCAAACCAATGGTGGGACGCAGAACAAAACTACGGCGGCTACCATGGCTACTGGGCGCGTGACTTCCAAAAAGTGGATGAGCACTTTGGTGACATGGAAAGCTACCAAGCGTTAGCGCGAGAAGTGCACGCTCGTAATATGTTCTTGATTCAAGACATCGTGACCAACCACGTAGGTAACTTCTTCACTTACGATGACCCATACAATTACGATCCTAGCCTACCTTGCCAAGGTTTCCGTTTAATTGAAAATGCGCTGCCAGCAGGGCAAGAACTGCCTTATCCGCTCAACATGAATGAGTGTAAAGAAGATGGTACGGGCATTTACCACTGGACGCCAAGCATCACCGACCATAACGACCCAGTACAAGAAAAAACCTGGCAACTGTCGGATCTGGATGACCTGAATACGTCCGATCCTGAAGTACGCGCTTATCTAAAAGAGAGCTACCGTAAATGGATCCGTGAAGTGGGCGTTGACGGTTTCCGTATCGATACCGTGAAGTTTGTTGAGCACGATTTCTGGAATGACTTCCTGCACGCCGACGATGGTGTGATGACTCAAGCGGTTGATACTGGTCGCGATAACTTCCTGACCTTTGGTGAAGTCTTCGAAACATCCACACCTTACAACACCGAAGGCGAAGAGAAGATGCTGACTTACATCGGCGAAAGCGGCTCACCGGAGCAGTTAACCTCGGTGTTGAACTTCCCATTACAAGCCACCATGACGCGCGTGTTTGCAGCAGGACAACCGACCGATTACTTACGCTTCCGTCTTGAGAAAATGATGGAGATGTTCCCGAATCCATACATTATGCCGAACTTCATTGATAACCACGATATGCCGCGTTTTCTATCACAAGGCAGTGTCAACGATATGAAGCAAGCGCTGATTACCATGATGGCGGTACCGGGCATCCCTGTGATTTACCAAGGTACTGAACAGGCGATGTCAGCGGCGCGCGATGCGATGTTTGCTGGCGGTTACCGTGAAGACGGCGACTACGTAGACTCATTCGACCAAAACAGCGAGATGTACTTGTTCATCCAAGAGCTTGCTAAGTTACGTACCGAAAACAAAGTCATGACACGCGGCGAAATGAAAGTGATTGGCAGCGATAAAGCTGGCGCCGGTGTGTTCGCCTTTACCCGAACGTTGGATAACGACGAAGTCTTGGTGGTAATGAACACATCGAATTCCCCGATGTTGATGAACCAACTCGATGTAGAGCAAGCGGGCGGCACCGTCTTCCAACAACAAATCATGTCGAATTGGGCAGACGCTCCGGAGCAGTTAGTCGCCGATGAAAACGGTCACGTAACCCTAGAACTACCAGCCAAATCTGCCGTGATTTACTCAAAAACTAACGATACCCAATCGGTAGATACCCCAGACCTCAACATCCAACTGGCACAGGATTGGGAAGGACAAACCATCACTGATGACATAGTGATTACTGGTACTGCTAACGCAAACGAGAAATTAAACCTTGTCGTCGACGGTAATCTAGAAACAGCACAAGCCATTACCGTAGGTGCTGACGGTCAATTTAGCGTGACTTTATCTACCCGTCACTTTGCGATTGGCGAACAGCAACACCGCTTCGCGATTTACTCCACTGAGAAAAAAGCAGGCATTGAAGATGTGAACTTTGTGTCGGACTTAAGCTGGTCAAACACGCCAGACGACACGATTGATGATGCTGGTGATGCGCAAGATGGCATGGGCGGTCCTAACGGTAACTACTCGCTACCTACGGATCCGACGTTCGACAAAGACAACAGCCAACTCGCCATCAACAAAGCCGAGGTATTTACCGTCGGCAGTAACGTGCGCTTGACCTTCACCATGGACAAGATCACCGATACTTGGTTGCCACCAAACGGCTTTGACCACGTTGGTTTCACCATCTTCATTGATTTACCGGAAGAAGCGGCATCCAACCTAACGGAACTGCCTAAGATCAACGCTTCTATGCCAAGCGGAGCATGGAGTCGCAATGCTGTAGTCTTCGGCTGGCAAAGCTCGATTTACAACACTCAAGGGGCAAACGCGACAACATGGGGCGAAGCGGTAACGCCAGCACCAATGGTCACCGTAGACAAAGCCAACAACACCATTTCGATGGACTTCGCGAGTGACGCACTAGGTCGACCGGATTCACTGGATGGCATTCGATTCTATGTGACAACTTGGGACTTGGATGGATTGTCTGCCACTTACCGTCCACTGGAACAAGACAAAGGTCCTTGGAACTTCGCTGGCGGCGCTTCGGATGAGAGCAAGATTTGGGATGACTTACCAATCATCACCTTGTCTGAATAATCACTGAAACCGCAATAAACGCAAAAGTCGTTTCAACTATAAAAAACAAAAAGCAGCTCACCTTCGAGCTGCTTCTCTTTGTCTGAAATTCTGAAATCACTAATGTGAAAATCACCCTTGCGCTAGCTAAACAGAGACTTCACCCACAGCACTAAACTGTCCCATAACTTCCCAATCCACGAGCCCTCTTCCACCGCTTGGTTACTTACCAATGGATAGCTCGCCACGGTTTTATCGTCACTCTTCCACACGACTTTACCAACCACATCCCCTTTTGCGATGGGTGCAATCAGCGGCTCATTCACGACGACACTCTTGTCTAAACCAGCGGTTAAAGAACGAGGCAGCGTCAGGTACGCATCCTGGGCAAAACCCAAATCAATCTCACTCACATCGCCTTTCCAGACTTTTGCACTCGCCTGAACTTCTCCCTGTTTTGCCACTTGTTTGGTGTCATAAAAGCGGAAGCCATAACTGAGCAGGTTCTTAGACTGACTAATGCGTGACTGTTTGCTTGGCGTTCCCATCACTACCGAGATAAGTCGCATCTTTCCTTGCTTAGCAGAACTGACCAAACTGTACCCTGCATTGCTGGTGTAGCCCGTTTTACCGCCATCGACATCCATTGATTTGTCCCACAACAGTTTATTGCGGTTGTATTGGGTGATCTTGTTCCACTTAAATACCTTCTCACTATAAAGCGCATAGACTTCAGGCACGTCATTGATGATGGATTGCATCAGCTTTGCCATATCTGTTGGTGAGGTTTGAATGCCCTCGCTATCTAGTCCATGCGAGTTAACGAAGTAGGTATCTTGCAAATCAAGTTTGTCAGCCCAGCCATTCATCAACGCCACAAATGCACCTTCACTACCGGCAACGTGTTCAGCGAGCGCGACACATGCATCGTTACCCGATTGAATAATCACGCCACGCATTAAGTTTGCTACGGTAATCTCATCTTTTGGCTTAATGAACATTTTAGAAGAGTCAGGAAATTTAGCTGACCACGCGTTTTCACTCACCGTCACAGTATCGTCCCAATTGAGTCGCCCTGCTTTAATTTCTTGCCCCACCACATAAGCCGTCATTAGCTTGGTCAAACTAGCAGGCGCTAACCCGGCTCGCGCGTTTTGCTCAGCAATAATAGCGCCGGATTGAAAATCCATTAGTACGTAACCTTTCGCCTGCAATTGAGGTGGATTCGGCGTCACCACCGCCAAAGCGGACGAGCTAATGAGCTGTAGTAATAAATAAGCGAGCGTGATTCGGGTTAGTGACGTGTTCATCAAGCATCCTCCATGGTCAATGACCGCCAAATGTCTCGTTTCATAAAAACGGTAAGACAGTGATGTCTAAACTGCACCTATCAGATCATAGTTCACTCAGTGCATACCAACACGGAAAGATCGAAGAGTTTCTGTTTTGAGTGCCATTACTTGCCTTTCAGGCTTCAAAAATCGAGTTCTTACAACAAATCTATTGTTTCTAATAAGGAATTCGATATCGTAAAGCGACTATAAACAAGGACAGACCATAACAATGAACGCTCAATCATTTATCGACGCAGGACTGCATTACACACCCCACTCGTTCACCGTGCCACTGGATTACCAAGATCTAAGCAAAGGCACGATCAACGTCTTCGCTCGCTCCGTTTGTTTAGTCGGCGATGAAGACTCCGACAAACCGTGGTTAGTGTATTTTCAAGGCGGTCCGGGCTTCCCTTCTCCTCGTCCAAACGGAAACAACGGTTGGATCAAACGCGCGCTGAGTGAGTATCGTGTACTGCTGCTCGACCAACGCGGCACTGGCAACAGCAGCGTGATCAATCACCAGACGCTTGCGCACCTCACGCCGAAGCAACAAGCGGACTACTTAAGCCACTTCCGCGCAGACAACATTGTTCGCGATGCGGAATTTATCCGTGAACAATTTGGTGTTGAGAAGTGGGCGATTTTGGGTCAGAGCTTCGGTGGCTTCTGCTCACTAACCTACCTATCGCTATTCCCGAACAGCCTGCTGAAAAGCTACATTACGGGTGGTGTGCCTTCGGTTTCTCGCCATGCGGATGATGTGTATCACGCAACCTTTAAGCGCACGATGGAGAAGAACCAAGCCTTCTTCCAGCAATTCCCACAAGCGCAGCAACTGTGCCAAAACATTGCCAATCACTTGTTGGAGCACGAAGAGTTTCTGCCAAATGGTCAGCGTTTTACTGTCGAACAGTTCCAACAAATTGGGATTAACTTTGGTGTCAGTGACACCTTCTTGCCAACTTACTACTGGCTAGAAAGTGCCTTGATTGAAGTGAACGGTAAGCCTCAGCTTCGTTATGAATTCCTCAACGACATGCTGGCGCAGCAAAACTTCCAGACCAATCCAATTTACGCGATTTTGCACGAGTCGATTTACTGCCAAGGGTTTGCTTCTCAATGGAGCGCTCACCGAGTGCGCCAAGAGCATGATGCGTTCAATTACGAACAAGGTAAGCCGTTATACTTCACTGGAGAAATGGTCTTCCCGTGGATGTTCGAGCAATACGTAAACTTAAAACCATTGAAAGAAGCTGCGGACTTACTAGCAGAGAAAGCCGATTGGACGCCGTTATACGATGCGCAGCAACTGGCAAACAATAAGGTGCCTGTGAGCTGTGCGGTCTATGCCGACGATATGTTTGTAGAAATGGACATTAGCCGTGAAACGCTCGCTGCAATGCCGAACTCAAAAGCGTGGATCACCAACGAATATGAGCATAACGGTCTTCGTGCAGATGGTGAGCGCATTCTCGACAAGTTAATTGCGATGGGTAAACAAACTGCGGTAACTTTGAAATAAACCATCAATATTAAAATATACAAAGCTATTCTGTAATTTGCATAAATAGAAACGCCTCTTTATCACCAGATAGAGAGGCGTTTTTGACTCAGTATCAAATATTAATAAATACAATTACATAAACCAAGTGAATGCATCTTGATGCATTTTATTTCTTATTGTAACATCCCGCTTTTATTAAATTAGTTGGTTATAAAAATGACAAAGTTTACAGAATATAAAGTGGTTCACATTGTTGAAGGTGGCTGCGGCACAATTCTACTAGGTGCAAGTGGCTTGCCTGTGCAAAAGATGGAAGCAGAACTGAACAAGTACGCACAAGATGGTTGGCAAGTTGTATTCCAAGTAGTGGAACAAAAACGCTTTATGCTATTTTGGAAACGTGAGGCTGTAATTATCACTCTCGGCCGATAAGTTTGCTTAAATATATCTCATTGAAATTGATCCATCGCTACCAGGCTAGCGGTGGTTCAAAGCAGTTATTGAATATTGAATGTAATTTTGAGCCCTCTTGCTCAGAGTACACCAAACAATGTATTGCTAAGTATGGGGCAATAAAAGGTTGGAAACTTGGTTTGGCAAGAATTAAGCGGTGTAACCAACCTGACCTCATTGAAAAAATATATGACGAGGTACCGTAATGCGCTTATTTGAGCCAATTGAAAAGCTAGAGAAACAGGAAGAATTACTGAGAAGTCAGGTAAACTCATTACCTGAACATCAAAAAAAAGAATTCTATGAACGCCAGTCTAAACGTCTCAAGGACCCCGATACCTATGCAACATTAAACTGGTTCTTTCTTGGCGGTTTTCACCATTGCTACCTAGGTAAATATGCTTTATTTGCTTTAGAGCTAATATTGTTAATCGTAAGTATCGTTGGCTTTGTTCTTGGTCATCCTAGTGCGTTCCTTATCCTCGCGTTACTCGTTATCTATGAATTACCACAATTGTTTTTTTCACAGAAAATAGCAAGACAGCACAATTATCAGTTGTCTTGTGAAATCTTCAATGATGTACGAAGAAGCTAGATGATTAAACGATATAGCACTCCCCAACGTTTGGTATTTTCAGTTTAAGGTTGGGGAGCGTGTCTCGCAACATAATGTGGCGCTAGTCTTTGACTCGCTTATTCATCATTTTGGTGATCACGCGGTAGCCCATCTTATGGTAAAAATCTTCACCCTCGTGATTAAATGACGCCACGGTTAAGCCGATCTCTTCAATATCTTGGCTGCACAAATCGCTCTCTATTTTATCCATCAACGACAAACCAATCCCTAAGTTTCGGTGGCTTTCAGACACCACCAATTCATTGATATAACCGACGCGTCTTTCTGGAGAGATAATCGAGTTAACCTCTCGCACGGTGCCAGAAATAAAACCAACCACCTGTCGGTTAGAACAAGCAATAAAAGCCGTGATGCTGCCATCAAAATATTTATCGAAGATGTTACGATCTTCCCTTAACTGCGCCATTTCTTCCGGGGAACGGTAGAAATCTGGCTCAGCATTATAATGAGAAGTGTCGAGTTCGACCAAGAGCGTTTTTAGCAGTGGGACGTCTTCTTCTCTTAGTTTTCTGATATGAAACTGTTGCATGTTGAATTCCTTTGCCAACCGACCTGTATCAAGCACAGGTCTTTGCTTCAACTGATTATCGGATAAGAAGTTTTAGGAATGTGAAGCGAATCAACAGTACAAATTTCGACCATTCATGTCGAGTACGTTTTCAACAGTTTTATGAGTTTTTACTGATAATTTGAACATCCACAAAATTTAAGTGGAAATAAAAATCCCCTTTTCTCAATAAAAGGGGATTAGAGACCTAACTTAGAAAGCAGCGCTTTGCTCAAAAGCGAGTGCCGATTTTAAGCGACTGAAATCACCAATGGGTTCGCCATCAAGCATAAACTGCGGGTAGCTTCTTGCGGTTGGGAATAACTCGAACAAAGTTTCCCGCTCAAACTCCACACCTAACTTGAGCGTTGCCACCTTAAAGCCCTGATTTTGCAACCACATTGCTGCGGTTTCACATTGGGAGCACTGCTCCTTGCTGTACATTTCTATTTTCATCACTCTTCTCTGCTAATCCTTGCCGTTAGAAATCTGCATCAAAACTCAACTGGCGATCTTGAGGTCGTTTGTATTCAGTAACGCGTTTTTCGAAGAAATTGGTCTTTCCTTCCATATCCAATAAGCGCATGTAATCAAATGGGTTTTCAGCACCAAAGATCGGGTTGAAACCAAACAAACCAGCGATAACATCGGCAGTGTGCTCAATGTATTGGCACATCAGCTCGGCATTCATACCAATCAAATCCACTGGTAGGGCTTCAGTAACAAACTCTTTCTCAATTGAAACCGCCTCACGGCAAATTTCTTCAAACTCTTGTTGTGTCACCTTGCCTTGACCTAAGGTTTTGAATAGCAGCGCAGAAAAGCTAAAGTGCAACCCTTCGTCACGAGCAATCAAGTCATTGCTTGCTGCCAAACCAGCCAGCAAACCACGTTTACGGAAGTAGTAGATGGCACAGAAGCTGCCAGCGAAGAACAAGCCTTCCACCAGACCAAAGGCGATCAAACGCATTGCCAACGGTTTATCGGAAGAGATCCACTTCATTACCCACTCCGCCTTACGCTTCACGGTCGGGACGTTTTCAATCGCATTGAACAAGCGTTCACGCTCTTCAACATCGGGAATGTAAGTTTCGAGTTGCAGTGCATAAGTCTCTGCGTGAATGACCTCATTAAATGCCTGCAAAGCAAGGAAGCAGCGCGCTTCTGCGATTTCAATTTCGCCATAGAATCGCGTCAATAAGTTCTCGTTGATCATCCCTTCGCTCTGAGCAAAGAACGCCAACACATGTCGAATGAAGTGCTTTTCGCCTTCGGTCAGCTTGGCAAGATCAGCAAGATCTTGAGCAAAATCGAGTTCTTCTGTGGTCCAGAAAGCCGCTTCGTGAGTTTTGTACGCTTGCCAAATCTCTTCGTATTGAATGGGGAACAAGCTAAATTTGTTTTTAACAATCATACCGTTTCCTTAGTTTCGGTTGATGTGAATCTTTTTAATTGACGAAATCGGTTTATGCGCCGCAGTTTAGGCAATCTTCATCTTCGCTCTGCTGACCAACGGTGACTTTCACCGCATTCGTCGATGGCTTAGAGCGCAAGTAGTACATGCCGGTTTTCAGACCACGTTTCCACGCGTAGAAGTGCATCGCATTGATTTGGGCGAACGTTGGTGATGCGAGCCATAAGTTGAGGCTTTGCGATTGACAAACAAACGGGGCACGCTCTGCCGACATATCAATGATCACTTTCTGAGAGATTTCCCACACGGTGCGATACACGGATTGAAGATCGTCTGGAATGGCATCGATACCTTGTACTGAACCGTTATTGAGAATAATGGCGTCACGGATTTTGCTCGTCCAAAGACCACGCTGTTCCAGATCGCTGACCAGATGTTTGTTGATGATGATGAACTCACCCGACAATGTTTGGCGTTTGTAGATATTGCTGGTTTGCGCTTCAAACGCTTCGTTGTTACCCAAAATTTGCGCTGTCGACGCCGTTGGCATTTGAGCAATCAGTAGCGAGTTACGCACACCGTGCTCTGCGATTTGGCGCTTGAGCTGTGACCAATCCCAGCGGCTGCTTGGTTGTTCATCCCACAGATCAAATTGGAAATGACCATGACTGATTGGTGAGCCGTCATAACTGGAGTACGCGCCTTTTTGCGCCGCGATTTCACAAGACGCTTCAAGGGAGGCGTGATACATGGTTTCCGCGATGTCACGGTTAAGCTGCAATGCTTCTTCGCTATCGAATGGAAGGTGCATTTTGAAGAACACATCCGCCAAACCTTGGATACCCAAACCAACAGGACGATGCGCGTGGTTCGATTTTTCAATCTTATCGGTTGGGTGATAGTTCACATCGATAACGCGGTCGAGGTTCTTAATCGCGACTTTGGTGACTTGATGAAGTTTGTCGAAATCAAACCCCGTGTCTGTAACGAACTTAGGCAGTGCCATAGACGCCAAGTTACAAGCCGCCGTTTCATCTGGCGTCGAGACTTCCATGATCTCTGCGCACAAGTTACTCGACTTAATGGTGCCGAGGTTTTTCTGATTCGACTTTTCATTACACGCGTCTTTGTAGAGCATGTACGGCGTACCCGTCTCGGCCTGTGACTCAATGATTTGCGTCATCAATTGGCGGGCTTTGATGGTCTTCACGCCCAACCCCATACGCTCGTATTCTTGGTACTTCTGAGTAAATTCAGCACCATATAAATCAGACAAGCCCTTGGTATTGTGAGGGCTAAATAGAGTCCATTCCGCGTCGTTTTCAACACGTTCCATGAACAAGTCTGGCACCCATAGAGCAAGGAATAAATCACGAGCTCGGAACTCTTCTTTACCGTGGTTTTTACGTAAATCGAGGAAGGATTCGATATCCGCATGCCAAGGTTCCAGATAAACCGCAAACGAACCCTTTCGCTTACCGCCACCTTGATCCACATAGCGAGCCGTTTCATTGAAGACTTTCAGCATTGGCACGATGCCATTCGACACACCGTTAGTGCCAATAATTGGCGCACCCGTCGCTCGAATATTGTGGATGTGCAACCCAATGCCACCTGCCGATTTAGAAATCAGCGCACAATCTTTGAGGGTATCGTAAATACCGTTAATGGAATCTTCTTGCATCGCTAATAGGAAACACGAAGATAGTTGCTGCATCTTACAGCCAGCATTAAACAACGTTGGCGTAGCGTGGGTGTAGTAACCAAGGCTGAGCAAATTGTATAGCTCTCTAATTTCTGCAAGATTGTCACCCGCGACAGCGACTGCCACGCGCATGAACATATCTTGTGGTCGTTCAACCACCACACCTTTTACTTTCAATAAGTAGGAACGCTCGAGAGTTTTGTAGCCGAAATAATCAAACTGATAGTCGCGTTTGTAGTCAATCATGTCTTCGAGCGCAAACTGATTCTTGGCAACAAAGTCGACGTAAGTATCGGAAAGAATACCGATTTCAGAGAGCTTACGTGTTGCAGTGGCGTATCCACTGGTTTCTTTTTGCAGCGAACTCACCATCACGCGAGCCGCAAGCTTGGCATAATCAGGGTGTTCCGTCGCAAGGCTTGCTGCCGTTTCAGCGAGGAACACATCGATTTCCGTCACCTTAATGCCGTCGTACAAACCGCTTACCACGCGTTGTGCAACCGCAATCGGTTCAACTTTTAGTCCATCAGCCAGCGCTTCGGCTCTTCGAGTCACCTTATCTAGACTGGCTTTCTCTTTCCGTCCATCTCGTTTTATAACGTCCATAATCTATATCTTGTATGTAGTTTAAATATTAAGCACCATATGTACGCAATAGATCTAGATGATAATAGTTATCATTACAAGAAAGTTTTTTAAAAGTTAGAACTGACCATGGAGAGGGTAAGGAAACATATTGACACTGACACCAAGCTCGATAGTAACAGCAATCAGAGGCAAGCACCGCAAACGTGATAAAGTGATGAAGTTTTCCACAAAGCTTTAATTTTCATTAACTTATTTCATTTCTAGAAAAGAACAACAAATGTGATCTGGTTCAAATTTTCATGCCCTTTAATTTCCAATGCTACGCGCTGAAATTTGTTGAAAAAATCGCCGGGGCAACATGACTAAAAATATCCGCATAGTTTGTCCGTATTTCCGACTAAATTACTCAGGTATACTCCGAGCCGCTAAAATTGTTAGGTATCGAGTCGTCGAACCATCGACCTTTTAAAGTAAGGAATAATCATGAGTCAGTATGTTGTCTGCGCCCTGTATAAATTTGTGGAACTGGAAAACTACCAAGAGTTACGCGAGCCATTGCTTGCCCTAATGGAAGCCCACGGTGTACATGGAACGTTGCTACTGGCGAGTGAAGGTATTAACGGTACGGTTGCAGCGAAACGCGAAGGTATTGATACACTGCTTGCATGGCTAAATGCCGAGCCTCGCCTTACTGGTATTGTTTACAAAGAGTCGTACTCAGATACTCAGCCGTTTAACCGCACCAAAGTAAAGCTAAAGAGAGAGATCGTGACATTGGGTGTTGAAGGCATCGATCCTCGCCATGTCGTTGGCACCTACGTGAAGCCGCGAGATTGGAACGAGCTGATTGCTGATCCAGAAGTATTTGTGGTTGATACTCGTAATGACTATGAAATCGAGATCGGAACATTTAAAGGTGCAGTTAACCCAAATACGGACACGTTTCGCGAATTTCCTGACTATGTAAAACAAAACATGGACCCAGAGAAACACAAAAAAGTCGCGATGTTCTGTACTGGTGGCATTCGCTGTGAAAAGTCGACTGCTTACATGAAAGAGCAGGGCTTTGATGAGGTGTACCACTTAGAAGGCGGCATTCTGAAATACCTAGAAGAAGTACCAGAAGAAGAAAGCTTGTGGGAAGGCGACTGCTACGTATTCGACGGTCGCGTTGCGGTGAACCATCAGCTAGAAAAAGCGGACTACGACTTGTGTAACGCTTGCCGATTGCCAATCACAGAAGAAGACAAACAATCAGAACAGTTTGAGCAAGGTGTCAGCTGCCCAAAATGTTTTGGTAAACACAGTGACGAGCAAGTAGCGCGCTTCCGCGAGCGTGAAAAGCAAGTGTCGTTAGCAGCGGTTCGTGGCGAACAACACGTCGGTGGTGAGAGCGCCAAACAACGTGAGCAGCGACGCGCAGAAAAACTGGCAAAGAAAGACGCGCAACGTAAACAAGCGTAATCAATCTGGTGCGAGCTAACAAACCTAGCTCGCACTTCCTCCCCTTTTTATCTAATTTCAATAAAACTGGTTATCTTTCAGCAACACTTCTAGCTCATTAGTACCAATGCTGCTTGGCTGCCCAACCATTTCATCATAGGCACTTTGCTGGCGAAGCATCTGTTTGTTCGCTTTCAAGTTACGACATTGCTTTTGCAACTCTAGTATCGAATGCGCCCTTAAAAACTTCCCTTTATCGTCGGTAACAAAATGCTCCTCTCCGTCGACTAGAACCGAGACTTGATACAATGCGAGATCGAGAGAGTGGATGACAAGCTTGTCGATATAGAAGAATTTTTCCAGTTTACTGAGTGGCATAGACATAAAGCACCTCCTTGCTCCGCGCCTTTACGTCAACCGTAATAAAATCGATCACCGAGTGAGAAATTTGCCTCTCTCATGCGTAGAAATCGGAAAACCAGTGAGGGCTCCGATGCAAACAATCAACTTAGTGTGGCTAAAACGCGACTTACGTCTGACCGATCATGCACCTTTGCAACACGCTCTATCTTCTGAGAATCCAACAGTGCTGCTCTATATTTTTGAGCCCATGCTGTTGGATGACCCACATTACTCCGAACGTCATTGGCGCTTTGTTTGGCAATCACTCCAAGACATGGACGTACAGCTTGCTCAACATGATCAAAAGGTCTCAGTAATGTTTGGCAATGCTCGGGATTGTTTGAGTGCGATTCAAAACCAATTCAACATCAATGCCGTTTTCTCCCATCAAGAAATTGGATTGAATTGTACGTTTGAGCGAGATAAACAAGTATCAGCATGGCTTCAAGCACAAGGCATTTCATGGCATGAGTTTGAACATGGCGCAGTTGTGCGAGGCGCAAAAGACCGATTCGGCTGGGACAAACACTGGGATACCGTTATGCGAGCTCCCATAGAAAAGATTGAACTTGAAAGCGCTTCTCTTATTACCCTCGACATTGACGCGCTAGGTTTCACCTTTACTCCTCCCCCTTCTTGGTTAGAAAAAGTAAAAGGCATGCAAACTGGCGGGAGCTCACTCGCTTGGCAAACCATGGAAGACTTTTTTCAACGTCGGGGACGAGATTATTACCGAAGTATTTCCAACCCGACGGCATCTCGAACAGCCTGTACTCGCCTCTCTCCCTATCTTGCATGGGGGAACATTTCGCTTCGAGAAGTGTACCAATACCTCTTGCAACATTGGCAAGTGACGGGGTTTCGTCGCAGCCTAATTGCGTTGTCTTCAAGGCTTCATTGGCATTGTCATTTTATGCAGAAATTTGAATCTGAATGTGAGATGGAATTTCGCTGTGTGAACCAAGCCTATGAACCTTTGCTTCGCCAAGCGAGCAACAACGACCCAATCCGACTAAAGGCTTGGAAGGAGGGAACCACCGGCATACCTCTCGTCGATGCCTGTATGCACTGCCTTCATCACACCGGATACATCAACTTTCGCATGCGTGCGATGTTAGTGAGCTTTTTAACTCATCATATGAACATGGATTGGCGCGATGGCATAACTCACCTAGCACAGCTCTTTCTCGACTTTGAGCCGGGCATCCATTATCCACAATTTCAAATGCAGGCTGGAGTAACGGGCACCAATACCATCCGTATCTACAATCCGACGAAACAAGCACAAGAACACGATGCCGATGGTGAATTCATTCATAAATGGATCCCGGAGCTCGCCAAGGTACCTTCCCCACTGTTGTTTGAGCCTTGGAAAATGACCGCAATGGAAGTCGTGATGTACCAGTTAGAACCGGACTCAAAATACCTCGCCCCAATAGTCGATTTAGAAGCGAGTGCGAAAGCAGCAAGAGAACGCTTATGGGCTTGGCGAAAACGTGCCGACGTAAAAATGGAAGGTACACGCATTTTATCTCAGCACGTCCGCCCTTCTAATAAAAAGAAAGCCAGTTGATCGCCTAGAAAAAGGCATGCGTAAAAACTGTCACTACATACTCGATAGACACAACGACTGGCGTCAATATTTAGATATGAATAACGTAACTCTTTCAAAACACGACATTAAGGCAATGGAACAACGTAAGCGAACTCGCCTCGTCAATTCATTAGCAGGCTACAAAAGCGCAAATCTGGTCGGGACAAGAGACAGGCAAGGACAAGAGAACCTTGCTATCGTAAGCTCTGTGATCCATTTAGGCTCACATCCGCCACTGTTCGGCTTTATTGTCCGTCCACGCAAGAGTCGCCGCCATACGCTAGAAAACATCCTCGATACCAAGCACTTCACCATCAATGCCATCGGCGTCGATTTCGTGCAAAAAGCGCATCAGACCTCCGCCCGCTATCCAAAGCAAATATCCGAGTTCGAGGCAGTTGGACTCACACCGTATTACGATGATGCGTTTCCTGCGCCATTTGTTCTGGAGAGCAATCTCAAAATGGGGTTAGTGTTGAGAGAGCACATCAAAATTGAAAGCAATCAAACAGAGATGTTGATTGGTGAAGTGTTGGTGGTGCATGCACCTGAAAGAGCCATCATGCCCGATGGCTACTTAGATCTAGAGCTACTCGACTTAGTGACCATTTCAGGGCTGGATAGCTACCACGTCACGCAACGCCTACATCGGTTAAGTTATGCCAAACCAGACACTCGCCTATTCCCCCTAACGAGAGAGGGAGAGCCTTCATCTTGGGGAGCGCTTGAAGTTGATATGGACTAAATTATTTAGGCCTCAAAAGCTAAATACAAAAATGGCAGTTTTCTCTGTCCAACCCGTGCTCACCAGCTCGGTTAGTCAAATGGTTGCGTCCAGCTTCAAGCCCCATTTCATAGCCTTCTAGCAATACCGATTGTCGCATTGATAAGCGCTGCACACTGAATTCATCCGGTGGCGCGATGACTCGAATACTGGTGCCTCTCGGCGGATTACGAATGAACTCTAAAGACTCATTATAGTTTTGCGAACGATGCATCATCGCTTCTGCCATTTGGGGATGTTCAGCAAACAGCTTTTTCATCAACCACGTTGTTTTGACTGGCTTCTTTTCATATGCCAATGGATGAGAAAGGATAACCGTGATATCCCGAGCACCACGACGATGGGCTTCACGCACAGGAATAGAATCCGCCACGCCACCATCTGTGTAACAACCACCGGAAAAACATGGCGTGTGTTTGTAAGCAATAGGCAGTGCAGTCGTCGCTTCCATCGCATTGTGGAAGTTATGACGATTGACACGATAATAGTCTGCCTTGCCTGTATTAACGTTAGTTGTCGTTGCTAGAAAAGGGATTCCGTCAAACAGCTTTGCTTCATCAACTGGGTACAAACGATTTGACTCTTCAAACAGCCATTTTACGTCAATCAAGTCCCCTCCTTTCAAAAAACGAGTGGGATCAAAAAAGCGTTTGCTGGTTGCTAACTTGGTGATCACATTGATACTACGGTGCGGATAGTCCGTGAGATATCCGATTAAGTTTGATGCCCCTGCAGAGACGCCAATCGCAAAATCAAATGGTTTGTAGTCCTGTTCTAAGAATGCGTCTAGTACACCACTAGCAAAAACTCCACGCATTGCTCCGCCTTCAACGACTATTGCTTTTGTTGCCATGTTTCCCCCAATAAATACCCGAAAAAGACTACTGAAATTCGTGCTACAACAACAATTGGTTATTCTTATTATTGAAATAGAGGAAGTCTATGTATATCTGATACTGATTATGAAAACTTAATATGCAAAACCTTCTGGGAGCTTTGATTACGATGGGCAAAGTAACAGATAACTCCAGCTTCCTACGGGCGTAATGACGCGATCTAACTAAGCTGTTTGACGATGCTATTTCTTTACCAAATGACACACCAGTGACAATCCCTAAGCATCTCGAGGTAGCCTAGGTACAATTCAATACCCTCAACGATAAAAATGGTCCAACTTCAAGCAAGCCAACTAAGGTTAATAACATAAGTCAACCTCGTTAAAATCCAGTTAACATTCAAGACCAAGACTCTTACATTCTCTAAATGTCCAATTCAGATCATAATTACGGGATAAAGTTCTAATATTTGACATTTCATTTTATACCGCCATAAACAGCCGTATGCGGATCACTCTTTCCCAATAATCCGTGTGTATCATTCCGAATCAATCACTATTAGTAATGCCGACAAGGTACATATAACGATTATCGCTATCAGTCTTGGTAAAAATAGAGCTAAGACCAGCGTAAAGCATTAGAGTTAAATCTAATATAACTGAAAGTAATATATAAAGATAATTTAGCCAACAAAGCATTTATAAATATTATTGAATATATCTATTCACGAGAATACCACACCAGTAAATCTAATCGTGGATAATTCAATTCTAACATCATATGAATACTTTTCTGGCACTAGGAAAGCCTAACAAAGGCCGCTAATGAGTTACTTATTATGGAAACTAACTGCAAAAGTCATTACTTGGCGTCCAGACTAAAATCGGGAACACATATTGAGTTTAGCGTTTTTAATGTTTTACCTAACGTCCTCATGCTTCGGGGAGAAAACGTTTGTGTCCAATGGTCACTAAACCGCGTTGGAGTTGAGATTTCCGATTACGACAAGATGATCAAAATTGGCTTTCATTATATGCATGATGAACTGGGAGATTGTCAGTACTTCTTCTTTGACAAGGGAGAGAAGAGCGCACTGTTTAACTTTTTCAAAAGTCTGGGATTAGTCCGTATAGAGGAAAATCAAGTCGATTAGGTTCTTCGAATCTCTATCACCCAGATCTTACAACTCAACTTTTATTTATAACTATTCCCATCGCCAAAAATTACTGGGAATGGTCAATAGTTTGTTCTTGTCATTAAAAGGAACTTAAGGGCTGTTAGAAACTAAAAATAACTAAAAAAATTCATGTATTAAACATCAGAAAGATTAAACATTAATAATTACGAGACTTAAAATGAATCTATCACTCAGAGGGAAAATAGCACTTGCCTCTATTGCTATATCCGCGACACTATCGGCATCAATAATTGGATTAAGCACATCCAAAATGACATCTCTAACCGAGAAGGAAATCAAGACAAAAATAGTATCTGTAGCTGAAGTTACTGATAAGTTAGTGGCAAAGTGGGTCGATTCAAAAATCTCCGTACTTAATGGTGTCGATATTAAAGGTGACTTTAAACAAGCCGGAGATCAGGCAATAAAGTCCGCAGACTTAAAAGATGTTTTTTATGGTGAGAGCAACGGCCATTATCGTGGGGCCGCACTAAACGAAGATGAGATGCCAGAAGATGGGTTCGATCCGAGAACAAGGCCTTGGTATAAAGGGGCAATGACAAGTGGTAAAACCATCATAACGAGCCCTTATCTTGATGATGACACTAACAAAATGGCCATTGCTATCGCTAAACCTATTACTGGCCCAACGGGGCTTGATGCCGTAATAAGTGTCGAGCTATTCGTTGAAGAGTTCTCTAAAGAAATTTCGGAAATAACGGTTGGTGATGAAGCGAACATTTACTTAGTAGATAAAAGCAACGCCACGTTTATCGCGCACTCCAAAGGTGAGTTCTTATACAAACCAACCACCGAATACACCAAAGAATTCACCACCAGCAAACTGACTGACTTCGAGTCTGATCGAAAAATCCATCATGTGAACGTTGGCGGGGAAACAAAATTGGTGTACTTCATGCCAATACAGTCGACAAACTGGATCATTGCTGTTGAATTAGATGAGGCCACCGAAATGGCGTCGCTTCACGCCATTATTTTACAAAATGTCCTGTTATCTATCGTGCTGATTTTCGCTTCAGCCCTATTTATTATTTGGTTATCGAAAGTATTACTAAAAGATTTGCATACTGTCTCAGATGCTCTTGGGGAAATTGCTGATGGTGACGGCGATCTAACGCAACGTATTGATATCAAAAATCACGACGAGATCGGTGCCCTAGCGGAAAACTTCAATAAGTTCGTAGGAAACATGCACGGCATAGTCACTCGATTGAGTTCGGTATCCACGAACCTGAACATCCAGGCTCATGACATGAATACTCAATCCGGTGAGAGAAGGATTCTAATTCAGAACCAACAGGGTGAAGTGAATATGGTCGCAACCGCGATTCATGAAATGGCTAGCGCGACACAGGAAATCGCGAAGAACGCCGAAGGCACAGCCAACGCATCCGATAATGCCGTTGCTAAATGTAAAGACGGCGAGTCTCAAGTGGTACGAACCCAAGAATCCATCAACGAATTGGCGAACGAAGTTCAATCCGCAACAGAGATCATTCTCAAGCTAGAAGATCACGGAAATGCGATTAACGCCGTTCTCGCAACCATTCAAGATATTGCTGAGCAAACCAATTTACTGGCGTTAAACGCAGCAATTGAGGCTGCTCGAGCGGGCGACGCTGGTCGAGGATTCGCTGTAGTGGCAGATGAAGTAAGAATATTGAGCCAGAACACGCACAAGTCGACCAAAGAAATTCAAGAAACCATCGAGACGTTAAGAACAACGACAGCGGATGCGGTTGGCATTATGGAGACAAGTAGAGAGCTTGCGTCGAAAAGCGTGAGTGAAGCAGAGTCTGCGGCTTACAACCTAAGTAAAATAAACCAAGTCGTTGTCGAGATTAGTGATATGGCATCTCAGATTGCTACAGCCGCTGAAGAGCAAGCATCTGTGACCGATGAAATTACCAAAAACACGGAGATGATCCGAGATGCGGCAGATGATTTATCGGAAAAAGCCGTGATTGCGGAAGAGCAGTCTGTCGCACTATCTGGGTTATCAGGTGACCTGAACAAAGAAATAGGTAGCTTTAAGCTATAAGCACTCATCCACCGCTCCCTTTTCAGTTTGATTTCAATCACTCAGATAAAGCAGAACACCCCTCATAAAAATGCCCGGCTTAACTCACTAGCCGGGCATACTTGAAGAAAAGGCTCTATGCAAAAACCGTTTTATAAGCGACTGCAGCGCCATCAATAAACATCTGAGTTCCGATGACCGCCAAAATCAACCCCATCATTTTAGTGATAACGTTAAGTGCACTTGGCCCAACGGCTTTCACTAACTTGTCGCCAAATAAGAACAGCACATAAGTGATCACACAAAGGATGGCAAACGAAGCGATGGTAATGATGGTCTCCGTCATGCCACCAGCGGTAGCAAAGTTCATAGCCGTAGCGAGCGTACCTGGGCCCGCTAAGATTGGCATCGCCAATGGGGAAACGGCAATACTCAGAGCCGCTTGTTCTTGCTCAGGTGAATAAGCTTTTTCTTTTGTCTTTTTGTGTGTCGATTCACCTTGCAGCATGTGAAAACCAATTAGAAATACTAAGATGCCGCCAGTAATGCGCAGGGCGTATAGCGTAATCCCAAACAGATCGAATATGACTTTGCCAGCAACGGCAAACACAGCGACGATAACAAAGGCGATAAAGACAGATCGAAACGCAATTGAACGAACCGTTTGTTTATCTTCATCTGCCGTTAGGCTCAGAAAGATAGGAATATTGGCGATCGGGTTCATGATGGCAAAGAAGCCCATAAACACTGTGACCGTATGAAGTATCAGCTCTTTCATGTTCTCCACACTTGGTAAGCTATTGATTATTAAAAATCAGTATATACCTTACTTTATAAATAACGTCACTTTATGTTCAGTTTGCTCGATAGAACTTTGTCAATTTTGCCCTTTGGCACAGTTTGTAGCACGTACAGGTTTACGCTCCCCGCAAATACCATTATGGTGAAGTTTCAACCAACTAAAGGCAGCCCAAGGAAGTTAGCACATCATGAACAGCACGATTGAAACCATACTCGGTCATCGCTCCATTCGAAAGTTCTCCTCAGATCCGATTACGAATGAACAACGACAAACCATTCTTCAAGCGGGCTTAGCCGCATCTTCTTCAAGTATGTTGCAGGTTGTATCCGTCATCCGAGTTACAGATATCGAAAAACGTAAACTGCTGGCCCAGTACGCCGGCAACCAACCTTATGTAGAAAGCGCCGCTGAGTTCTTGGTATTTTGTATTGACTACCAACGCCATATGACAATCAACCCAGAGGTTCAAGCAGACTTTGCAGAGCTCACTCTGATAGGTGCTGTAGATGCTGGTATCATGGCACAAAACTGCTTGTTGGCGGCAGAATCAATGGGGTTAGGTGGTGTGTATATTGGCGGCCTAAGAAACAGCGCAGCCCAAGTTGATGAATTGCTTGGTTTACCACAAAACACGGCCATTTTATTTGGTATGTGTTTAGGTCATCCAGATCAAAACCCAGAAGTAAAACCTCGCTTACCAGCTGATGTCATCGTACATGAAAACCAGTACCAGCCGCTAAATCTTGAAGATATCCAAACGTATGATCAAACCATGCAAGACTATTATACGAGCCGCTCAAGCAATCAAAAACAAAGCACCTGGTCACAAGAAGTCACTAGTAAGCTCGCGGGAGAATCTCGCCCTCATATTCTGCCTTACTTAAACCACAAAGGCTTAGCAAAGCGTTGAATTATCCCCTATTTCTGTACCAGGTGATTTTGACTTCAAGTTAAGGTGTGACTTAGCGTCACACCTTTATAAATAGCTCAATCTTTTCAGTGACATCGGCAACACACGTCTTTATTCTCAACTAAATATGTAATTAGTTGTAGTGCAAGTATTATGTCAGTTGCTTTAGATACCCAATCTCTGGTCGTGGAATACGACCCTCAATCTCTTGAATCTTTACGCCAAGCCCTAAGACACTATCGAGAAGCCCTCCTGCAAGAAAATGCCTTTGATAACTATCATTGTCATGTTCGCTTCCAAGTAAATAACGGGTGTGACGATCAAATTGGTTCATTACTTGAAAATAAAATTGCTCAAGAAGTGTTTGCTTACGTTGGCTACTCGTACAAAAGCGATATTCAACCAACTCAGTTATTAAACAGCACCTATTTAACCAGTGAAGGCGCGTTTTTTCTTCGAGCATGTCAACATCAAGCACTAGAGTCTGAATTAGAGGAAACGGCTAAATTGATTTGCCACCTCGCGAGACAATTTAATGACTCTAGTGAGATGTGGGTATCTGAAGAACAAGTATTTGGGTTGTTACCACTTTTGATTGTAGGGCTCACCTTCCCTCGCCTGGCTTTTTATCTTGGCGGTTACACCATCCCATATTGGGACAGTGAGCACGCTCCCCACGGTGAGTTTGCATTGGGGGTTCTTACAAACCATTTGGGTTATACCCACGATACACTGAAAGCATTTTGCTACTGTGATAACAGTGCTGCTCGAGGATACATGTTTGATGATTCTAAACATGAGAGTGCAAGCAACCTAACGACTCGTAGCCAGATCACTGGATTACTTAAGATCTTCCGCGAAAAGCCACACGAGTTCGAAGTATTTCGATCTTTAATGAAGCAGCGCTTTGCTGATCAAGACTACCTACAATATACAGATGACTCTCGCTACTATGTTGAACGCCCAGTAGACCGATTCATCTATTCCATCATGTCGCCCATTCATGGCATTGATATCGATGATCATGAAGTAGATTACCACGCGGTGATGATGAGCAACTTTATTGACTCATCAGCAGAACAAGCAGCGGTGGCACTTACCAGTGAGATCGAAGCATATCTGGGTCGTCCAATTGTTCCACCCAAAGTCATCGAAAATGAAGACGACTACTACCGTGATCACTACTATTATCGAGGCACTGGTATTGCGCAATGGAAGTCATTCATTACCGAAGGTTTTAATGAAGGGAAAACAATTTGGCATTACATCGAGAGTGGGGAAGATGCACAAGTCCTAGATGTGATTGAACCGTGTAACATTCAAATCGCTGCGAGAAAAGGTAACTTCGATATCTCCGAGAAATTCGAATATTACCTCGGCCGCTATGACTCTTATCACGAAGAGATGATGACCATTGTTGGTGACATCCTATACGATTGGCACAATGAAGACTTGGATGACGCAGCGATAGCGGAAAACAATCAAAAGATCTTGCGCTTGTTTGACGTATTACATTGTTGGAACAACAAAGCGTCTTTTCATGCCGATGTGGCTCATGGGCTTGTCCACGACTTTGAGCTCATAAGTGATGAGGATTTCACCCAACGTTATAACGGTGATTGGAAGGCGCAATTTCTAAACTATGTCAAAGAATGTGGTGCATACCGAGACAATATTCGCCAGAAAGAGACCCAGCTTGCCCATGAGTTATTTAACAAACATCGTGAAGAGGCAACGGATCTTCTCGAACAATTGGCTGACGCGTTTGATGAAGAGTTTAGCTTAGCCAGTCAACTGGCCTTCTGTGCTGGCATGCTTTACCACGATAAAAAGCACGGTATCAACGACAGGGCAACAGAAGCGTTTGAGGACAAACTTGCCTCAAGCCTAAAGTCAGAGCTTCTTCTCGCTTTGAGTGAAAACAGTCGATTCCATTGTATTGAGACTGCCGAGAAACGTTGGCGATACGTTCCTCTCACAGAGGAAGAGGAATCCCAAGCAAAACAAGATTGGAAGATCGTCGATGCATTTCTAAGCAATGAAAGCGATGATTTCGATGTCACGCTAAAATCTTTTAAAGGCAATATCGAACAACTCAGTGACAGCAGACAAATCAACAAAAATCAGCCTTACTATGAGTTTCTGCGTGACTTTGACGACAAAGCCCAAAAGCTATTAGTTGCAGCTCATGTTTGGGGCTCACTTCAAAATACTCCTGAGCAAATCTATTGCCATCGCTTACTTTTACTCTGGTTGACATCAGCTCCGGCGAAAGTCACTCGCATGCTGTCTTATTTTTATTGCGATCGTTATGGAGAGTTAAGCGATCAATCACACTCATTTGTCGATGGCTTAGAATACCATTCAGAGATCGATAAATTGACTGGGCGCTTGGAATTACTATTGTCTCAAATCGATCGTAGGGACGATGATGAAATCAGTTTGATGGACATGTATTTCGATCAGTTCGAAGCGCAGCAACAAACAGAACAAAACAAACAGCTCGTTCGATCAGCACTAAAAAAACTCCGTCCGGATGCTGAGCTGCGCTTCTTCGAGCTGCTGGAGCAACGAAGACCAAATATCAAAACCAGTTACTACGATGAAGCGATCTTAGACTCTATTCGCTACACCGTAAGTGAACAAATGGGACGTCGTAACCCTAATGGTTACGCCATCACCAAAGAGCAATACAAAACAGTAGAGTGGATCACTGCTCAGATCGCCCAAACGACATTGCTCAACTCAGAGCAGTTACAAAAATTACTGGATACACTAAAAACTAACTTCATCAGTGATTTTGATACCAGTTACGGAATTCCTGGTATTGATGAACTGTATTGGAAAGCCTCACCACACATCCAAGATAATCTCTTGCGATTATTTGCTCTTAATCCTAGTCTGGGATTGAAGCAACTTGAGAGTGAACGTGATCTCCCTCTGCCAGACTTGTTTCAACAACTGTATGAACGTGATGCGCAACTGATCGTCTTACTCAAGTATGCAATTAAGCAGCATTGGGTCAGTGCGATGCCTTGGTTTACCAAGCAAACCGATCTAAAGCGCTATACAGATCAGTTGGAGATAAGCCAACTACTTAAGCTGATTGAGTTGGTCGCTAACCTCCCAGAGTTCACAACACTCATCAGTGAATATGCGCAGCACCCATCGTTGAAAGTCCAGCAGCTTGTAGCAGATATACAGGCTGGAAAATATCGTCATGCTGCGCTTTCTCCTTTTGAGTTGCTCGATTGGGGCATTTACCATATTCCAGAAGATGATGACCCAAGCGAATTAATAAAACAAACCACCCTAGTCCGTGCGGAAGATCAACGTTGTTTCGGGCTTCGTATCGGCTATTTCCCAGAAGATGATGACGAGGACGGTTATGAACCCGAAGTCGCCCTAACAGTTCGCATCGATCACCCATACAGAGCTTCAATTGGAGGTTACTCACATGAATATGAGTCTTCGATTCAGCTGAATCACTCCAACTGTTTGACTTGGAACCTAGGCGAAAAAAGTTCTAACTCTACCGGCGTCTATCGATATCGAATTTATCATCCAAATGGCGACTTGCTTGCGGACAAAGTGTTCCATGTCGTCGATGATAGCCCTAGGCAAATGGCGCTACTGGAAGAAGCTCAACAAAAAGCACCATTTGAAAGCTCTCATATTGGTTCGATCTGCCTTAATCAGGGGCTTCTCGATTTTGTGGATGCGAAAACGAAGCCGTACGGAATGATCTTTGGTTGTAAGTTGCCAGAAAAGCCGATGCCCGTTCACTGTCATACAAAAGACAACCAATTGGAAATCGCTGAAATACACGTCACTCCTGCCGAGCCGACACAGTGGTTCTATGCTTCAAACCCAACCTACGCTTTTATGGAACAGCGCGTGAAAAGCCGAGTGCTTCTCGTTGGCAGTACAAACACCATAACCGAGACTCAATCAAAAAAATCGCTATGGAAAAATGCGGTCAAACAGAGCTCCCCCGTAGTACTCATTCAACCAGATGAAACAAAAGCCAACAATGTTGCAGCAATTTATCTCGATAAGTGTGGAGCGAAGGTGTTTTATGGTTTTGATGAGAAAGACAACTTATGTCGTATCGCGGTAACGAACGTTAAATATGGTTTGGCTCGGCGCTTCTTCATCCGTGTCATGAACCGTATTGCGAAAAAGATAATGAAAGATGGTGGCGAGTTTATGCCTCATTAAAAAAGCAAGCCCCGCGCGCATCGCGGGGCTTTCTTGATATGGTTTGTTCTACGATTGTTTCTTCCATTGAATAAAAGTGAGCGCACTCAGTAATAAGAAGAAAGCAGGGTCACTCCAACCAAAGCCAACAAACACACCTGTAATGCCTGCGTAAGTGGTGATCACCACGCCTAAGAGATTCGTGACCAACAGCGCTTTGAACAGTTGCTTGGCTGTGTTGCTAGGTTCCACATCACGTAGCATCAAACTGACCGCAGCAATCCCACCTAAAAAGATCGACGTATGCTGCGATAAAAACAGCGCGTACTGGTCGTTAATTTGTACGCCATACATCGGCCACATCATGGTTGGCACAAAAAATAGCGCAAAAGCGAATACCGTATATATGGCACCATGAACGGTTAGAAAGGTGCGGTTAGTCATAACATTACTCTCCGATTGGACCTTGGTTGATATTACTTAGCGGTGTATTAATATCGAATATCTGACCTCTTACTTCCTCGACACCCATCTGTTTCAGACGAGCAGTGTGCATTTCGAGATAAGCTTGCGCCGTGGCTTCATCTTCAAAAAGATAGATACCCCCACCGAGCTTGTCTTTTTCGCTTTCCGTCCAAATTTTCCAAATCATGCCCGGCTCTTGGTTAATTGATTTCGCTAAATCGATCAGAGCATTCGACATCTCTTCACCAAATGGGCCATTAAATTCAAAATCAACTTGCAGCAATTTCGCCATCTTGAGTCTCCTCTTATTATTGACTCGCTTTCGATGGGAAGATTATTACCTTTATAAAACTGACAAAAAAGTTCATAATTTTGCCATTAACTGTGGAAAAAACTGACCAATGAGACTCAAAACAACCTTAGAGCAGTGGCAAACACTACAAGCAATTGAACATGCGGGAAGCATTCAGTCAGCCGCAGTAACGCTCAATAAAAGCCATACCACTCTTATCTATTCGGTGAAAAAACTCGAAAACCAGCTTGGTATCAAGCTGATAGAAGTAAAAGGTCGTAAGGCGGGGTTAACCGAACACGGTAAGACGATGTTACGCCGTGCGCAATCAATGCTTGAGCAGGCTCGTGAACTTGAAATGATCAGTGAGCAGCTAAATAGCGGTGTAGAGTCGCAAATTACGGTAGCTATCGATCACCTGTGCGATCCAAGTTGGCTCTATACTCCTCTTAGCGAATTTCTCACACAAAACAATACAACTTCAGTTCAAGTCGTAGAAACCTCTCTGAGTAAAACAACAGACATGGTGATCAATGAATTAGCGGACATCGCCATCATCAACCTTCCGATCACCAACTACCCTGCTGAAGCGTTTGGCACTACCACTATGGTCCCTGTGATCGCAGCTCAACATCCGCTAGCAAAGAAGGAACATATTTCATTGGCGGACTTTGCGACCACCAGCCAAATTGTGGTTCGAGATTTGGGGGAATCAGACAAAGAGAAGCGAGACGTAGGCTGGCTGCGCGCGCGCCAAAGAATCACGGTGGACAATTTCGACCATGCGTTTAGAGCGGTTGAGCAAGGTGTCGGCTTCTGCCGCCTCCCAAAACATCTCGTTGAATACCGCCAAAATGACCACCTCAAAGTAATTGACCTAGAGCATTCGAACCAATATCAAGTCGCTCTGCATCTCACCTTACCTAAAGGGGCGAAAAGTGGACCAGCCGCTCTTGCCCTCTATCAAACACTACTTGATAGTGCCAAAGTGCGAGTGGAATAGAGCAACACAAAGCACGCTCAACAACCGGCGAATCTTGAGTTTTCATCATCGATGCTCTCTCCATTCCAACTTGGGTTCTGTCGCAGGGTTTGGCCGCATAGGTTAAAACCCACCCAGCACTCACTTAACACATTGAATCGTAAAGTTTAAAAGCTACCCCCCCATCAAAAGTGATTCTGGAAATCATTGCGTTATCAAATTTACACCTGTTCTTGAGCATAAAGCGAGGTCTAATAAAAAGCCTGTATTTGCTTCGTAGCGTATGGACGAGACCTATATCAAAGTCAAAGGAGAATGGCTCTACTACTATCGAGCTGTCGGTAAGTTTAAAGACGCCATTGATTATTGCCTAAGCTCCAATCGCGATGAAGCTGCTGCCAAAGCCTTTCTAAATAAGGCGATAGCTCAACATGCTGTCACTGATAGAGATACTCGACATCAAGTATTTGAATAATATCGTTGAACAAAGCCATCGCTGGGTAAAACAGAAAACTCGGCAAGCACTTGGTTGGAAGTCAATAGAGGGAGCTGCAGCCTGCATGGTCGAGAACTGTGGACGATAATTAACCTAGGTCAAATTAATCTTGAGGGAGCAACTCCCTCTGAACAATTCTAATCTCTCGCAAGCTGAATGTGTCTGTAGCACGGCTCTGCCATAGCCTAATCTATATTTGCGACAGCACCGCGCAACCTGATAGGATGGCAACAGACAGAGTTGATACCAATTTAATTTTTATTAAAAATAAACCCCTAAAGCATCGGTTAATTCAAGTGAGCGATCATCGTACCCATCAACGCGGTTAAATGTCCATTCTGCTAAATCATCTGATAACTTGACTAGCACTGCGTCATCGTGCATTGCTGTGCATTCGTTTGTCAGCTTGTAACAAGTAAAACGCTCATCATTACCGTTGTTTTGGACTACAATGCTGGCCTCCTTTCCGTAACGATAAACGTAGATATCAAACGAGTTACCAAGCAAATCTTTACACTGGCGCATCTTGGTTTTAGTTGTGCCCCACCAACGCCATTCAACCCAGTCGTTGCAATCATAAGCAGCAATACTTTCGCCAGAAAGGAGTTCACTGCTTAGGTTCACATACTCAACTCTCATCGGCGCATAAAAATCAATGGTAGGAACGAAATCAGTACCACACTCGCCACCTTTCGCACGGCATTAATATGCTGTTGGCGCTTGAGAATAGCTGTAGAAAACCCACACGACTTTATTTGTTGGGGGAGGTGTTGGATTACCGCAACTGCTTGAATTACCAGAATCACCACCACCGCAACCAGACAGAGATATTGCAGTAGCTATTGTTAAAAGTTTAAATGTTTCATCTTTCTCTTCACTATTGTTTTGCTTTGATGAACTGGAGTTGATTTGCGCTCACAACACAACTCATTTTTGAGTTCCGTGATACTCTTCCAAGATGCGACGCAATTCAGCTGTGTTTGTCTCATCAAAGTATGTCCAACCATCACGACAAACAGCTAAGCGAGCAACTGGATTCTTTATTGAGCAAGCACTCATACCAAAGTAACGCTTTCCATCTTTAATGCGACCTTTGAAGACGTATGAACCATAGAAGAGCGGAGCATAATCGAGATCACCATTTAGGCCACGTTGAAACATATCAATGTTTTCTATTGTCTTCTCGTAACCTTCTGGCGTGAATGCTCGAATCTCATCACCAAATACAGGAACAAGGCCGTCGAACTTAGCAAATATATTGCCCGTTTCATTGGTGAAGACTTCCGCAGATTCTTGCTCATGCCCAAAGATGTCATCAAAAACCGTCATCTCAAGTGTCGAATCAATAGCTTTATTGGTCACACAACCTGTAGTAAGTGCAGCCATAGCCGCAACGATTAGTAGCTTTTTCATTGGTTATTTTCGCAACTCACTAGTCAGAGTCGATGACGTTTTAACAGGTTCGTTTTTAATGATCTGCATCTCTTGGGGGGCGTCGCCTTTGTTGCTCATTTTCACGTTGATCTCACGTGGATAATCATAGAACGCACCTGTTGCCGCATCGATTGGGCAAGACAAAGTGATTAGACACAAGTCCCAAAAGAAGTCAGCTAATAGCCAACCCGCTTGAAAATTACTTTCTACAATTGCTGTTCCTACTTGGGTATCGTTCTCACACTTCACCGCAATGTCACTGTAATCACGTTTAACTACAACCGTGTCTTGCTTGCCTTGTGTGTACCAACTACCCTCATCGCTCGACAATAGGCATTGAGTAAGGCGATCATCCGTGTTAAGCGCTCTCACGTTTACTGTGTCGTCTGTGCCTTGAATTACTGTTGCACAACCTGATAGTGTCATTGCTGCAGCCACTGCTAGAGTTTTAAATTGTTTCATTTTTTCATTCCAATAAATAAGCGCCCTAACTTAGAGCGCTTGAGTTAGATATTATTTGTGTTTGGTCGAGTAAATAGGACAAACAACCTAAAACAAAATCACCGAAGAACCAGATTGCTGCGATAACTGAGCTACCTGGTTAGCCGAAAAGAAAAGGAAGGTTTTACCCTTCTTTATAATTAGATTTGAGTAATACGTTAACGTGAGAGTTAACGTTAAGGAGCAAATTTGCTTCACCTAGACCACTGCAAAGGCAACGATCTAGAAGAAACTTATTTCTTTGATTCCAAATCTGTATAATCGTTTAAGTCAATACCTAACTTATCAAACAGCTCAGCAAACCCCTCATTTATGTATCTATCTATGGGTTTATCATTCTCTTCTGCTAAGTAACGTATGTATTTAAGTCTGGTTTGCTCAAACGAATGGTATATCTCTCTTTAGGATCTCTACTCTTAAAAATTCCCCAAACTGAATCTTCACATCATTTCGAATTGTTAAAGAGCATAATATAGAATCTAGCTCTCTATCCTGGCAGGGGAGTATGTATGTCTTTTGTCATGACATAAAACTAACTAATTTAATCGATATGACAAAAATTGGTTCTGTCGCAAAATTTGGCCGCATAGGTTGAAGTTTACCCATCACTCACTTAACGCATTGAATCGTAATGTTTAAAGGCTGTCATTTTCCTTCAGAAGTGATTCTAGAAACCGTTCGCTATTATCTTGCTTACAAGCTTAGTTATCGCGAGATTGAAGAGATACAGAGGGACGTGGTGTTAATGTGGACCATGCAACCATTAATCGTTGGGTTATCAAATTTGCACCTGTTCATGAGCATAAAGCGAGGTCTAATGAAAAGCCTGTATTTGCTTCGTGGCGTATGGATGAGACCTATATCAAAATCAAAGGAAAATGGCTCTACTACTATCGAGCTGTCGATAAATTTAGAGACGTCATTTAATATTACCTAAGCTTCAATCGCGATTAAGCTGCTGCCAAAACCTTTCTAAATAAGGCGATAGCTCAGCATGCTATTCCTGAAAACGTGGTGATTGACTGCAGCAAAAGTAATTACGCAGCGATAGATGCAATGAATGTTCAGCTCTGGTTAACGGAGATCTTCATGCTGTCATTGATAGAGATACTCGACATCAAGTATTTGAATGATACCGTTGAGCAAAGCCATCGGTGGGTAAAACAGAAAACTTGGCAAGCGCTTGGTTGGAAGTCAATAGATGGAGCGGCAGCCTGCATGGTCGAGAACTGTGGACGATAATTAACCGAGGTCAAATAATCTTGAGGGAGCAACTCCCTCTGAACAATTCTATTCTCTCGCAAGCTAAATGTGCCTGTAGCACGGCTCTGCCAGAGCCGTAATCTATATTGGTGACAGAACCAGTCCTTGAACTGTTTTATGTGAAGTTAAGTGCACTTTTGCTTCTTTATATTATTCAAAGTTGCGATACCTGTTTCGATTACATACCATGTAAAAAGCTCAAGCCTAAAGCACCCAACACTCGCGGAAAGAACTCGGTTCACGGCAACTCAACCTCCCTGCTCTTGTTAGCAGGAACAATCTGTTTTTACCTTCTTTTAAACTTCTAATAAGGCGAGTGTGGAAGAGATAAGAAAGGTGAAAAATGCAATCTCATAATAGCTTCTCTATTAACCTCAACCAGCAAAAGTCTCTGGCCAAAAAACGCTTAAAAGCGATCCGCCAAAATGATGAGCGTGCCTTACAGCAAGTTAAGCAGTTTCATACTCAGCCAGAAAAGCTTACGACAGAGTCCATTCAACTAGCAGATGTTCAACATGCCTTAGCAAGAGAACTCGGCTTACCTAGTTGGAGTAAGTTAAAGGCGCATATAGAAGAGTTGGAATTTCACAAGCTCGCCATCCATAACCGAGAACAGCCTCTAGATGCGGAGCTAAAGACTCTGCACGTGCGATGTGGACATGACATTCAGCAACAATTGAAAACTTGTGGCTTTGAAGGTGAATTCTTGCCCATGATTGATCCTTTGTGCATCGGCCCCATTCCAAATGATGAAACGGCTTTTGTCGCAATCCGAGCACAATATGTCGTTGATACGTTGTTACCCGTAATGGGGCGTGAAGGCTCGGTGCAAGACATCGCCCTATCTGAGCAAAAAAATATCAATACTCTGCTCGACGAGCAGTTTGAGCGAATTGTGTTTTGGGTAGAACATGATGCCTATGATCAGTTCATGTTACTTCGAGGGTTAACACTTTTAGAAGACACCGAAGGAAAAGTCATCGAGATCATCGAGTTCAATCAGTTTCCGGGAACCGAGCGTTTTATTGGCTTTGGGCAACTCCCTGCAGAGGCGGTTCGCTCATGCTGGCAGCATCGAAAGGCCGTTACATCAAAGCTTAGAAGCCAAGCTAAGCGTTGTTGGCAGGCTTTGATATCACCGACTCCTCAATCCCTTATCGAACTGCTTACGCAGCATGAGTTAGATTGTTTGCCAAATATTAAAGCCGCGATGAAACGACACCTTCAAGAGCTACCTCACTCGGAGTCAGGGTTGAGCTTCACCCAACAATTGGCGCTAGAAGCATTGGCCGAACACAGCACACCAATCACCGTTAAAGATTGGTTTGAGGAATACCAAGAAAAAGAGCCTCTTCCGACATTGGGTGATGTGATGTTTTATGCATTACTCCTCCCACTGACATGCAGCGACAAGCCGCTATTTAGCACCGACTCATTGCAAAAGAATTGGTGGGAGCAACAAGTCTGTATTACTGAGCACGCTCAAGCATGTCTGGAGGGAAGCCAACCCATAACTCAAAACTACTGGGTCGGAGGCATGCAAGTCCGAGAATCAAACCTATGGGTTTGGGATCACAATCAACTATCCAGTTTGAGCCATAAAGAATGGTAACAGAACGCTCTATTTAACAACGATACCCATCTAGGAACAGCGTAAGTATATCTTCAATCGATTTCTTGCGCTGTTCAAGGTTTGGCACCTTGTGGTTAGCAATCAACTGAGGCCATAAAAAGTTACCTTTCAATAGACACATCAACATATTACTCATCATAGCCGGATTTAGGTTTTTGATTTTCTGATCGTCAATTGCCTCAGAAAACCACTTCTCTAATTGTTCATCCTGGCTTTGAAGTTGATGCAGATAGTTTTCCACAAGTTCTGGTGTGCGCATAAACTCGCTAATAACCATCTTAGCTAACGGCAAACCAAAATCCTCATACATCGAATCGAGCTTAGCGAGTAAATAAGTGCGAAGTTGAGCCTCTATACTCTCTTCTGGTGAATACTGAAATTGTAGACGTGCCCTTTGAATTTCCATCACAGCTTGAATGGACTCAATAAACAACACATCTTTGCTTTCAAAATGGCGATATAGAGTTCGTTTGGAAGTGCCGGCTCGCTCGCAGACTCTGTCCATATTGGCACCTGAAAAGCCATGCTCGATAAATTCTTGTTGTGCGGCTTCAATCAGCGCAATCCGTTTTTTTTCTGAAAGCTTCATCGTTCTAAATTCACCAACCTCATGTAAGTGGCTGCAGAGTATAGCGCACAACAATATAAAGTACACTTTAAAGTTTACTTTTATAATTTTAGGAGTAAGATGCGCTCGCCGAAGTTAAGAAGCTGCTCTAAATCCGTTAAAAAACAGCGGTCCTTATCTCTCGCTAAAGTGCTTTTTCTCCATGATAAAGCTGTGATTTACCCGTGACGCTCATTAGATATTCATATCCCGTTCAAAACGGCTCTGGCTATATAATGATCGCCATGCTTAATGAAGTGACTTATGAAATTACCTTCTTTGCTTGTTGCTGCTTCTTGCCTCGTTACCGGCGTCGCGAATGCGGATTCAATTTCTCTGCCGATATGGAAAGAGAAAGCAGAAGCACTTGGCTACGAGTTACCAAAACCTTTTGGTTTAAACCTCAGCTATATGAGTATGGAACAAGGCATCAATGTCGACTCTATCGCACTAAAAGGTTTAGGCGGGATTGAAAAGTTAGTCGATATGCAAGCAGAACCAGGTAAGCAAGCCACTGACGTTATGACATTACGCGCCGATGTCTGGCTGTTCCCTTTCCTAAACGTTTATGGCTTGATCGGTACGCTTGATGGCTACTCAGAAACTGATGTAAACGTAAAGGTTAAGTTGCCGTTTGTGAAACCACAACGTATTGAAAATTTCCGCCTAGATCTCGATGGCTACACTAAAGGCCTTGGTTTTGTGCTTGCTGGCGGTTATGACCAATGGTTCGCATTGGTCGATGCAAGTTACACTCAAACCAATTTAACCGTTATTGATGGTTCAATTGATGCAGTTGTGGTTTCTCCTCGTATCGGTTACGACTTCCATCAAAATGGCGTACCGATTCGTTTTTGGGTTGGCGCTATGTATCAAGATGTCGAGCAAGAACTCTCTGGCTCACTCAAAGACCTTGGCTTACCGCCATCTTTAAGTGGATTAATGTCATCAGATGCCCGTTTTGAAGTAAAGCAGCGCTTAGAATCTGAATGGAACACCATCGCTGGCATGCAATACCAAATCAATGAAGATTGGTACCTTTTGGGTGAAGCCGGTTTTGGTGATCGTCAAAGCATCTTCTTCTCTTTAGACCGTCGTTTCTAGGGTAGCGAGAAGATGAAAGCCTCTTATACCCTTGCGCTGACAGCGCTGCTTAGTTCGTCATACGCTATTGCTATCGAAAAAGACGAAAGTAGCTTAATGGATGACATCCTGACCAAGCTTGGTTCAAGTGAAGCCGTGGATGAATCTAAATTAATCGACTGGGGCGTATTACCTGGTCCTTTTGTTAACCCAGAACAAGGGTTTGGTATTGGCGTTGCCGCAGTAGGTTTGTACACGCCTTACGACTGGCAAAAAGGCGAGCCTTACTCGACCGTCACCGTTACTTCTTATGGTTCAACCTCAGGTTCTTACGGATTGGGGTTAAACAATCGCACCTATTTAAAAAATGACAAAGTGCGTCTTTTAGGTGAGGCATGGATAAGCCATACCCCCGGTTACTATTGGGGTATTGGCAGCCAAGCCGCTGAAAACGAGAACAACAAAGTGCAATATGAAGGGCAACGTTTACAGTTGAGCCCAAAAATCGCCGTTGAAGTCGCGCCAAATACTTACGCCAAACTTGGTTGGCAATGGCAGTCATTCAGTAAGGTCGACGGTGTCGATGGCGATATTCTCCCTTCAGAAGTTGCCGATGCCACTAGCAGTGGCGTCTTAGTTGGAATGGAATACGACACTCGTGATTTCGAACCGAACCCAATGCGGGGGCAGTTTCTCGATGTTGAATGGATTGCTAACCGAGATTCACTCGGCAGTGATGAAGACTACGACAACCTCGTTGCTAACTATCGTGTTTACCAACAATGGTCTGACACGACGATTATTGCAATGGAGGTATATTCACAATCGATTTTCGGTGACGCACCTTGGTTTGATTACGCCCAGCTAGGTGATGACCAGCGTATGCGTGGCTACTACCAAGGGCAATATCGCGATAAGCACCAGCTTTCTACACAAGTAGAAATTCGCCATACCATTGCAGGTCGCCATGGTGTGGTTGGGTGGCTAGGTGCTGGTAATATCGCACCAACTTATCACGAGCTCTTTGAAAATAGCTGGCTACCGACTGTCGGGGTTGGTTATCGATTTGCCTTTAAGGCACGTATTAACGTGCGCGTCGATTTGGGTGTGGGCAAAGACAGCACCGGTTTTTATTTCCAGATTAATGAAGCATTCTAGGAGTATGGTTTGAAGAAAGCAGCACTATTACTACTAAGCCTTTGTAGTGGATTCGTTCACGCGCAACAACTAAAAGCACCGGTCGGCGTTAGACCGTGTTGTGCATTTGGTGTCGATCTCAAAGCGCAATTAGGAAGCGTGCCTGTTCCTTTCTTTTCTCTTGAGAATGTCTTATCCAGCAACGAAGTGGGTACTCACCACTATAACGACGGCAGCGAGTCAGTCTCTGGCAGCTTGCTAGGGCTGAATGAAGAAGCCAACGGTATTATCTTTACCGAACTAGGCGGCTTTATTGATACTGCCCACGTCCGTGATACCGCAGACTACACCTATTATTTGTTCACTCTCAACCAACATTATTTAGGTCGCGCTGCGCACCTAGATTTACCAGAAGAGCTACGTGTTCGTCGTATTCGTTGGTATGAACAAACAGAGCAACTGAGTGAAGAAGAAAAGCTAGATCGCAGTGCTCAAGCAGCAGCGTTAACGGCATTTCGCCTAGCTCAATGGCATGAAATTGCTCAGTGGTTCGGTATGGTATCCGTCAGTGGCTTTAAAGAACTGGCATCAGCATTCTCATCGGAAGATCTCTATTCCAACATGCTTGGGGCAAAGTTAGCCAAGCAAGTACTCCTGAACAACCCCGAACTCGATCAAATAGGCTTTTCGAAAGCAATGGACAGCGCTTTTAAACAAGCATTAAAGGACTTAAAAGCTCAGTCGAAAGCCGTCACTAAAGAGAAAATTCAACAACTCGATGGGGATTGGTGGGACAGCTCAAGACGCCTACCGGAGAAGTGGGTGGTTCGCTTCCGTGATTACCATATGGCGCTGAAATTAACGCCGAACTATTCTGGCGCGAACCATGAGCTTTCACTATCGGCGACCTTTGCGGATCAGCAGCCGATCGACAAATGGATGAGCGTTGAGTTTAGAGCAAGCGACAATGAAAAAGCGTTCTCCGCACTGCCTAAATCATTATCATCAAAACCCATTTGGACGCCCGCTGATTATCAACAGATTTCAGATTTTGCTCGCACTATCGATAACCAAACCCGCCCGCCATTGAACTGAGGTCGAAAACAACGAGTGAATAAAACATGCCTAGTTATTCACTAGGCAATGTATTACCCCATTCTATGCAAGTCGTTTTCTACCACTCAAGAATGTAAGAAATCATTTCTATCGGTTGTATGTTCGATAAAAATGTTAATTTACAAACTTTTCAACCACAAATTCGTTACCATTTGGTTAAAAGTCTATTTTTTATAGTGATATAGTTCACATCTATTAACCATTCAGACGATTATTCTTTCGTGTTTCCACACTCCGCTGCTAATCTGCACGCCGCCTTGAAGTGAACTTAAGGTGCATAACTATAAGGAGTGTTCTCATGAATACCAAGAAGCCGATGTCGCTTACCAGCCGAGTAATCTTAGGTATGGTAGCGGGTATCTTGACAGGATTTGCAATTCGCACACTTTTTGCCGACAACGGATTTGTCGACGCATACATTGTTAATGGATTATTCGAAGTTGGTGGACAGATCTTCGTTGCCAGCTTAAAAATGCTTGTCGTACCGCTAGTGTTTGTTTCATTAGTTTGTGGTACTAGCTCTCTAAAAGACCTATCGACATTAGGTCGCATGGGTGGCAAAACCCTAGCTTTCTACGTAGCAACTACTGCTATCGCAATCACACTTGCTCTAACCATGGGTACCCTATTCCAGCCTGGCGCTGGTGCAGACCTAACCGCAGCAAGTTCATTCAAATCAGCAGAAGCGCCATCTTTGGGTCAGGTGATCATTGATATGTTCCCGACTAACCCAATCAGCGCAATGGCAGAAGGTAAAACTCTGCAAGTTATCGTATTTGCCGTCCTATTCGGTATCGCGATCAGTGCAGCAGGTAAGCCAGGCGAACGTATCGCAGCATTCTTCTCTGATCTGAATGAAGTGATCATGAAGCTAGTTGCGATTCTGATGAACCTAGCGCCTTACGGTGTCTTCTTCCTAATGGCGAAACTGTTTACCGGTCTTGGTCTTGGTGCAATCTTGAACCTTGCCGAGTACTTTGTGGTACTAGCTGGTACGCTATTGCTGCACGGCCTTGTCACTTACAGCTTGATGCTAAAAGGCTTTACTGGTCTAAACCCAATTACGTTCCTACGTAAGATGGAAGACGCAATCATGTTTGCTTTCTCTACAGCATCATCGAACGCAACCATTCCAGTAACAATGGAAACGGCTAAGCACCGCATGGGTGTTGAGAACCGCGTATCATCGTTCACAGTACCGCTAGGTGCAACCGTGAACATGGACGGCACGGCGATCATGCAAGGTGTGGCGACAGCGTTCATCGCGCAGGCATTCAACATCGACCTAACTATGGGTGACTACCTAATGGTTATCATGACGGCAACATTGGCGTCTATCGGTACCGCAGGCGTTCCTGGTGTTGGTCTAGTAATGTTGGCAATGGTATTGAACCAAGTAGGTCTGCCGCTGGAAGGGATTGCACTTATCATGGGTGTTGACCGTCTACTTGATATGATTCGTACCGCAGTTAACATCACCGGTGACAGCGCAGTGACTATCATTGTTGCTAAATCGGAAGGCGCATTGGATGAAGCTCGTTTCAATGATCCAATGGCTGGCGTAGCCGAAGAAGAAGTGCATCTGAAACGTGCTGACGCCTAAATCGTTCTACGATTAAACTATCCTGTCTAAATGAAAGCCCCGATGGAAACATCGGGGCTTTTGTTTTATTTGGAATCTAAAGAATAGGTCACAGTCCTACTCCGTCATTGAACTCAGCTTTTCTCTCGCTTGTTCTTCATGCTCGTCGGTGATGGCATTGCCGACCGAGTTCACCGCTAGGGTAAGTGCTGCCATGTCATCGGTAAAGCCGACGCCTGCTAGTACGTCTGGCACCATATCAGTGGGGAGAACAAAGTAAGCTAACGCGCCACCAAGGAGCGCTTTGTGGCGAACAGAGGTATTGGAATCTGCCATCGCAAGCCATGATTTGATGCCCATAACCGCAATCTCTTCGCCTGCTTTCTTGACGGAGTTTTTCATTTTACGCCAGAAGGTTTTCTCATCTGGTGCTTGCATCGTTTGGTCTAAGACGTCATCGGACGCCGAATTTACAGACATGCTTGTGGTCATCGTGCCTCCTAAATTAATGACTGTGTCATAGATATTAAGACGATGAACCTGAACGTAGGATTAATAGCGAGTAATGATAATGAAGAAAGGAAGCCAATTGGCTAGATAAAAAAATCCCCAAACCGAAGTCCGGGGATTATTGCTTTGGAAACCAAAAGCTTTGGGAACCAAGCTCTAGAAAAATGCCTTATTGAGCAATCTTCTCCAGTACACGCATCAACATTTTGATACGTGGTTCGATAGACTCAAGCAACAAGTACTCTTGATCACTGTGGAAGCCTGCACCGATAGGTCCTAGACCGTCCAAAGTTGGAACGCCAAGAATTGCCGTGTTATTTGCATCAGAGCCGCCACCCACTTCTTTCCAGTTGATGTCGATCGCCAGTTCACTTGCCGCTTCTTCAACTAGCATCATCAGGCTTTCTGTTTGTGGACTTGGCACCATAGAAGGCTTATAAGCTTCACGAACCAATTCGATACTTACGCCATCAACGAATGGTGTCTCCAACATACCGTTTAGCTTGCTATCGACATCATCGTATTCTTCGTTGCTCCAGAAACGCACATCCACGATCGCTTCAGCGTGCTCAGGGACGATGTTCGCACCGTTACCGCCAGAGACAATACCGACGTTCAACGTGGTACCCGATTCAAAGTTGGTCATTGCATTGACAGCCAGAATCCAGTTCGCCATCTCTGTGATTGCGCTGCGACCATTCTCTGGTTCGTTACCTGCGTGAGCAGCAACGCCATTAAAGGTCATTTTGTAGCGAGCCATGCCTTTACGCGCTTTGACTAAACCACCGTCTGCACGTGCTGCTTCTGCAACCAGTACATTCTTAGCGTTATTCGCAACTGATTGAATCCAATCCACAGAATCCAGAGAGCCCGTCTCTTCATCTGGGTTCATACAGATAGCGATAGACAGCTTATCCAACAGCGCTTGGTCTAGACTGCGCATCGCGTATACGATGTTCAGCAAGCCAGATTTCATGTCCGAGACGCCCGGGCCGTAAGCTTTCTCTGCATCTTGAGACATTGGACGAAGCTCAGCGGTACCCACAGGGAACACGGTATCCATGTGACCAATCAGCATCACATCAATGTGAGCAGCTTCAGGCTTGTTTCGAACTTCAAGACCAACGCCTGCTCTGCCACAGTCGATGCGTTTTACGCTCCAACCTGACATTGCTTGGTACTTCTCTTCAAATTGAGAAGCGATGAATTCGATACCATCAGTGGTGTAAGTGCCACAATCTACATTAATTAGCGGACGTAGCTCTTCTAGATATTCATTTAGAGAGAATTGCATGACTCACTCCTAGACAAACAGATTCATCACCAGCATTGCGCCAAACGCGTTCAATACTGAGATTGCAATCATAACTGGGATGTAACGACCTTCAGTACCAATTGGACCCATGATGCGACCCATGTACTGAACTTGAGAGCCCATTAGGTAGATAGCTGGCGCTAGAATCGCAATGTGCGTGCCGTTCAGGATGCCTTGGTCAAACAGCGTGATGACTACGCCAACCGCGCCGCCCATCGACATCCAAGCACCGATCAATACCGCTGCTGCTTCACCCGGCAGACCAAATACCGCCATGATTGGAGAAAACACCGTGCCCATCAGATCCAGCGCGCCTGTGATTTGCAGCGCTTTGATGATAACGAACGCCATCAATACGTTAGGAACCGTAGAGGTAGTCGCAATCACCCAACCTTTCTTAGCACCTTCGACGAAGATATCCGTCACCATTGGTTTTTTCGCTTTAACGTCACCCATTATGCCGTCTCCTCTTTTAGGTTCTCTGATTTGTTTTGGTCTTGTTTGTCTTCTTTACCTTCCGTCATATTTAGGTAAATGCGGAACAGGTTCGCACCGATGATCTTAAATGCGAACATCACCACAACCGCCAAACCAATAGAAGAGGTGACCGCTAGAGAGCCGTCAGCCATCGTCAGTGTGAACAGCACAGCACCCGATGAGAAGAAGTTCACGATGGTTGCACCCGCAGTGAACTGGAACATCGTAAATACGTCCGTTTCACGCTTAGTTAGGTGGCCTTCATCTTTTAGCTGACGCGTCATCGCTGCACCTGCATCGGTACTTTGTAGAGAAGCAATCAGAGCCAAACCTGAGTTACCAGGGATGCCCATTAGAGGGCGTAGAAGAGGAGTAAGAAGCTTACGAGCTGCTTCAAGTGCACCGTAGTGTTCAAGTACGTTGATCATACCTAATGCGAACATAACGGTTGGGATCAAAGTAAGCGCAAAAATGAAACCATCACGAGCACCGCTACCGCCAGTACCGCGGAAAGAAGTGGTCGCAGCTTGTACCGCGCCATCCGCACCTTCCGTTACGCCGTAGGCCACTTTACCAAAAGAGCCATTAAGCGTTGTAAAGTCGAATACACCGTACCATTCGTTGGATTGCATCAGACCAGAAAAGAACACAACCGCAAACGCGAGTGCAATGTAACACCCAATCGTCACCTTGCGTTCAGCATGAACAGGGCTTGTCATAAATTCACCTATGTATGTGGAACAGAACACATAGATGATCCCTTGAACGACGTGCTAGAGAGATGATCAAAATCAATCCATTTACCGAACAGCCATGCCGCTTAATTATGAAGTTTTATTTTATGATTTTAATCACATTTAAAAGATAATAAATATTTATGACCAAGATAAGGTATATTTATCTGAAAACTTACCTATCCAATCCATTAACAAAGCAAGCTAAAGTTTGGAACAAGTTTGTGATTAGCCACATTCTCAACGTGCTTCATGGTTTGTTGCTTATTTGAGATTTCTTGACCAAAAACTAACAAATTTTCTGTGCAATTTAATTTAGGGTGGTTCGGTCATAATTATGAGAATTATTCAGGGTTTGCCTTTTGCTTCGATCACAATCCAACATCGCTCGATGGACACTCGCCCTTGTAGCTTGGGTTATCGTGATCTGTCTAAGTAAAAATGCGGGCCTCTATCAATCTTGCCCTCTCATTAGCGATCAAGTCGCGCCTGAGCACGCCACTGCGCAGCAAGAAAAGAGCACAAAAGGACTAAATAAGCAGTGTGAACTGTCTGAAAAGCTGATTCAGGTGTCACAAAACCATCTCGACAGCTTTATTGTGCCCTTATTTCTATTTGCGTTTGTCTTGCTTTCCATCAGTGGCGGTGAACGTAACGCTTTCCGTCATCATACCGAGCCGATACCCGAAAAAGTTCGGGTGCACCTCAAACTGTGTGTGTTTAGAGAATAAAACCCGATGGCTAGGATCTATTGACCTTAAATCGTTTATTTTATTTTTAATCACTTCGCGGCAAAACCGCAAAGAAAAAGAGTTTTAGGAAAAATCATGAAATTCACTCGCACACTATTAACTGTGGCTATCGCACTCACTCCACTGTTTTCACACGCAGCAGAAAAGACATCGCAAGAGAAGCTCGACGAGATCAATCAACTGCTTAAAGAGAATCCACAGCTCCTAGATGCGCTGCATCAGAACTTGCAAGACTACGTCGCTTACCAAAAGACGTTTAGCACGACGCTGGATGAAGTGCGCAGTTACTTAAACGATGGCAAGCACTCGTCATTCGGATCAGAGAATCCAGAACTGACCATCATCAACGTGACCGATTACAGCTGTCCTTTCTGTAAGCGTCTTGAAGGTGAGTTAGTTAAAGTCGAGAAAGAATACCCGCAGGTAAAAGTGCTGAACATGACGGTATCGTTCAAAGAACAGTACGAAAAGAACGGTTACAACTCGGCAAGTTACGCATTAAATGTTTGGCAGAACCAACATGACAAGTACAAAGAAGTACACGACTTGTTGGTGAAGAAGCCGGGGCCACATGATGCAAGTTCACTACAAAAAATCGCTAAGAAAACAGGCACCGAAGCACAGCTTGTTGACGACAAAGAGACCAAAGCGTTGTTGGATAAAAACTACGAGTACTTCACTCGCTTAGGTCTACGAGGCACACCAGCTATCATTATCAATGACCAAGTCATTCCGGGCTATGTACCTTTCGAGGAGCTTGAGAAAGTTATCGACCAAGAGCTAAAGAAATAACTATCGAAGCAGGTAGCTATTAAAAGAGATAAGTAACAATCAAAAACAACAAAGCCCTTCCCTGATATCTCAAGGAAGGGCTTTTTATTTATCGAAATAAAGAACGTTTGGTTACTTATCGCGCCCTACAAACGCCACAACGACTTTGTCATTGCCAAGCGAACGAGAGAACACGTACGCGCCTTCTTGTTTAATCACTTGATGCTCACCCGCACCAATCGCTGGGTGCGCTTTACGGAACTGACCAAGTGTCTGCCAATGCTTGAGCAGCGCTTGCTTCTCATCAGATAGCTTCCATACCATGTCAGAGCGTGTGCCTTGGTGGAAATCATCCGCGTAAGGACCAATGTTACGACCCACTTCGTCACCGTAGTAAACCTGAACAGCACCAGGGCTTAGAAGCAGTGCATTCGCAGCATTACGCTGCATGCCGTAGTCTTTGAAGCGAGAGAAGAACAGCTCGGTATCGTGAGAAGACATGTAGCTCACTGGGTTGAAGTCTTTCTCGTTGGCGATTGTGTCTGCGTAACTTTGGTAGGTGTCTGCCATTTGGCTGAAACACGCCGCGCCTTTATCTAATTTCTTCTGCATGTCGAAGTTAATCAACGCATCAAAGCCATCGTCAAAATATGGGCTGCGATATGCTGTATGTCCCCATACTTCGCCCATCATCCAGAATGGCTGACCTGATTTGCCGTTCTCTTTACGCCACTGCTCAAGACTGCTCGAAGCTTCTTCTTTCAAGCGTTTCCACACATCACCTTCTACGTGCTTCACCGTATCGACACGGTAGCCATCAATGCCAAAGCGTTTCACCCAGTCAGTTTGCCACTCAATCAAATAATCGGAGACGGTGTAATTGTCACGCGCTTCTACACGTGTGCCCGGGTTATCTAATAGCCATTGCGCTGGCTTCACGGCTTTGTCTGATTCAGTGATAAAGTCAGGTAAACCCGCCAATGACATGGTGATATCGCTGCTGCCCGGTGCAGGGTAGCCCGGTAAACCCGTTCTTACCCAGTCGCCGCCCCACCATTTCGCCCAGTTTGGACTCTGGTAATCAATATTCTGGTGGTAGCTATGCCAATTTTCACCCGCTTTTGGTTGCCAATCACCCCACTTCTTAGGTAGGTCAGCGTTTGGTTTTAACACCTCAATACCGTCAAATTGCAAATCGGCTAACGTTGAGTAGCCAGTGTGGTTGATTACTGCGTCCATCAAGACTTTGAGGCCACGTTTATGCGCCTCTTCCACCAGCACTTTAAGGTCATCTTCGTTACCAAAGTTCTCATCAATCTTGGTGAAATCACGCGTCCAGTAACCGTGATAAGCGTAGAATGGGAATGAGCCGCTATCGCCACCACCAACAAAGCCATGCACTTGCTCGACGATTGGCGATAGCCAAATAGCATCGGTACCTAGACTCTTGATGTAATCCAGTTTCTCGATCACACCTTTTAGATCACCACCGTGGAAAGTGCCGATTTCCTCTTTGCCGTCTTTCTTGCGTCCATAGCTGTTGTCATTGCTCGTATCGGCGTTGTTAAAACGGTCGACCATCACGAAGTAAATGTTGGCATTACGGTAGTCGAACGGCACTGCTTCTTTGGTTTTCTTCACTGGCTCTAGTAGCACCAAACCGCCAGAACCTTTACTTGGCGTCAGCGATACTTGTTGATCTTTCACTTCCACCATCTGACCCGAATAGGCATCACGTAACTTCGTACCGTCAGGGAAGCTATTGCCCAGTGCGATCGTGACTTCCCCACCTTGGTACACTTCACATTGCACTTGTGGAATTGGACGTTTGAATTCAGTCTTTGCGGCTTTCTTAGGTTCACGCTTAAAACGCAGTGTTTTCGCTTCTGCATCAAAAGCGAAAGAGTAATCGCCGGTAAAGCGGATTTTTAACGGCAGTTCCGTTGGCTTTCCGCAGTTCAGCGCGATAGGTTTGTTGAATTTCACCTTCTGACCATCAGGCGCGACACAGTCGCCTTCAACGCCCGTAATTTTGAGCGTGTAGCCATCTTTGGTTAATGGCACAACCAGAGGTTGCTCAGCACTTAATGGAAAGTCTCGACTGTTGGTCGTGGTAGAAATGGTAATGTTTGGCTCGGCGATGGCACTTGCCGATGCAAGCAATAAAGTGGTCGTAATCAGATTCAGTTTCATCGTTCAGTCCATTGGAAAAGTAACGCTAAGTTATTAGTTTTATTCACGCTAATAATAAATGGATGAAATACTGAACACATCATTCTAAAAGGCTACGCCCTAAAGCTTGTGATGCTTCACATTTTGCTTTTATCGGGGCGTAGTTCTATTTATCCGAGTTTTGCCAAGACATTAAGCCCCAAATATCTACAGCTGCACATTGCCCAGATTGCGCATTTGGGTTAGCGCCCAATTGGTGCGGTGTTGAGTGTAGTTAGTGTGCGGATACACTTTAATTTTGTAAGGATTAGGCAGGACCACTGCCAATCTTGCCGCTTGCCATTGGGTCAATTGGCTTGCATGAATGCCGTAATAGTTTTGCGCTGCCGCTTCGATACCGTAGATACCGGGACCGAACTCCACCACATTTAAATACACTTCGAGAATGCGTTCTTTACTCCACATCGCTTCCATCAACAGGGCAAAGTAGAGCTCATACGCTTTACGTACATAAGAGTGAGAAGGGAACAAAAAGACATTTTTGGCGGTTTGCTGAGTAATCGTGCTAGCACCACGAGAAGGTCCATTCTCACCGGCTTGTGAAATAACTTTGAACAACGAATCAAAGTCCACCCCATAATGATGAGGAAACTTCTGATCTTCCGTTGCCATCACTGCCAGTTGGATGTTTTTTGAAATCTCAGACAATGGCACCCACTCTTGTTGGCTACTTTCTGGGTACCCTTCTGGTGGCGAGATCATGCGGCTGATCTTCCATCCCCACACTGGTGGATTAACGTATTTGACGAAGCCCACCAACAACACGGGAGTCAGTAACAAAACCAATGAAATTTTGAATAGAAACAACTTCAGTCTTTTCAGCATGCTTTATTTGCCTAACCAGAGTAAGGGGTACGCCACTGATGAATCTCTATTTGTGGCTGTTTAATTAAATGGGAGCGAAGATTGCCTGATTCAAGGTAGAACAACAAGGTTACAAGGTCAAAAATTGGTTAAAAAAAGCCCGATTTAAATTGTAAAGCGGGCTTGATGTTGATTATGAATTTTGGCTAGTTACGTTTGTTTTGCTAACTCAACTTACTTTGCCAACTTGTAGAATACGGTTGATAGTGGCGGTAAACGCAGCTCAAGAGACTGAGGTAGCGATTCGCTCTCTACTTCTTTTGTTTCTACGCTAGTCAGCACCTCAAAATCGCTGCCGTCGTATTTCGCGTCGTCAGTATTCAACAGAAGTTCGTACTTACCTTCCATTGGTACGCCCAAGCGGAAACGCTCATGCGGCACTGGCGTGAAGTTGCTGATCACTAATACGCGTTCGCCATCTTGGCTGATACGCTCGTGCGCAAGAATGCTTGCTTCCGCCTCATCCTGTAGACGCCATTCAAAGCCAGCTGGCACACAATCTTGATCGTGCATCGCCGCTTCGTTGCGGTACAAGTAGTTCAAGTCTCGAATCAGTGCTTGCACGCCTTGGTGGCGACCAAACTCCAGCAAGAACCACTGTAGCTGGTCATCGTGGTTCCACTCTGCGGTTTGACCAAGCTCTGCACCCATGAAGTTTAGCTTCTTACCCGGTTGACCATACATGTAGCCGTAGTAAGCACGTAGGTTCGCGGTTTGTTGCCACTCATCACCTGGCATCTTGTTGTGGATAGAGCCTTTGCCGTACACCACTTCATCATGAGAAAGCGACAATACGTAGTTTTCGCTGTGTGCATAAACAAGCGGGAACGTGATGGTATTGTGGTGGTATTTGCGGTGAATAGGATCTTCTTGGATGTAAGAAAGACTGTCGTGCATCCAACCCATGTTCCACTTAAAGCCGAAGCCTAAACCGCCCATAAAGGTCGGCGCGGATACACCTGGGAATGCGGTCGATTCTTCTGCAATGGTCATTGCGTTCGGGAAGTGTTTGTAGACCTCTTCGTTCATCCACTTCAGAGTTGCGATCGCATCATAGTTCTCATTGCCGCCATCCGCATTCGGGATCCATTGATCATGGCTGCGTGAGTAATCAAGGTAAAGCATCGACGCAACAGCATCTACGCGAATGCCATCAATGTGGAATTGCTCGAACCAGTACAGCGCGTTAGACACAAGGAAACGACGCACATGTTCACGACCTAGATCGTAAATGTATGAGTTCCAATCTTGATGCCAGCCACGACGCGGATCTGGGTCGTGGAACAGTGGCGTACCATCAAAGTTTGCTAAGCCATGATCATCCGATGGGAAGTGTGCTGGAACCCAATCCAGTACTACACCAAGACCCGCTTGGTGACACGCATCAACAAAGAACTTGAAATCATCAGGTGAGCCGTAACGACTCGTTGGCGCAAACAGACCTACTGGTTGGTAACCCCAAGAGCCAAAGAACGGGTGTTCAGAAACTGGCATTAGCTCAACGTGAGTGTAGCCCATATCTACTAGGTATGGCACAAGCTCAGCAGCCAGTTCACGATAGTTTAAGAAATCACCATCTTCATTACGTTTCCAAGAACCTGCGTGCAGCTCGTAGAAAGACAGTGCTTCATCACGCTTTTGCGTCACTGCACGGTTCTGCCATTTCGCGTCTTGCCATTGGTAACGGTTGTGATCGTAAGTGATCGATGCGAAAGATGGGTATTGCTCTGAGTAGAAGCCCCAAGGATCTTGTTTGTGAGGAAGCCCTTCCCCATTCGGACCTTTGAGTTCAAATTTGTATTGTACGCCCTCTTCCAAACCAGGAATAAACAAGCCCCAGATACCGTAGTCTAGGCGTTGCATTGGATGACGACGGCCATCCCATTGGTTGAAGCTGCCCACTAAGCTAATTGCCGATGCGTGAGGAGCGTAAACCAAGAAGCGAACACCAGAGATGTTTTCACCACCACGCTCTAGGGTCACAAATTGCGAGCCCATATAGCGGTACATGTCTTTTGGTGTATGCAGGTGTTCATATTCTTGGTAAATGTTGTGGTACTGGTAAGGGTCGTCGATCAACTGTTCAACGCCATTCCAATCCACGGCAAGTTGGTAATGAGTCAGGTTTAAGTCGTGCTTTTCTTTTAAAATAAAACCACTTTCGCCTTCGCGCTCAAGTGCAACGCGGGGTTCACCAGTGACGACTAGCTCGACGTTATCCGCACCCGGCATCCACACACGTAATGACCCTTCGCCGTCATCAATGAATGGACCAAGCGACGCAAATGGATCTGAGTAAGCCGCCTGAGATAATAGTTCGTAAGCACGTTCGTGGTTTTTCTTTACCTTAGTTTTCAAATCTTTCTCCCTAGCCCCGATATTCTCCATATATTTTCGAACATCGGTTTCCACAGCCAAACGTTGTGAATTCACATAAAAGACTCTGTTATCGAATTTAACAGCGTCAAAAAGCAAAAATGCCCGCTATTTTTGCGGGCATAATAACGGTACTTCATCCTAACGGATTGTGCCGGTTCAATGAGTGACCTAGGCTTTACTTTCGTACCTCGGTACAATTAATTTAAGTAATTGCTACATCACTCATTTCACCTTATTTGCTCGCTTTCGCGCGCACTTCAGTTAGGCGCTTAGAAATACGATTTACGTCTTCACGGCTAAAGATTTCATCTAGGTTCATCGACAGTTTACGACGCCAGTTCGGGTACTCATTTACCGTACCAGGAATGTTGACCGGTTGATCCATTTCTAGCCAGTCTTCAAGTTGAACACTCAACAGTGCAGAATCACCCGCAGCCACGTGCAACTGCAACGCTTCACTTAGGTAAGTATCCATCGGCACATATTGTGCGTCATGACCAATACCTTCTGGTAGGTAACCATGCCAACGAACGCTGTCTAGGATGCCTTGTTTGCACTTCAGACGGTCATCAAACAAGCCTTCTAGTTGCTCTTCGTCAGGGTATAGACCGATCTCACGACCCATCTTCAAGTCATCACAATGCCAGAAGCCACGTAGGGTTGGCATATCGTGCGTACACAGTGCTGACATAGACTGTTCAGCGTAATGCTTCGGAGAAATAAAGCCGCCGTCATCTTTTGATGTTTCGAAGAAGAACACTTTGTACGAGTGAACACCTGCGTCACGAAGGATATCCACGATTTCATCAGGCACTGTACCCAAATCTTCACCGATAACTGAACACTGATGACGATGTGACTCAAGTGCTAGGATTGCTAGCATGTCTTCAACTGGGTAGTACAGGTAAGCACCTTCAGTTGCCTTCTCACCTTTTGGAATCCACCACAGACGAAGTAGACCAAGTACGTGGTCAATACGAAGTGCACCACAGTGTTTCATGTTCGCACGTAGTAACTTGATGTACGCGTCGTAACCGGTCGCTTCCAACACTTGTGGGTTAAGCGGTGGTAGACCCCAGTTTTGACCAAGAGGGCCAAGGATATCTGGTGGAGCACCAATACTAGCGTCCAGAACTAGGTTGCCATCATCAGCCCAAGTTTCGCTGCCTGAATCCGCAACACCAACAGCCAGATCACGGTACAGACCAACCGTCATACCTTTTTCTTCAGCTAGCGCTTGTGCTTCTTTAATTTGATCGTCAGCGATCCACTGCAAGTACATGTACAGGTGAACACGTTCTGCGTTGTCTTTGATGTACTTCTGAGTGGCTGCAGAATCAAATGTGCGGAACTTCTCAGGGAATACTGGCCAGCCCCACACACTTGAATCTTCAGCATGCAGTTCACCGTGTAGCGCATCGAATGCTGCTTGGTGAAGTAGGCTTTCGCCACCAAGTTCTACAAACTCTAGAAATGCGCGCGCGCGATCAGTATTCTTGTCTAGATGACGTGCTTTGAACTCGCTAAACAGCAGCGGTAAAACACTCATCTTGAGTTCAGACACTTCGGTGTAGTTCACCCAGTGTGAGTCACGAGCTTTTTGCAGACGTTGCTGGAACTCTGCGCTGCCAACACGTTGCTGAGCTTCTGCACTTAACGCAAATTCAGGCACTGAACTTACGTCGATGTACATGATGTTCAACCAACGACGAGAAGACGGGCTGTATGGGCTCGCACCTTCTGGGTTCGCAGGGAACAATGAATGAATTGGGTTCAAACCAATGAAGTCACCGCCACGCGATGCGATGTCGCTTACCAACTGCTTAAGGTCGCCAAAGTCACCGATACCCCAGTTGTGCTGAGTGCGCAGTGTGTAAAGCTGAATGCTTGGACCCCATAGCTTTTTGTGTTGGTTTAAATCTTCTTGTTTGAAACACGCTTTCGGTGTGATGATCAGCGACATTTCGTAAGGAGTCTTACGACGTTTACGACTGATGATCAGTTTGTGGTAACCCCATGCCAAGTTCTTTGGCAATGCAAACACTAGAGGGCCACCCTCAGCTCGTTCATCACGAACAATTTGCGACTGAAGATAGCCTTCAAGTACCTCTCCTTGTTCTGTTTCTAAACGCCAGCTAAATTCACTCTCACGAGCACTCGTACCTAGGTTTAGTTCCACTTCGACAGGATCGCCGTCGCGTAAAACAAGAACAGGGGCTAGTACGTCTTTTTTATGTTTTCGTTCAGCAGAAGCCAATAGCTTCTCATCGCTGCTAGTATCGTAGCCAAGTGAAGTGAGCAAGCGGCGCAGAGTCTCTTCAGAAACTTTTGCTTCGTCTCCCCACGCGCTGACGTAGCTGTCAGCCAATCGCGCCATGTCTGCGACTTTCTTTAATGCTGTTTGTTCTTTCATCGCTTTCTCCGAAGGTAATACCAACACCTTCCATGTAGGGTTTTATTGTTATCAATAATTTATCTTTGAAATGACCAAAGGTAGCGCTCGGCTACCTTGGTCTTAACTGGGTTCTATTAACGTTTTACCGCTTCAAGTTTCCAGATGTTGTTCACATAGTCTCGAATCGAGCGGTCTGATGTGAACTTACCAACTAGGGCGGTGTTAAGAATTGCTTTCTTAGCCCAGCCTGCTTGGTCTTTGTATTGTTTGCCCATTTCTTCATGCGCTTTCACATAAGATGCGAAGTCAGCAAGACATAGGTATGGGTCACCGCCATCTAGTAGGCTATCGAATGTAGCGCGTAGCAGGCCTGGTTGACCTGGCGTGAACTCGTCACCTGTTAGTAGGTCTAGGGACGCTTTCAGTAGGTGGTCAGCATTGTAGTAGTCGTATGGGTTGTAGCCAGCAGCTTTCGCTGCTTTTACGCCTTCAACGTCTAGACCGAAGATGTAGATGTTCTCGTCGCCCACTTCTTCACGGATTTCAACGTTCGCACCATCCATCGTACCGATAGTTAGCGCACCGTTTAGAGCCATCTTCATGTTACCAGTACCAGATGCCTCTTTACCCGCTAGCGAGATTTGTTGAGAAACGTCCGCTGCTGGGATTAGCATTTCAGCCATGCTTACACGGTAGTCAGGGATGAATACCACTTTCAGCTTGTTGCCAATGCGTGGGTCGTTGTTGATCTTATCTGCAATCTTGTTAATCGCGAAGATGATCTCTTTCGCTAGGTGGTAACCTGGCGCCGCTTTAGAACCGAAGAAACATACGCGTGGAGTACACTCGAAGTTTGGATCGTTGATAATGCGGTGGTATAGAGACAAGATGTGTAGCAAATCAAGTTGCTGACGCTTGTACTCGTGCAGACGCTTGATCATCACATCAAAGATAGCGTTAGTATCTAGCTCGATACCCATGTTCTCTTTAACCCAATCCGCTAGGCGCTGTTTGTTTTCTTTCTTAACAGCCATGAATTCTTTTTGGAATTTCGCGTCTGTTGCGTACTTGGCAATACCTTCTAGTTGCTCAAGTTTCGCTGGCCACTCAGAACCAATCTTACCAGTGATAAGGTTAGATAGACCTGGGTTACAGAACTTCAACCAACGACGAGGTGTAATACCGTTTGTCACGTTATGTAGACGAGTTGGGTACATCTCGTGGAACTCTGGGAATAGGTCTTTCTTAACTAGCTCAGAGTGAAGTGCTGCTACGCCGTTAACTGCGTAAGAACCGATTACACATAGGTTAGCCATGCGAACCATGCGGTGGAAACCTTCTTGGATGATAGAAAGCTTCGCTTGCTTCTCACCGTCACCAGGCCACATCTTACGAACTTCTTGTAGGAAGCGGTGGTTGATTTCAAAAATGATTTCCATGTGACGTGGAAGTAGACGCTGAATTAGCGACTCAGACCAAGTCTCTAAAGCTTCTGGAAGTAGTGTGTGGTTCGTGTAAGCGAACGTGTTTGCACTGATTTCCCATGCCGCTTCCCAAGTTAGACCTTTCTCGTCTACTAGGATGCGCATTAGCTCAGGGATAGCGATAGTTGGGTGCGTATCGTTAAGCTGGATAGTCTCTTGCTTAGGTAGATCCGCTAGCGAGTAACCTGCTGCTTCGTGGCGACGTAGAATATCGCGTACAGACGCTGCTGAGTGGAAGTACTGTTGCATTAGACGTAGTGTTTTACCTTTCTCGTGGTTATCGTTCGGGTAAAGCACTTTAGTGATGTTACCAGCGTCGATCAGCGCGTGCTGAGCTTCGAAGTAGTCACCATTGTTAAAGCTTTCTAGTGAGAATGGTGCGATAGCCTGACATTCCCAAAGACGTAGAGGGTAAACCGTGTCTGATTCATAACCTACGATAGGCAGATCCCAAGGCATTGCTTTTACAGACATGCCAGGAACCCATTTACGAACTTCTTTACCGTTCTCGTTTACCACTTCAACGTGACCGTAGAAGCCGATTTCTTGCGCAAGTTCTGGACGAGCCACTTCCCATGGGTAGCCTTCTACACCGCGCCATGCGTCTGGTGCTTCTTGTTGACGACCATCTTTGAACGACTGTTTAAACAGACCGTATTCGTAGTGCAGGCCGTAACCTACTGTTGGGAATTCTTGAGCGGCACATGAATCCATGAAACATGCTGCTAGACGACCAAGACCGCCGTTACCCAATGATGGGTCGCGTTCTTCTTCTAGAAGGTCTGTTAGGTTGTGACCTAGTTCAGCCATTGCTTCAGTGATCTCTTCGTAAAGACCCATGCTGATTAGGTTGTTACCAGTCAAACGACCGATAAGGAATTCTAGTGAAAGGTAGTTAACGCTTTTCGCTTTTTGGATGCGAGGGTCAGCTTCAGTAGCAAGCAAATCACAAGTTGTGAATTCAGCCAGTGCACGACCCATTGCTAGGTACCATGCGCGGCTGTCTGCGTTTTCAATAGTGTGTGCGTAAGTCACTGATAGGTGTTTCTTTACGCTTTCTTGGAACGACTTCTTGTCAAATTTTTTCTGTTGAGTAGGTTTCATTAAGAAATTCTCACGTCTTGTATTAATTCATCTGCCATACATCCTGCATTTCCCCCTGTGAATAAACATCCTCCTATTTCTCCTCCTTAACGGGAGTAGGAAGTAGGGCGTAGAGAGGGGACCATTGCGAAGTTAGTGATCCAACTCTCAACACAAGGCTCATTTAACGAGTTCTTAGTGATTAGGATCACATCACATCGTTACTTAGATTACTTTTTCAAAGTGACGATATTTATTACGCCATTTTTGCTTGTTGTAAAAACTGTCTGTTCGATCACACAAAAACAGCGAATAAAACCAAACTTCCTTTAATATGTGCGCAACTGTGCCTATACACGTTCACTACATTCGATTTTAAAGTGAGCTAAATCACAAATTAAGGGCGTAGTTGGTGGCAATTGCATCAACTCTTGAGAATTAGGAAGTGGATCAAAGTAAGAGACATTTCGGATGTCGTAACATCCACAACACATAGGAAAGTAGTATAAATATTAACCAACGCTGCCCGTTTACGTTCGTTTAAGAATTATTTTTCGCTAGCTCATGTACCTAAGTGATCTCTAGCCACATTTTTAGTCGTGCTGCATCCACGAGATGAATAGGCACCTTGTGGCAATAAAAAGTAAAAACGGATTGATTGCTAGATACGCATAAACAAAGGACATATAAAATGTGGATCCCTTCTAAACTTACTCGCCCAGGACGATTGCATAATGCCATTGTTCGCCCAAGAGTATTGGACCTACTACAACAAGCGCCCTTTTATAAGCTGGTTTTATTTCGTTCACCAGCAGGTTACGGAAAAACCACTATGGCTGCTCAGTGGCTATCAGATAAGCCAAATGTTGGCTGGTACAGCATAGATGACAGTGATAATGATGGTTTTCGTTTCGTCAATTACCTTTTGCAAGCACTGAACAAAGCAACTAATCACAACTGCTCGAACTCTCAGAAACTGGCGGAGAAGCGCCAGTTTTCGTCATTGCGCTCTTTATACAGTGAAGTTTTCGCCGAAATGGCCGATTTCCAACAAGAATGCTACATCGTTTTGGATGACTATCACCTAATCACTAATGATGAAGTCCACGAGTCCATGCGATTCTTCCTCAAGCACATGCCAGATAACCTTACTGTCGTCGTAACCAGCCGCGCAAACCCTCCTTTGGGTACCGCAAACTTACGTGTTCGAGACCTGATGATCGAAATTGGCAATGAAATGCTGGCGTTCGATATCGAAGAGACCACTCGCTTCTTTAATCAACGAATCGAGGACGGTATTGATGAGGACACCGCAAATAACCTACGTACCTATGTAGAGGGGTGGCCTTCAGCACTTCAATTGATTGCCCTCCAAGCCCAGCATCAAAATCGCACGCTGGCGCAAACAGTCGAATCAGTGTCTCAGTTTAACCATGCCCACTTATGGGATTACCTCGTTGAAGAAGTATTTGACTTACTAGATTCAGAAACGCGCCATTTCTTAATGCAAGTATCTGTCCTTGATCACTTCAACGACGGACTAGTGTTTGCCCTAACACAACGTGAAGATGCGCTGGGGATGATCGAGTCATTAAACCGTTACGGCTTATTTATCTACCCACTCGAAGGCGAGCATAATTGGTTCCGTTTCCATAACTTGTTTGCAGAATTCTTATCTCACGAACGTTTAGCTCGCATTCCTCAACAAGAAAAAGATCTTCACCGCAATGCTGCCGTCGCGTGGCTGCAACAGAAAGCACCTCACCAAGCGATTCATCATGCTCAAAAATCGAACGACAAAGATCTCGTTGTCGAAATTCTTAACGAGTTTGGCTGGAAGATGTTTAACCAAGGTGAGCTAAGCACGCTAGAGTCAGCCATTAATCAACTAGATAGCGACCTGCTATTCAGTCACCCTAAACTCACCATGCTAAGAGCGTGGTTGGCACAAAGTCAGCACCGTTACAATCAAGTCGGTCAGCTACTAGCGGAAGCAGAAGAAGAGCACAGTAAACGCGACATTGAACTGGATATTCATTATCAAGGACAAGCCAACGCGCTACTTGCTCAAGTTGCCATTAACAGCAACCAACCAGAACATGCGCTTGAACTCGCAGAATTGGCATTAAGTCAGTTAGACCACACCGTCTATCGTAGCCGCATTGTTGCAACCTCAGTCGTGGGTGAAGTAAACCACGTGCTCGGTAAACTCGACCGTGCTTTACCTATGATGCAGCAAACAGAAAAGCTAGCGCGTCAATATCAAGTTTACCATCAAGCACTTTGGGCTATTTTGCAACAAAGCGAAATCTTAATTGCTCAAGGCTATGTTCAAGCTGCATTTGAATTGCAAGACTCAGGTTTCCGTTTGATTGAAGATCAACAACTGCAACATGTTCCTTTGCATGAGTTCTTACTTCGTATCCGAGCACAAGTGCTGTGGTGCTGGAACCGCCTAGATGAAGCAGAAGAGTGCGCTTACAAAGGCCTACAAATCCTAGAAAGCCATTCACCGAGTAAGCACTTACACAGTTACTCAATGCTGGCACGAATCGCCATTGGCCGCGGTGAACTGGATAAGGCAGGCAAGTTCATCGAGCACATGCAGCATTTGATGAAACAATCGACTTATCACGTAGATTGGATGGCAAACGCCTCGTTATCTCTGATTTTGTTCTGGCAAGCACGTGGGAACACTGAAGCAATTCAAGAATGGTTAAACTCGGCAGTGAAACCAGAGTCCGCATGCAACCATTTCTCTCAACTCCAGTGGCGAAACATCGTTCGTGCCCATATCAATTTAGGCCAGTATGATGACGCTCGACAAGCGCTTGATTTCCTACAAAGCGAAGCGTCTCGAGCAAACTTGATCACAGACACTAATCGTAACTTAGTGGTTGACGCGGTTTTGGCGGCTAAGCAAAAAGATGAAGAGAAAGCAAAAACGCTACTTAAAGAAGCGTTAGTCATGACCAATCAAACAGGCATGGTGGGTAATTTCCTCATTGATGGCGCAACCATTGGTGGTCTACTTGAAAAGCTCAGCCTACGTCATGAGCTAGGCGATCTAGAACGCCATCGCGCTCAGCAATTGATGAAAGACATTTCTTCAAACCAGCGCAGTCGCTCGATTCACTTTGATGAAGACTTTATTGAGAAACTGGTAAACCACCCGAACGTACCAGAGTTGGTCCGTACGAGCCCACTGACTCAACGTGAATGGCAGGTACTTGGCCTGATTTACTCAGGGTTTAGTAATGAGCAAATCGCACAAGAACTTGATGTCGCTGGCACGACTATCAAGACTCACATTCGCAACTTGTACCAAAAGCTAAATATTGCCAACCGTAAGGAAGCAATCGTGACAGCTGAGAACTTGTTGCAACTAATGGGTTACTGATTTAGCGGATTAAATAAAGCGTAAACATAAGGGTTGGCGTAATGCGTCAGCCCTTTTTTATTACTCAATAATCTTTGAAAAGTGCAAATTGCAAAGTACGTAAGAAACGTTGTACATATATACCCAAGTAACCTCAAGATGACTAGGGATACAACAGGCAAAAAAATAGCCAACCGCAATTAGTGCGATTGGCTTATATATATTGTGAACAAATTTTATTCACTAACAACGTCAGTTGGCTAGGTGACCCTCGGCTTAAGAAGGGTCGAAAAGTATTATGCATTAAGCGTGCCAACTTTTGAAGTGCTATTTTTGGGTATAAGGTCGCATATCAAATCATTTCCCCTCTCCAACAATTGCATTATGCAAAACAAAGTTGCGAAATGAAATTGCAACATGCAACAACGCTAAAGTGATGATAATTAACTCATCAGAATTAGGCCATCTTATCTAATTACACATCCCTACAAGAAATTGAATATGAATTCATACTTTTTTGACATCAATGTTTGTATACTCACTGCCACTTACATGACTTAGTATTTGAGAAATGAACTATTTAACTACCTTCTTTAAAGGGATAGCCATGGGTGCTGCTGATGTGGTACCAGGCGTATCAGGCGGCACCATCGCATTTATAACTGGTATTTATGACACCTTGCTCGAGAGTATCCGTCGCATTAACCCTTCTCTTTTTTCAATTTGGAGAAAAGAAGGCTTCAAAGCCGCATTTAATCACATTAATGGCTTCTTCCTAATCTCATTGTTTGCGGGCATCCTTACCAGTATTGCAACGTTGGCAAAGCTGATCACGTGGCTGCTGGAAACACACCCAATCCCAATTTGGTCATTCTTCTTCGGCCTAATCTTGGTCTCTGTATATCACATCATCCGCCAAGTAGAACAACGTGATGCGATTCGCTTTGTTGCGCTGTTGGTTGGAATTGGCTTCGCTTACTGTATCACTGTACTTAAACCACTCCACATGGAACCAACGGCGATCAACACCATTCTTGCTGGCGCTATCGCGATCTGTGCAATGATTCTACCGGGTATCTCTGGAAGCTTTATTCTGCTGTTGATCGGCATGTACACTCCCGTTTTAGGTGCGGTTAAAGGCTTCCAAATTGATATCCTTGCGCTGTTCCTTGTAGGCTGTGTTGTTGGTCTTCTGTCCTTCTCTCACCTACTATCTTGGTTACTACGCAAATTCCGCGATTTAACCTTGATGTTCCTAACGGGCTTGATGATCGGCACGCTACCAAAGATTTGGCCTTGGAAAGAGACGCTAACATGGCGCACCAACTCGAAAGGCGAGCAAGTACCACTACTGCAAAATAACCTGTCACCATTTGAGTTTGAGCACATCACTTCTCAACCTTCACAACTTGTGTTGGCTGTCGTGATGATGCTGGCAGCAATCGCGCTGGTACTTGGTTTAGAGAAGTTTGCAGACTCAGACAAATAACCATAATTGCACGTCAGTAATTTTAGAAGCGGAGCCAAGGGCTCCGCTTTTTTATAGGTGTGGGTTCAAGTACATATCCCCGATTCAATTCAAAACTAGGTTACTGGGTATAGTGCACAGTTTGTCGAAGTTACGAGTTTTCATATATGCCATCTGTGCTAGGATGCACTCAATGTTAAGTGATAAGTACTGAATCTTAATGAAAGTGTTACAAATCGCAGGGATAGCCGTGGCGCTGGTCGCCGGCTTTTACGCGCCTACTCTCATCAAAAATTTTTCCTCAGCACCCGAGCCTAAATCGCTCGATGAATACTGTTTCCTTTCTACCGACCCTTGCATCCAAAATGATGTTGCGATGACGCTCAGCGCCGATACTGCTCAACCTTTGATCCCAGCGAAGCTCGAAGTCGAATGGCTAGACAGCGACGCCGATCAGCTTGTATTAAGCTTGGTTGGGCGAGAAATGGAAATGGGCGAGCCAAAATTCATGCTGAAGAAAGTGGCGCCAGGTAAATTCGTGGGTGATGTGATATTGCCCGTTTGTACACACGATGCAATGACGTGGGTTGGTGAGCTTTCAGATGGCAAAGACACCATCTATCCAGCCCTAAAAATGCAAAGATAAGGAATTGATATGAGCCGTAATTGGTCTCTCTTTCTCGTAGTTGCTTTTGTCCTCGGCTTTGGCACTAAAACTTACCTAGACGGACAAAAAAACGTCGAGAAAAAACAGCAAGTCTCAACGGAGCAAAGCGTGTTGTTTGGTGAAGGCGAGAAACCCGTCGATATCTTCGATACCAGCGATGATCGCATTCGCATCGTTTATTTTGGCTTTACACGCTGCCCGGACGTTTGCCCAACATCTTTAGCTATGCTGGCAGGCGCACTCAATCAAATTGACGATACACAAAAATCCCAGCTACGTCCGATGTTCATCTCGCTCGATCCAGAACGCGACGAAGCAGATGCATCAGCGAAATATGCTCACTACTTCCACCCTATGATTGAAGGTTTGTCAGCGCCACTCGAGGTGACGACTCCGCTTGCCCACAAGTATGGTGTTATTTTCCGTAAAACGGAACTCGAAGGCTCAGAGCTGAAATACACGCTCGACCATAGTTCTTACTTCTATTTCTTAAAGCCTGACGGCACACTCATCACCAAAGTGCCGCATACCTTAACGCCTGCGCCAATTGTCGAGGCGATAACCAAAATGACTGCAGAAGGAAAAACCAATGAAAGCTAAGCATGCAATCAAAACGTTGGCACTCTCCGCCCTACTTCTAAGCCCTTTGGCACAAGCGAATCTCAACGTGATACCACATGAGCCGTATGCGCGAGCAATGGCGCCAGGCGCTGTCACTAGTGCGGTCTTTGTCACTTTTGCTAACCGTAGCCAAGAAGACATCAATATCGTCGCGGCAGAAACACCAGCAGCGGGTAAAGTCGAACTGCACGATGTGATTAAAGAAGGTGACGTAATGAAGATGCGTCAGGTAGACCACATCACATTAACGGCAAAAGAAACCACAGAGCTAAAACCGGGCAGCCTGCATATCATGCTATTTGACCTTAAAAAGCCACTTAACGAAGGCGACGAAATCGAAGTCACTGTGACTTACGGCAACGGTCAAAAGCAAAGCTTTACCGCTCCAGTGAAGAAAGTCATGGCAGGAATGAAAAAGCACGAACATCACCACTGATTCTTGCTCGGTACATCAAGCCAAAGCTCCTCTGTATGAGGAGCTTTTTTATTCCCCCAACATTTTCTCCTATCAATAAACATAAGCTGCCCTCCCATTTCCCAATGCTAACTTTTGTGTTCTAAATCAGAGTCAATAGACCGCAGCTGAGATATAAACAAGGCTTTGCTGCCAAACGAGTTTCTCACCATGTTAAAAGCCCTTTCTCGCGTATTTAAAATGCTGACGCAAGTGAATCCAAATCTGGAACAGGACGTTGATACCATCATTGACGCTATTGGTGGCATGGATAATTTGGTGGAAACCGGTGCTTGCGCGACAAGGTTACGCCTAACTCTAAAAGACACTGCTATCGTGAATCAAAAAGCATTGAAAGCACACGGGGCACATGGTGTGGTGATCATTGATGAGCGACATATCCAAATTATCTATGGCGTAAAAGCCAATACCTATTCACAAGAGATGGAAGAACGTCGAATAAAACACATATAAAACGCAAAGGAGTTGTAAGAATCGAATCACAGCCGCTATACTCCGGCCGTTAACTCACCAACCAAGAGGAAATATGATGATTGTAATGAAAAACACTAACTGGGCAGCGAAAGGGTAAACGTCCACTTTTTCTCGTGGCTAAGCCACAACACCTCCCTTCTTTGCCCGGTCTTCACCGGGGTCAGCTCTATGCGAATTAGACCCTAATGCGATTTGTATTAAGGCGCTTTGTTGCGCCCGGGATAATTCAACAATGAATAAAACACATTCTTTTTGTGAATCACTACTTACTCAACCTAACCCACTAAAACTATTAGGTTGGAAACCATTTTTTCAACAACAACTGACGTTAGACGATTACGAAGACACACTCTTTGCACGAGTGATTGCTCACCATCGTAGTGGCTATGTCGTGGTTAGCGAACAAGGCGAAACCCACTTACCAATCCAAGCCTCGCTACCCAGCATGACCGTCGGCGACTGGGTAATATTAAACCACCAGCAACAGTTTTCTCGTTTGCTTGAACGCCGCAGTTTGTTCAGCCGTAAAGCCGCGGGCAGTAAAGTAGCCGAGCAGCTTATCGCCGCCAACGTGGATACGGTATTTATCGTGTGTTCACTCAACCACGATTTTAACCTTAGCCGAATTGAGCGTTACTTAGCACTCATCAATGAATCCGACGTCGAGCCCGTCATTGTGCTGACAAAAGCCGACTTATGTGACGATGCTGACGAGCTTAAAGCTCAGGTACAAAAGCTTGATCCTCTGCTTATGGTAGAAAGCGTTAATGGTCTGGATGAATCGAGCGTTACCAAATTGATGAGTTGGTGTGGCGAAGGCCAGACCGTTGCGTTCATCGGCTCTTCTGGGGTAGGAAAGTCCACCTTAGTGAACACCCTACTTGGCGAGCAAGAACAAGCAACTGGTGGTATTCGCGAAGATGACAGCAAAGGTCGACACACTACAACCTCTCGTTCAATCCATCTACTGCGCTCTGGTGCAATCCTAATGGACACACCGGGAATGCGTGAGATCCAGTTGGCAGACAGTGAAGCAGGGGTCAGCGAAACTTTTGCTGATATTGAAGCGCTAGCAGAAAGCTGCCGATTCAATGATTGCCAACATCAAACCGAACCTGGATGTGCGGTTCAAGCCGCAATTGAAGGTGGTTCATTGGAGTTGCGCCGCTTTACCAACTACCAGAAGTTATTGCGAGAACAAGCCCATAATGGTGCGACTCTCGCTAAGCAGCGAGCGCAGAACAAACAGTTCGGAAAAATGGTGCGCAATGTTGTGGGTGAAAAGCGTAAACGACAACAAGGTTACTAGATTGTTACATCCAGAAAAACCATAGAACATAGGAGGCTAACGCCTCCTTTTTTTATAACTTTATAAAATCACACCTTTCATAACAGACAATACTTTACAACATTTAACATCAATTAAATCAACATTGAGCAAACATTTAAACTAAAAACAAACTAAAACTAGACACAAAATATTACCAAGCTAAGATATGTGATATTCAGCAAGAAAATGGCTGGATTTATAAAAACAGGATAAGTAATCAAATTGCAGGAATGATGTATGCAACACAACAGTCTCGTTGCCCGATACGCTCGCGGTAACCTCGTTCTCCAAATCCTCGTCGGTATTGTTCTCGGTACGTTGCTCGCAACGATTGCCCCTGAGCATGCTGAAAGCGCAGGATTACTCGGTAGCCTATTCGTAGGCGCTTTAAAAGCAATCGCTCCAGTTTTGGTGTTTATTTTGGTTGCCGCTTCAATTGCGAACCAAAAGAAAAACCAGCACACTTACATGCGCCCAATTGTGGTTCTATACCTGATGGGTACGTTCTTCGCAGCACTGACCGCCGTGGTTCTGAGCTTCCTTTTCCCTACCAATCTAACTCTGGTAACCGGTGCTGAAGGTGCAATGCCACCTCAAGGCATTGCTGAAGTATTGCGAACGTTACTCTTCAAACTGGTTGATAACCCAGTAAATGCGCTAGTAGAAGCAAACTACATTGGTATCCTTGCATGGGGTGTCGGTCTTGGTCTTGCACTACACCACGCGTCTGCGACAACTAAAGCAGTATTCGAAGATCTAAGCCACAGCGTTTCTCACATTGTTCGCTTCATTATTCGTCTTGCTCCATTTGGTATCTTTGGCCTAGTGGCTTCTACCTTTGCTACGACAGGCTTTGGTGCACTTGCAGGTTATGCTCACCTTCTTGCTGTATTACTCGGCGCAATGATGGTCATCGCTCTAGTTGTTAACCCAGCGATTGTTTTTGTAAAGACAAAGCAGAATCCTTACCCACTGGTGTTCCAATGTCTACGTGAAAGTGGTGTAACCGCATTCTTTACTCGCTCAAGTGCTGCAAACATCCCAGTTAACATGGCGCTTTGTGAAAAGCTGAAACTAGACGAAGACACATACTCTGTCTCAATTCCTCTTGGCGCGACCATCAATATGGCTGGTGCTGCAATTACCATCACTACTTTAACCCTAGCTGCCGTTCACACTATGGGCATTGAAGTAGACCTAATGACTGCAGTACTGCTAAGCATCGTGGCTGCTGTATCAGCTTGTGGTGCATCTGGTGTTGCCGGTGGTTCTCTACTTCTTATTCCTCTTGCGTGTGGTCTGTTTGGTATCTCAAACGACGTAGCAATGCAGGTTGTAGCAGTTGGCTTCATCATCGGTGTGATTCAAGACTCGGCTGAGACTGCACTAAACAGCTCAACGGACGTTATTTTCACAGCAGCAGTTTGCAAAGCAGAACAGCAAAAAGCGCAATAGTACTCGCATACAAAATGTAAAAAGGGAGCCAATTGGCTCCCTTTTTTTATTTAAACTCAAAGCTACTTACTTGATGCAACTTCTTCTAATGGGAAATGCTCGCTAGGCTCAACAAACTCTTGTTGTGCCGCGATGGTTTGCAGCTCCCACTCACCGGCTTGGTGAGTCGCATTCAATACGCCATAGCAAGCATCATGACAATGCTGGAACGCTTGTTTTGGTGTCCAGCCTTTTAACAAGCCTGCGGTAAAGATCGCTGAAATCAAATCACCAACACCTACTGGTGCTTTTTCAAATTCAAATTGAGGACGCTTAGCAAGGAAAGTACCTTCCTGCGTAGCCAATAACATATTGAAGCTCACATCGGACAGACAGTACAGGTGTTTCACCAATACCACTTTGGGACCTTTTGCTAATGCGCGCTGACAAGCTTCAATCGCATCATCCAAGGTATGGATTTCCATCTCTGCAAATTGAGACAGTTCAAACTGGTTAGGGACTATCACATCAGCCATTGGCATTAGACGAGTCAATAAATGATCTGCGATACCCGGAGCAACAATACAGCCTTTGTCAGGAGCGCCCATTACCGGATCACACACATACAGAGCTTCTGGGTTAGCTTGTTTCACTTTTGCGACCGTTTCAGCAACGGCAAGACACTGCTCTGCGCTGCCTTGATAGCCCGTAAGCACTGCCTGGCATTTGTCCAGGGCGCCTATATTGCTAAGGCCACGAACCAACTCGTTGATGTCATCAGCAGAAAACGCACGACCCGTCCAACCTTCTTGATATTGAGTGTGGTTAGAAAATTGAACAGTGTGAATAGGCCACACTTCGAAACCCATGCGTTGCATTGGGAAAACAGCACTGCTGTTACCAGCATGGCCAAAAGAAACATGCGATTGTATAGAGAGGATACCTTGCATAGTACCAGACCTCTTCTTGTAATTATCAATAGTTCAAAGACAGCGGCAAGCGCCAATTTACGAAACCAGTAGTGTATCCGACAAACCTCAATTCTCTCACTCAATTCTCACCGTCTTGGTTTGAATCGGTTGGAGAGTTGGTTTTCAGTACCATTTTCTTAATTTCCATTTTGTCTTTATTGAGCGCAATTTCGAGGGTGTCCCCTTCCCTTATCCCGAGTTCACTCAGGATCACGCTTGGAATGACTACGACGGTATCGTCACCGATTTTAACAGGTTGGCTAATCATCTTTCGTCCTCCAAATGTCAAAAATGAGTTTTCACGTTATGAATGGCGAGTAATCAGGTGGTCTCCCTAAAAATAAAACAAAAGAGCCTTCCACACCGCGTATGGGAAGGCTCGATTGAAAAGCTTAGTTAGCTAAAGGTTCGTGTTTCGATGCAATCAAACCGTAGGCGCTCCAACCTAGGAAGGTTACAATAGAGCCCCACATCATTGCGTCATAGCCAGAACCGTACAGTGCGTAGAAGCTGTATACTGAACCGATCAGAGCGATAATGTTTGTCGTCTTCATTTCACGCTCAGGCACATGAGCCACTTGCTGCATAATGAAGATTGCGCCCATACATAGGATGTAAGGAACAACGTTAGTTACCACCGCTAGGTTAACCAGCGCTTCAAATTGCTCGTTCAATGTTGGTGAGATGGTCATCAAAGACAATGCAGATTGAATCACAGTGATCGCTACCATACCTTTGATAGGCGTACCGCGTTTATCAACTTCTGAGAACAGTTTAGGGAAGAAGCCTGCATCTGAAGAAGATTTGAATACTGAAGCGATAGTGAACTGCCAACCTAGTAGTGAACCTGCACAAGCAAGTACTGCCATGCCCGCAACCACTTTACCAGCCGTAGAACCTAGCATCACTGTCCATACCGTTGAGAATGGCGCTGTTGATGCTGCTAGTTCAGAGTTCGCTACAATACCAGAACAGATGTTAGTCGAAACAATGTAAACCACAGCCGCAATTAATGTACCGCCCAATACTGCAATCGGTACGTTCTTTTCTGGGTTATCTACTGCTTCTGAGTTAGCACACGCTGATTCTAGACCTAGGAACGCCCAAAGAGTCATCGCGATAGATGCACTTACCGCTTCACCAAATGGTAGGTGATGTGGGTTCCATGCTTCAACGTACATTGTTGGGCTAAAGTAGAACCAACCAACAATACCCAAAGAACAAACAGGAAGGATAACGCCCCACACAGTGAACGAACCAATTTGACCCGTGATCTTTGCACCACCAAAGTTAGCAAAGGTACAAATCCAAAGGATAGCGATGGTATACAAACACGTTTCAACTGGTGATAACGTCACTTCAAAGAAAGCAGAGCCATAACCGACACAGGTAATCGCGATCGCAATATTGGCAATCAGTAGTGACAAACCATAGGTCCAGCCGGTCATAAATGCACCCGATTTACCAAACGCGTAAGAGGCATAACCGTTCATACCACCTTCACGCTTACTAAAGCGACCACATTTTGCAAATACATACGCCAAAGCTAGTGAGCCTGCCGCAGTGATCAGCCAAGATAGAATCGAGATCGTGCCCACTTGCGCCAACTTACTTGGCAACATGATGATGCCCGAACCCGCCATGTTAATGAATGTCAAAATGGTTAACTGCACCACCGACATTTTTTTAGTTTCAGTACTCATAAATTATTCTCCACGAATAAACGGTTCGCACCAGAGCCTGATGGCTCGGTGCGAACGGGGTAGATTAATCTTTTAGGACGTAACAATGTGCAGTAGTGCGACCATTGACATCTTCTAGGTAAACACCTTGAATTTCAGGAGCGAAGCCTGGGAAGCGGTTGATGCCCTCTTCAAGTGATAGGAAGTAATCCACAACTTGTTGAGTCCAAACCTCACCTGGGATAACACATAGGATGCCTGGAGGGTAAGGAAGCGCACCTTCTGATGCGACGCGACCGCTTGCTTCTTTCAGTGATACATAGTCACACTCACCACGGAAGTATTTACGGGTTGCAACATCTGGTTTGTGAACCATTGTTGGGAAGTATTCGCTACGGAACATCGCTTTTTGTAGCTCTTTAACGTTCAGCTCTTTGTACATGTCGTGCATTTCTTGACATAGCTGACGGATGGTGTAGCCGCGGTAACGTTCTTTGTTCGCTTCGAACACGCGTGGCAGTACAATGCTTAATGGCGCGTCATCACGGATGAATTTTTCGAAGCGGTTGATCTGTGCCACTAGGTGACGGATCTTACCCATATCCTCTGCTGGAGTTAGAAGGAACAAGATAGAGTTCAAGTCACACTTCTCAGGGATGATGCCGTTTTCACGTAGGAAGTTAGCCAACAACGTTGCAGGAATACCGAAGTCTGCATAACCACCATCTTCAGCAATACCTTCTGTCGTTAACAGCAGTTTACATGGGTCAACGAAGTACTGACCTTCACCGTAGCCTTCAAATTTGTGCCATTTTGCGTTTGGTTCAAACATGAAGAACTCTTTGTTAGATGCGATTTCTTCAGTGTCGTAGCTGCCCCATGGCTTACCATTAATTTCAGCTGGTACGAATGGGCGGATCAGTTCACAACTCTTAAGGATTTCTTTACGCGCTTCGATACCTGTCTTCACAGCATCACGCCATAAACGTAAACCTGCTTCGCCGTCGTGGATCTTCGCGTTCACATCCAGTGCAGAGAACAGTGCATAGAATGGTGATGTTGATGCATGCATCATAAACGCGTTGTTGAAGCGTTTGTGGTTACAGTAACGAGCCTGTCCTTTGATGTGCGCATCTTTTTTATGGATTTGCGAAGTTTGAGAGAAGCCAGCTTGTTGTTTGTGAACAGACTGAGTTACAAGTACACCTGCGTCTTCTGGTTTCAGATCCAGTAACAGTGGTGAACAGTCTTTCATCATTGGAATAAATTGCTCGTAACCAACCCAAGCAGAGTCAAACAAGATGTAGTCACAAAGATGACCGATCTTATCCATCACGTAGCGTGCGTTGTAGATAGTACCGTCGTAAGTACCAAGCTGGATGATAGCTAGACGGAATGGACGTTCATCACGAGCACGCTCTGGTGATACTTTCGCGATTTGAGCTCGGATGTATTCTTCATCAAAACAATGCTCGTCCATACCACCGATAAAGCCCCAAGGGTTACGCGCTGTTTCTAGGTAAACTGGCGTACCACCTGCTTGGATTAACGCACCATGGTGGTTTGATTTATGGTTGTTACGGTCAAACATCACCAAGTCGCCCTCGGTCACCAACGCGTTACATACCACTTTGTTTGACGCTGAAGTACCGTTTAGTACGAAGTAGGTTTTATCTGAGTTGAAGACTTTCGCTGCGTGTGCTTGAGCTTGGTGCGCAGAGCCTTCGTGGATAAGCAAGTCACCTAAATCAACGTCGGCGTTACATAAGTCACTACGGAACAGGTTTTCACCGAAGAAATCATAGAACTGTTTACCAGCTGGGTGTTTCTTGAAGAACTGGCCGCCTTGGTGTCCAGGACAGTCAAACGCAGAGTTACCCATATCTACGTAGTGAGTCAATTGTTTGAAGAATGGAGGAAGCAAACGACTTTCATATTTAGTCACCGCTTCATTGATTTGACGGCAGTAGTACTCGATTGATTGTCTTTCTAAATCAATCACACCTGTCAACCAAACATAATCTTCTGCTGAAACTGGAGTTTCATCAATAACTAGGAATACAGGAATGCCATAGCCAGTTTCAGAAATTGCTTTATGTAGACCAGCTTTAATATCTGTAGAGGTAATAATAGCTGCGCCAACATCTGTTAATTCAACATGATCTAATGGTTGTAGGGATCTATTGTAGGTTTCATCCAGAGATTCAGACAATAAACTAAAATCTTCTGGCATGTAATTACTAACACCAATTACTAAACGATTCATTTGGAATATCTCTTATTTGTTCTTTAAAAACGACAGGTACAGATATTACAAAGGAAATTAATATTTAAAATTCAAAAAACAAATTTCGTGACTATATGTTCATTATTAAAAGACTTATTTTATCGAAATTAAATTTCGAGACTTTAATCACTTTTAAACCACGAGGCTGATGATATTAGATTTGGTTATTATTGAAACTAATCATTAAAATTGTGTGATTTAGACTGCTATTATTGAAAAACAAATATTAGGAAAATAAAATTTTGCGATTTCAATCACTATATATGACTTGGCGTTGTAATATTAGTGATTATCAACAGATGAAATTTAACCAAATTTAAACACATAACAAAAAAGCCATCAACACAAACGCTGATGGCTTTTTACTTTGAATGGTAGGTTAATACAAAATCAATTAAATAAATGGCTATCGAGTTTTACTCCACCATTTGACCATTGCTGGTAGCGCTTAACGGCAATGCCCGATGAATACATCGTATGTTTACAGTCCATACACTCAACGAAGTAAAGCCCACTCATACCTGCCATCACATGTAGCCTTCGACTATCGCAACGCTTACAGGACAAACGTTGCACCTTAGAGTTCACATCAACTCTACGTGCAAAGTTAAGCGTTTCATGCGTGCACAGTGCCTCTACGGCGCTGTCTTTGAAAGGGTGTTCACTCAGCAAATGGTTAATCGCATAATCGTAAACAGGGGGAATCGAAGATTTGCCACTCTCTATATTGGTTATCTTAGCAACGGAAACACCCAACAAAGACGCAAACTCCACTTTGCTGTATTCCAAGATAAACCTTGATGAGATGAACTTATCTGCACTAATGATTCTCAACATACACAAATCTCTACTAAAGTATATCTAGGAGGCTAAAGCAACCTCCGACTCTATACTAAAAATGTTAAATAAAATCACTTCCTAAATCTTTTAGAACTGCGTTCTATATTATAATTCGCTAGAGACCATACTAAAGGCATGAGCTTTCAATATAAGTCAGAATATAAAGTTTGCTTTTACTAATACAAAAATTAATAGCTGCTATTAGTTAAACTAATTTGTATCCATTAAAGTTATTAATTTGTCATTTATTGAGCAAACTTACTTTTTATTTTTAGCGAACCTGATTTGAGCTATATTAGGTTAAAGAAACAAGGGGGGAATTCCCTCTATACAAGAAAAACATTTACAAAGCAGATCATGTTTCCATTTTATGTTGAAATAAGAACAGAAAGTGTACGCTATTAAATATCCACTCATTAACAAAAAATAATATTTCTACATTTTTAGGATAAAAATTTTAAAGGCAGAAGTAGCTATAAATTAACACTAGTGTAAGAAATACTTTAATATGCAACTACTCTAACCGTGTATCACTATCGTGACTTCAAGATGCAGAGTTCAGCGTGTTGTCATTGATTCGAATTTAAGGACAACAGCACAGTGTAATAGCGGGCACTCTCCAAGCTGTTTAACACAGCGATTCTTTAAAAAAGAACGCGGGTCTATAACCCGCTCCCGAAGGACGAGCTGTCTTGGCTCGTATACTCGGATTCTTGACATAGACTCACTAGACCTTCAATCACCGCTCGCCTACAAACCATATCATTCTCACTGAACCTAGCATTTCGACGTAACTTGGGTATAGCAACAGATATAAAAATGTATGGTCC
>NZ_JAHGAI010000043.1:0-240065 GCF_030248515.1 Vibrio sp. D401a | reverse complement strand
GGCGGACCATACATTTTTTATGCCTATGCAGTTTCGACTTCTTCTTGGTAGTTCAAGTAGTGAATGCACAAATCATGAAATGCTTTTGCTTGAGGGGAGATGGTTCTATCCGTCAGAGTAAATATACCTACTTGTCTTTCCAATGGTGGATCGATAAGCGGAATCCAAACCAGTCGAGTTTCGTTGGTTGGGAACGCTAATTTTGGCAAGGTGGTGACACCAATACCAAGTTCAAGAACGGAGAACAAAGACGTGATGTTTTCCACGGAATACAAAGCTTGTTCACTTAGCGCGCGTGCAGGCGTGGGATCGAGTAGGGTGCAAGTTCCGTTTCGAATAAAAGGTTGCTCTAACAGTGTTTGCCACTCAATCCCTTCTGGATGCTGAGCGATAGGGTTATCCTTCAAACACACCACGCCAATGGGGTCGGAGATTAACGGGGTAAACTCGATACCGCCTTCGTCTAAATGTGATGGGTTACCTAACGCCAAATCTACTTCACCTGATAACAAACGCGCTTCAACCCCAGCGGCGTTATCATCAATCAAGCTGACTTCTACGTTTGGGTGCTGTTCGCAGAATGCGCCGAGCACGCTAGGAATCAACTTGGCAGCTACAGAAGGGACGCTTGCGATGCGTACTCGACCTTGTTGTCCTGCGGCGGCGGCTTTTAGATCGTTATCAAGGGCGTTATAGATGTTGAGAAACTGAATGATCTTAGGCAGGCAGATCTCACCGAATGGAGTGAGTTTGGATTTATTGCCCGGCTCAAATAGGGTTTGACCGAGTATTTTTTCCAGTTCTTTGATTGATGTTGACAGCGCAGCCTGGGAACGATTCGCTCGATGTGACGCTGCTCTAAAACCACCTTCCTCGACCACCATCACAAAATGCTTTAATTGTTGAAGCTTGATACTCACGGCGAAACCTCTGCAATCCCTTTATTTACCTTAGTTTTAATAAGGTGATAGATTTTTATTATCAAATGTAAAAAATTTACCGTTCGATTTATCGCCTGTCAATGTGCAGTATTTAACTATCTTGAAACAAGGTCGTTACAAAGGTTGAAAGGCACGTGAATACTTCTACGAAAAAATACCCAGTCAAAACCGCATTGTTTGCCTCTAAAGCGCCGCTGGAATGGGCAATTATTAACAATGGTACTTTATACACCGCGCAAATCCCGATTGATGATACCGGAGCTGTCGTGGAAGGCGGTATCGAAGCCCAAACTCGTCAAACCTTTAATAATCTCGTTCACACGTTGGAGTGTGCAGGGGAGTCTTTAGATTCCGTTCTGCAGGTGCTGATTTATGTGACGGATCGTGAGTACTTAAAAACGGTTAACCAAATCTACGCTGAGTATTTTGAAGCGCCTTACCCTAATCGCGCCGCTATGGTCGTGGCGGGACTAGCTCGTGAAGACATGCTGGTGGAGTTTGTGGTGTATGCATCAGCGAGTCAACCAGAGTAAAGAATAATAATCAAAGCCTCATCACCGGGCTTTGTTAGTGAGATCAGTGAGCTGGTGGCGATCACCAGACGTCAGGAAGAATAAGGACAGAGCAATGACTTCTATTAATAATGTTCAAGCAGAGAAATCTCTCTACATTGCAGGCGAATGGCAATCTGGTACTAATACGGTTGCGAACATTAACCCTTCAGACATCAGTGAGAACTTGGGCGATTTTGCTCAGGCGAGTGAAGGTCAAGTAGAGCAAGCTATTCAAGCAGCCAAAGTTGCGCAGCCAGAGTGGGAAAAAACGCCGATTGAGCGTAAACAAGCGGTTTTGCAGGCGATTGGTGATGAGCTGATTGCTCGTTGTGATGAGCTTGGTACGCTGCTTTCACGTGAAGAAGGTAAACCTTTTGCTGAAGGTCGTGGTGAAATCTACCGCGCAGGTCAATTCTTCCAGTATTTCGCGGCGGAAGTGCTGCGTCAAATTGGCGATAACGCAGCTTCTGTCCGTCCAGGCGTTTCCGTTGAGGTCACTCGTGAAGCCGTCGGCGTTATCGCCATTATCTCTCCTTGGAACTTCCCAACTGCTACGGCTGCATGGAAAATCGCGCCAGCACTTGCTTTTGGTAATAGCGTAGTATGGAAGCCCGCAAATCTAACGCCAGCAAGTGCGGTTGCACTGACAGAAATTATCCATCGTCAAGGTTTACCGGCAGGTACGTTCAACCTTGTGTTGGGTAGTGGCTCTCAAGTGGGTAACACGCTTATCAACTCGAAAGACGTAAATGGTGTGAGCTTTACTGGCTCTGTTGATACCGGACGTAAAGTAGCGGCAGCAACGGCACCGAATTTTGTGCGCTGCCAGCTAGAAATGGGCAGTAAGAACGCACTTGTGGTCGCTGATGATGCAGACATTCAAATTGCAGTTGAAGCGACCATTGCAGGCTCTTTCTCTGGCGCAGGTCAGAAGTGTACCGCGTCTTCTCGCCTTGTCGTCATGGATGGCATTCACGATGCTTATGTGGAAGCACTGATCAAACGCATGAGCGAGCTTAAAGTCGGTCACGCTTTAGAAGACGGCGTTTTCATGGGACCTGTTGTGGATGGAAACCAACTGAATGCCAACTTTGAATGGATCGAGAAAGCACGTCAAAGCGGTGCTGAGTTAGCGTTCGGTGGCGAGCGTTTGAACTTGAAACATGATGGTTTCTACATGTCGCCAACCCTTTTCCTCAATACGCAAAACAGTTGGGAAGTGAACCAAGAAGAAGTGTTTGCGCCGATGGCAAGCGTGATTCGAGTTTCTGACTTGGACGAGGCCATTGCTGTCGCGAACGATACTCGCTTTGGGTTGACGGGAGGCATCATCACGCAAAGCCTCCGTAATAGCGCCATCTTCAAACAACAAGCTCAAACTGGCTGTGTGATGGTCAACCTACCAACCGCAGGAACGGATTACCACGTGCCGTTTGGTGGTCGTAAAGAGTCGAGCTTTGGTCCACGCGAGCAAGGTCAATACGCAAAAGAATTCTACACCGTGGTGAAAACCGCTTATCAACGTCCTTACTAAGTGAAATAGGGCAGCCGAGCATTCCGCTGCCCAACCTTAAAGGCTTATTAACGTTTAAGGAGTGGTTATGTACCAACAACGGATTGTGATTGATGGGTTGCAGTACTGCAATTGGGATCGAGAATACTTCCAAACGCTGAAGGCGAGCGGTATTACGGCTGTGCATGCGACGATTGTTTATCATGAGAATGCACGCGAGACCTTAACTCGCTTTGCCGAATGGAACCTGAGATTCGAACAAAATGCAGACCTGATTATGCCTATTTACTCGATGGCTGACGTCGAGAAAGCAAAGGCAGAGGGTAAGGTTGGCGTCTTTTTTGGTGCGCAGAATTGCTCTCCAATTGACGATGAAATCGGTTTAATAGAAGTCATGCGTCGCCAAGGTTTGTTGATTATGCAGCTGACATACAACAACCAAAGCTTGCTGGCGACAGGGTGTTATGAGCAGAACGATTCTGGTGTCACGCGCTTTGGTAAACAAGCCATCGAAGAGATGAACCGTGTCGGGATGATCATCGATATGTCCCATAGCGCTGAGCGCTCAACGTTGGAAGCGATTGACCTTTCTTCACGTCCCATTTGTATCAGTCACGCTAACCCAACATTTGCTCATGATGCTCTGCGCAACAAATCGAACAACGTCATTAAAGCGCTCACCGAACGTGGCGGCTTGATTGGCTTTAGTCTTTACCCATTCCATCTTCCAAACGGAAGCCAATGCACGCTAGAAGATTTCTGCCAAATGGTCGCGAAAACTGCCGATCAGTTCGGTGTGGATCACTTAGGCATCGGCAGTGATCTTTGTTTAAACCAACCACAGCAAGTGCTTGAGTGGATGCGCAACGGTCGTTGGTCCAAAGCAATGGATTATGGTGAAGGCTCCGCCAGTAATGCGGGGTGGCCTGATGCTTTGCCTTGGTTTAGTGGCAGTAAAGGGATGGAGAACATTTACAACGGCTTAATGCGTCATGGATTCAGTGAATCCGAGGCAGGAAAAATCCTGGGTGAGAACTGGTTTAACTTCCTTAAAGAAGGGCTGGAGGCGAGCTAGGTCGTAACCCAAATAAACATGGAATAGCTCGCTCAAAAAATAATAACAAGGCGAGTGTTAAAGTCACTTTTTGTAGCCGTTATGGCAGCTGCAATAAACCTCTGGAGTCAGAGTATGTCTGATCTAACCAATAGCATGAAAGCTTCAACGATGAGCGTGTCATCAAAGAAGCAACAAGCAAAACACAACGACACTTCAGCAACGGAAAATTCACCGGATAAGTTAGGGTTAAGTAACCCGGCACTTTGGTATAGCGGTGGCTTTATTGCCTTGTTCGTAGCTATCGCGCTTTACGATGGAGAGTTGCTATCAACGTTAGTTAATACGGGATTTGCGTGGTCAGTAAAAGTCTTCGGTCCGTATTGGCAGATACTGCTTCTTCTCACTTTTCTTATTGGTCTTGGCTTGGCTGCAGGGCGAACAGGCAAGGTGATTTTAGGCGGAACAACGAAGCCTGAAATGGATGGTTTTCGCTGGATGGCAATCATCTTCTGTACGCTTTTAGCTGGCGGCGGCGTATTTTGGGCGGCGGCAGAGCCTATCGCGCACTACGTGAGTCCTCCACCTTTGTATGGTCCGCAAGACAATCCTCAGCAAGGTGCCATTAATGCGTTGTCACAGTCGTTTATGCACTGGGGTTTTCTCGCGTGGGCTATTGTTGGCAGCTTAACGTCTATCGTGGTCATGCATTTACACTACGATAAAGGACTGCCGTTAAAACCTCGTATCTTGCTTTATCCAGTGCTGGGTGAGCGAGCGCTAAAAGGTCAAACGGGTGCGCTGATTGACGCATGTTGCATCATCGCCGTAGCGGCTGGAACCATTGGACCGATTGGTTTCCTAGGTTTACAGGTTAGCTACGCGTTAAACGCGCTGTTTGATATCCCAGATGGCTTTACCACACAGTTGATCATCATCTTATTTGCGATTGTCTTGTACACCGTCTCTGCGCTGAGTGGCTTAAACCGCGGGATGCAAATGCTGAGTCGCTACAACGTGATTCTTGCGCTGGTATTGATGGCTTACATCCTTCTCTTTGGCCCGACAGATTTTATCTTCAATGGTTACATTCAAGGCGTGGGCAGCATGTTGGATAACTTCATCCCAATGGCTACGTACCGTGGTGATGAAGGTTGGTTGAGCTGGTGGACAGTATTCTTCTGGGGCTGGTTTTTGGGCTACGGACCGATGATGGCAATCTTCATTGCACGTATCTCACGTGGTCGCAGTATTCGTCAAATCATCTCGACGATCAGCATTGTTGCTCCGCTTACCACGTGTTTTTGGTTCACCATTGTTGGTGGTTCAGGTCTGGCGTTTGAAATTGCCAATCCGGGCAGTGTGAGCGCGGCATTTGAAGGCTTCAACTTACCGGGCGCGTTACTTGCAGTGACTCAACAACTGCCGATGCCAATGTTGGTTTCCATCTTGTTCTTGATTTTGACCACCATCTTCATCGTTACTACCGGTGACTCAATGACGTACACCATCAGTGTTGTGATCAGTGGTGAGACAGAACCAAATGCGATTATTCGTACTTTCTGGGGCGTGGCTATGGGTATCACGGCGTTGATTCTCATCTCACTTGGCTCTGGCGGTATATCAGCCCTGCAATCTTTCATCGTGATTACAGCCGTTCCAGTGTCATTAATACTGTTGCCGTCACTTTGGAATGCGCCGCAAATCGCTATGAAGATGGCAAAAGAGCAAGGGCTATAACAACGGTTATAACAAAAAGATCAAACCCAATAACGTGGCGCTTGTGTGGGTGAACCCTCCCCACACCCGCACAAGCCCTTATTCTTACAATAAAAAATAAGTGGTGAGCAAAATGGATGCACATCGTTCTACTTACACTGAAACAACACTTCGCAACGCTGCAATTGTGATGGCACCAGATAGGCTAGGGGCTATGCACCAAAATCGAATCAGCTTTGTGCGAAGTTTGATCCGAAAAATGGCGAGTCAGGAATGGCAAGTGAGCAAACATGAGTGGCAACTGTGTCCACGCGGTTTTGGTCATGTGATTTACAAATTAGCGACGCCGGAACACGTTTATCACTTGGTTGTGTTTTGCGATGAAATTGCTGATGAAGAGCGTAACGACCGAGTCATTGCTGAAAAATGGGACGTAACCTTTGCGCTGGTCAAAGGTGAAGTTAATGTTGAGTTGTTAGAGCAACTTCGAGCCAATGTGCCTTTGCAAGAAGCGGGGCGCAATCCAAACAACGTGCTTGTTCTTGCTCGTGCGAATAAGAGTGTTCGTGTGTTTGAACACATTGTGAATGCGCTTTCTAAAGGTGAGCAGCCAGAGCCTTCGGAACTAGCAGAAGTGGGTTACATCCTAAGAACCACCGCCGTTTATGGTAACGGTAAATTTGGTATTGCCGATTTTAAACTGCTGGAGAACAACCCTGATTTCAACCAATCGTTCAGTGCACAAATGTGTGCCGTTTATATGCTGCGTGAATTCAGTTTAGATTGGGTTCATTACCTTGCTGCGAAAAAAGGCGGAGATAATGCAGTTGCACTTCACAAAGGCCTGCAGCGCTATCTTGGTGTGGGGAATGCAACTGGTTTGGGTATGGCGCCATATTTAATCAACCATCCATGTATTGTCGACCAATGGATGACATCACGTGAGCGTGCGATTGCCAACGTGCTTGCTATGCCATGTGAACCTAACGAGCTAGAGCAACCATTAAAAGCCCTGCTTAAAAAAGCACAGCGACACTTAGAGCAAGTGATAACAATCAACGAGCATCAAGATCAACTTAACCATCAAGCGATTGCTGATCTCCAAGCGCTACAAATTAACTTAAATGCTTTGATGGCAGAGTACTCGAATTGGGCAAGCTTGATCAAACAAACCACAACCATGAGTTTGGAAGCCCAAGAAATCCTAACTTCATGTTTGATCGAGCTTTACCCGTCTTTGGTTGATGAATTTGAAAACCAAATGAACACCGATGAATCACTCTCTATTCCTAACGGAAAAAGCGTTCAAGATGTGTTGCAAATACTAGAGAGTAAGTACCGATGGTCAATCGATGCTGACTACACGTTACCAGAGAACAACTATTGGTTCTGGTATCGCTCGCAAGACAAAGAAGAACCAAGGCTAGGCGTTCGTGGAGAAGAAATCGGTGAAGAACGTGAGTTGCCACTCGACATAGGGCGACAAGTAAACCGCCTCTACCATGCGCTGCAAACATGCCAGCCAGAAACATCGTTGGCGGAGTTCTTACTGCAGCATCCGCAGTATCGTGCAATCACTCGTCGTGTATGGACGCTCGGCAACCGAGAAATGGGTGATATCCAGATGAACGTGCTACGTGAAGACGCACTACCAATGCATCTTCTGCGTTGTAAGTTGGCTATCTTTGGGGCGACCAAGTTCGATCCACGTTCAGACCGATGGGTGCGCGTGACCTTCTTCCAAGGCGCACCTTTGCTTGATGAGATTCAGGACCCGCGTTTCAGCGATACGTGGATTTTTCCAACCATGCCCGAGCGTGAAGAAATCGCGCAAAGCGACAATCAAAAAATCAGTGGAGGTTTTGCATTATGATCGTCTCGCATAACGAGCTGGTAGCAGCAGTAAACAAAGCTTTTCTTGGTATGCGCCGTCATTGCGGTGAAGCCGATGTGATTGCCAATATGGTTGCGGATCTGCAAATGGTGGGTTTGCACGGGGTGCGTCACTTCAACAACGCCAGCCTGTTTCTCAACTTAGATTCAGATTGTGCGGTCACTATTACGAGTAACACCGACTCTCATATCGAAGTCGAGTTACACAATGGCAGTATCGCCTGTCATTTACCGGCGGTGTTGGATTTTGCGCTTGAGAAAATGGTCAACAGCAAGAGCGTCACCATCACACTCAAACAATGCCACAATCGTTGGTTAGCGTTTAGTGAGCTAGTTAGGCTATCTGCCAAAGGCATTGCGTGCCGTGCTCAGTGGGTTAATGGCACTAGCCCAAAACGAACCTTGTATGTGTTAAATCGTGGGCGGATAGCACCAGAGGTATTCTTTTCTGACCAGATTGAAGATAACAGTACCGACTATCACAGTATGACGATAGAGCTTGCCGTAACGGATTTTGATATCGAAGCAAGTTCACAAGGTTACGCAATTCATATTGATGGTGAAGAGTTGAGCCGTGCGCAGAAAACATCATGGGAAGAGGGCATCTTTGTCGAGGACGCAGAATGGAACGCGCTTAAACAAACTGCCACGGTTTTCCTTGTCGAGAACAGTGAACGTTCGGTACAAGGTGCTGGCGAGTTAGTGTAGCGCAACCAAATCGGAATCACTGAGAATAGAAAAAGAGGTAGCTGAATGCTGCCTCTTTTCGTTTAATAATAAAGCAGGATTGTGATTCTCAACTACGCTAATGACAGGTTGTTTGCATGACGAAGGAGAATCAAATGAGCACCATGCAAATCGATATAGAAGAGAACAAACGTAACGCCATTGCTTTCTATGAGATGGCATATCGAGGAAACCCAAGAAAAGCGGTCGAACTTTACGTCGGGGACGAGTACATTCAGCACAACCCGTTGGTAGGTAATGGCCCTGATCCTTTTATCGCTTATTTCGAACGAATGCAGGAAGAGTACCCAGAGAAAGATATTACGTTTGTTCGCGCTGTTGCAGAGGGGAATTTGGTGGCACTGCATACTCATCAGACGTGGCCTGATGATGTGGAATACGTGACGATGGATTTCTTCCGCTTTGATCTAAACGGTAAGATTGTCGAGCATTGGGATGCGTTGCAGGAAATACCGAAAGAGACAGCAAACGGGAATTCCATGTACTAGCGCACCGAGCCTTGCCATACGCGTTAAGCACGGCAAGGCACTGAGATTGTAATTAAGTCTATTGTGCTTGGTTATCCAACCACTCACGTGTCACCGTGTCTAAATCTCGTCCTTCACGACAGATTTTGTAATCCAATTCCGCAATGATATCGTTTGAGAAACGGAGCGTGTCCAATCTATTCAACTCATCTTGAGTAAATTTATCTGATTTGTCTTGGCGCAATAGCAATACCGCTTTATCGACAATACCCAGCAAACCTTTTGGTTCTGCGATTTCTCGAATTGCGTACTTATAGTGAAGAAATTGAGGCTTTCAAAGCGGCACGATAACCCACTGTTTGTTCTCTACCGCCTTCTCAAATGCAGTAAAGCAATCTTCTTCCGTCCCTGTGTGGAAATGGTAGCCTGCTTGGGTCAGCGAGTATTCGTCCATCATCTTAATCGAAAAGCGCGTAGTACCCGCCCCAGGGGTGATGCCTTGAATATCCGATTTCATCCTCGCCACGACTTCTGGTTTCGTTAGGTCGCTTACTTCTGATACCAGTTCTTCAGGCACGTAATCTGGCACACCTCAAAGCGCGTATGGTTCGTAGTGTAAGCCCAGTTCTAGCAAGGCTTCGGGAAAGGGGCCTTAAGTCGCGGATCAATACAGTAAGAACAGTCCTTCGTATCCACCAATATGAATGTCGGAAACATAGTCTCCAACATAGCCGTCCTTGTCGACAGGTCGCATTGGTTTTTCTAGCGTGACGGTGATTTTAGGCGCCGTGAAATAGTCCACGTTCTTGCCAAAAAAGTCGGTGCGGTACAACACTCTGCCTTTGCTAAACTCGCGCGCTAATACCATCTCTGCAGGGCCTTGAGCCACCACATTGTTCTCAGAGCGATACGCAAAGTAGGTGAACGTAGGAGAAACGTAAGTAATGCCATCTGGTAGATCTGCATGTACCACTTCGTTCATCGACGAATCACCAATAACCGTGTAATCCGCTGGGTAAGGGGTGCTGGTGGACATCATCAGTGGGATGGCCTCTGCGTCCTCGGGGAGTTGATTGGCAGGCTCTCCCAAATCAATGGCAAGTAAGGCACTTGGTTGATACGCAATATTCTTTGGTACGCCAGCCTTCCAGAAGTTATCACCTGTAGTGTTATTACTTCCATATAGGTAACCATTGTTCCACTGATTAAAGTAACTGCCATCAGGGTGATGATTTAAGTAAAACGCTGCCAGTGCAGAGTATTGGTCCTGCTTCCAGTTATCTTCAGTGTTGCCAAAGTATTGAACTCGACCATAACGCGTGGTCGCTTGATAAATCACTTTCTGGCCAGCTTTGGCGAGTGCCGAGTTATCCCAAAACTTAGCTAAGCCAGCATAGCCACTAAAGCCAGTAGAAGGGAAAAGGTAATGCTCGCGTAAGTACAGAGTACCAGCTTCAACTAAGTGGTTCTGTCCATTGCGACCGAATAAGTTTGCCGTGCCGATGTTGAGGCCAATTAACGCATCCGCATCCAGCGTCGCCAGTTTGTTTAAGAAAGCCGAGAATTGCGCTTTGTAAGCATGGTCAGCAGCTTGGCTACCCGCCACCAAACCAAGTTCATCCACCGTACCACCGGAATAAACGTAGAACTGATTTGCTCCGAGTAACTTATTCGTATCGTCGTTGTACGCACCGTTTAAACCTTGCTTCGCCCATTCAGCTTGGTAATAGTGGTGCATAGCGTTGGCAAAGTCGGGGTTGCCGAGATTGGTTAACGCCCAAGAAGAGGTTTGGTTCCACATACGGCCAAATGGAATAACACGTGACTCCCAACGAAATCGTGCCGTTGCATTCTTATTCGAACGGTTTTTGTATTCATTCCAAGAAAGATAATTGTCCCGGTTTAGATCCGCAGACTTGTCGAAGCCACGAATTTTGCGCCAGCGTTGAATAGCTTGACCTTCAGGTGTTGCCACTGGAGCGTCGGTCAACTTAACGGTTTGGAAGCTGTTTTTGAGCTTTACTTCTTTTAGACGAGGGCGATTCTCGATGTTTTCGTCATGCCAAGTAATTTTCGCAATGTAAAGACGGCCGCCATCGCGTAATAAGGTGGAGCCAAAGTACTGACCACCACCATAGGTTTGCCCGCTGCCATCGTGTGTTGTAGCGCGAACCCAATCAGAAGGAACAGACCAGTTTACCGTTTGGTTTTTAGTCATGTTCTCGGTTTTGTCTTTTTTAATCGTGAAGCTTTTCCATTCTGTTACCTTACCAAAGGAATCGATGGCAGAAGGGTATTCAATCGTGAAGCTGCCACCTTGAGCAAACTGAGAGAACTTAAAGGTTAAGCGGTCGAACTTCTCTGAGTGATAAACATAGAGCGCGCCACCATTATTCGCCTGACCAAATACGTCAGCATCCCATGGTGGCTGTTGATATAGCCAAAAGCCGGCGTGGTCAGCGCTGGCGGTATAGCCAACGATCATCGGTTTTCTATTGAGTAAGGTATTTTCACCATGGCTAGAGTCTACCTCTGCGATGATGGTGTCTTCGGCAAAATGGAGAAAGTAATCCTCGTAATCAATCCCATTCAGCTCTGCCTCGTTGCGAATATCGTTTTCTACCCAACTCGCATTCAGCTCAAGCTTTTGGTTGTACATATAACCGATGGCTTGGACACGCTCGTTGTCAGCCTTGTTTGGGTAAGCACCAAACACAATATCGGCATTGTTAATTTCCCAATCGATCACATCATCGGCAGAGAGCGGAGCATCTTGTAAATCGACACCTTGCTCATGCAATCCCGGTAAAACGACAGCAGTACCAGCCCAAGTAGTAGGCGAAAATAGGTTCAAAGAACCAAGCGCAAGCAGCGCAAAACGATATGGCTTCATTATTGAGTTGTCCCAATCAAAAAACTTCGATTACTCAAATTGCGAGTCAAATTACGAGGAAGTATTAGCGATCGGTCAGACCAATTCAAGAGTGCATCAGAAGATATGATTGATTTAAATTATTTATCAAAACAATAAACCAAATTAATCATCGTTTTATAAATTTAATATATTGAGTCTCATAATTGATACTTGAATAATGAAAGGTTCGATGTTTTTAGTTTTTGTCAAAATGACAAATTTACATAATCCAATGAGGTTTTATTGGCTTTTATTAAATGGAGTGGTTTTATATTTGAAAAGTGATCTTTGTTGAGTTATTCATCAAAGTTATTATCAAAATCAATTAATACAGGTAGAATTGAGTTGCAATATGACGTTCTTGTAGAGTTCACCCCATTTTGAACTATCGTTCGTGAGCTCTAAAGCAGCACGGGACAACTCGCATACGGCTAACCGCCTTTTGTTTATTCAGTTCATTGTCACTCTCCTTATATTGAAAGTGCATATGAAGCTAACTTTTTGTCTATATACACTTATAAAAGTCAGATAGAAAAATATCATTATTTTATTTAATCGCTTGTTTACAATAAGTAAACATTGACCATTTTGGGTAAATGTCGCATGAATGCAAAAAATAAACTTTTAGCATCGATAGGTATTTTAATAATTTCGATCGTAACTATTATTTCAGTGTTGAGTTACAACCAAATCAACTCTTCTTCTACAAATTCTTATCAAACGAACCTTTCTACCAGCACGCATTTAATTACTTCTGCCGTTGAACAAAAGATTCAAACTTACTTTACGAGCTTAGAAGCAACAGCTTCTGCCATCGTCGTCAACAACCAAACTGCATCTATTGATAACCGTATGGTGGAGATGTTGGTTCAAGGTACAAAGAGCTTAGGGGTTTCCAACTACTTCATCGCACTTCCTGACGGAACTCTTTACGATTCAGATTCAAAAGGTCTGCATCCAACTTTTAATGCTAAAAAGCTGCAAAGGGAGTGGTATGTAAAGGCGATGTCTGGGCAGGACCAAGTTGTCACTAAGCCGTTTAAAGCGAGTACGGGACAGATGTCTATTTCTCTTGTTATTCCAGTAAAACGAAACGGCGAGGTCGTAGCGATTGTTGGTCTGAGCCTACTGATGAACGATTTGACTCGCTTCATTAATGGGTTGGCGGAAGACAGCAATGTTTTTGTTGCTCGTGAAGATGGTTACTTGATGGCGGCGTATGAAGAGCAACTTGTCGGCGAAGATTTGTTTGAGTTACGTCCTACATACAAGCAGTACGCGAGCGATGCATCTAGTTCACACTCTTACATGGTTCCAGACCGTGGTGAGTTTTATGTAGTATCTGAACGTTCGAAAGCACTTGGCTGGACCGTTTGGGCTTTCGCAAGCTGGGAAGATATTAAAGCGACGTCTCGTGAAGCGGTGATCACTAACTTAGTTTCTGGCCTTGTGTTCATTATTATTGGTACGCTAGGTGCGTCATTGCTTATTCAAAAGCTGTTGTACAACCCAATCGGTGGTGAGCCGAAAGAAATTGAACGTCTAGTCGACAAGATTGCGAATGGTGATTTGACTGACATTCCTTCGGCAAAAGCTAGTGACATTGGTGTGTTTCGTTCAACATTGTTAATGGCAGATAAGTTGAAGACTATGATCACTGATATTAACTTGTCTTCGGAAGAGCTCATTGAAGCGTCGAGTAAGCTAGAGCGTTCATCTATTAAAGTCGATGGTTCGTCTAAATCTCAAATGATGCAACTGGAGCAAGTTGCAACAGCAATGAACGAGATGACAGCAACGGTTGCTGAGGTTGCTCAGAGTGCGGTTGAGGCATCAAGTTCATCAAGTGATGCAAATAACAGCTCAGAGCAAGGTCTGACGGTTGTTGCTCAAATGAACTCTGATATTACGACGCTTGTAAACGACATCAACCAAGTCCAACAGGTGATACGTAACGTTCATACAGAAACGGAAAATGTCGGCGGTATTCTGGATGTGATTCGTGGCATCGCTGATCAAACGAATCTGCTTGCACTGAATGCCGCTATTGAAGCAGCCCGTGCCGGTGAACATGGTCGTGGTTTCGCTGTAGTAGCGGATGAAGTTCGCTCTCTTGCGACGAAAACGCAACAAAGCACCAATGAGATCCAATCGATGATTGAAGTCCTGCAAGAGCAAGCGAACAAGTCGGTATTGCTGATGCAAGACAACTCGGACAGTGCAAAACGCACGCTTGATAAGGCAGGAGAGGCGACGTTATCTCTAGACCAGATTCGCCATGAAATCCAGCGAATTCAAGATATGAACCACCAAATTGCCACAGCGGCGGAAGAGCAGTCTCAGGTGGCGCATGAGATCAACGAAAGCGTGATTAACGTGAATGATCTTGCACGTGATACGACGGTAGATGTCCAAGACAATGTGGATACATCAGAAGCCTTGATTGCGATGTCGAATAAGCTTCGTGATAGTGTCAGCATGTTTAAGTTGAACTAAGTAATTTCGTTCAAGATTGAGACTTAACACCAACGAAAGAGAGGCACATGCCTCTCTTTTTATTGCCTTTCATTGACTTCATTTCCATTAGAACATTCAACAAATCTCGTTAAAACCTGAACTCATTGCACCAGTCAGATACTCTGCTTGGCTGGTTGTTTCTTATACAAAAAATTAACAATATAAATTTTTATACATTTTTATTGCATAAAATCTCTTTCTTGCTAGTATAAGTCCCAGGTGACAATTAATGCAGTATGGCAGCATGAGTATTCAAGTTAAAAGTATCAATAAGTCTTACGGCGATACCCAAGTTCTACACGATGTCAGTTTTAATTGTGAAAGCGGTGAAACGCTGGTGTTACTCGGTCCAAGTGGTGCAGGGAAGAGCTCTCTGCTACGTGTTCTTAACCTTCTTGAAGGGGCGGATAACGGCCAGTTAAACATCGCTGATGGCGCATTCGACTTTTCAACTGAAATCAAAGAGAAGCAAGGCTTAGCGCTTCGTCGTAAAGTGGGCATGGTGTTCCAACAGTACAACCTATGGCCACACATGACAGTGGTGGAGAACCTGATTGAGGCTCCGATAAAAGTCTCTGGCATGGATAAAGAAGAAGCGAAGAAGCAGGCAATGCAAATTCTCGCAACGCTGCATTTGGCAGACAAAGCGGATGCATGGCCGATGCAACTTTCTGGCGGTCAGCAACAACGTGTGGCGATTGCCCGCGCACTGATGATGAAACCAGAAGTCTTGCTTTTTGATGAGCCTACCGCGGCGCTTGACCCTGAAATTACGAACCAAGTGGTCAAAATCATTAATGATTTAAGCGAAACCGGAATTACACAAGTCGTTGTGACCCACGAGGTGGATTTCGCCAAGAAAATCGCTAGCCATGTTCTATACCTAGAACAAGGACACATCGTAGAACACGGCACGCACGACGCATTTGTTAATCCGCAAACCACTCAGTTTGCTGATTACCTAAATCACTAAATTACGTTTTTAAAGTTCAGTCTATTTAACAGATAAGCTCGGCTGTCATTGCGAGTGTCAGCCCACTAAGTACACACGGAGTATTGCAATGAAAAAGATTCTACTAGCTTCACTAATCGGCCTTTCTTCTGCAACCATGGCAGCAAACGCAGCAGCACAAGAAGAGATCAAATTCGCGATGGAAGCGACTTACGCACCGTTCGAATACATGGATGAAAACAACCAAATCCAAGGTTTTGATGTGGATCTGGCGAACGCACTATGTAAAGAAATGGAAGCAAAATGTACCTTCCACAACCAATCTTTTGACAGCCTGATCCCTGCATTAAAATTCAAGCGTTACGATGCGGCTATCTCTGCAATGGATATTACTGACGCGCGTTTGGAGCAAGTGAACTTTTCTGACCCTTACTACGACAACTCAGCAGCGTTTGTATCTATTAAGGAAAAAGTGGCAGACCAAAAAGGTTTAGAAGGTAAGCGTGTTGGTGTTCAAAATGGTTCAACACACCAAAGCTACCTGATTGAGCAAATGCCGGGCGTAACCGCAGTTCCTTACTCAAGCTACCAAGACGCGTTCATCGATATGAAAAATGGCCGTATTGATTCTGTATTCGGTGACACAGCTGTCGTAGCAGAATGGTTCAAGAAAGAAGACAACCTAGCGTACGTGGGTGAACACGTCACTAACCCTAAATACTTCGGTAACGGTTTCGGTATCGCGGTAAATAAGGGTAACGACGAGTTAGTGAACAAGCTGAACACGGCACTGAAAACAGTGAAAGCGAACGGCGAATACGACGTAATCTACAACAAGTACTTCGGTAAGTAATATGGCACTAACGGGTTACTCTTTATCGCTTGTTCAAGCTAGTTGGATGACTGTCCAGCTAGCATTCACAAGCCTTTTAGTCGGTTTGATTCTGGCAGTGGTATTCGCCAGTGGTGAAATGTCTCGCCGCGTTTTCGTTAAATGGCCAATGACGGCGTTTGTGACGATTGTGCGCGGCTTGCCAGAAATCCTTGTCGTGTTGTTTATCTATTTTGGTTCGACACAGGTTCTGTTTTTAATCACCGGCGACTTTATTGAAGTTAGCCCGTTCTTGTCTGGCGTGGTGGCGTTGTCATTGATCTTCGCTTCCTACGCTTCTCAAACTCTACGTGGCGCATTGAAAGCCGTAGGAAGAGGACAGAGAGAAGCAGCAAGTGCACTCGGCATCAGTCAAGCACACGCTTTTGTTCGCATTGTTTTGCCTCAAGCTGTAAGACACGCACTACCAGGCTTAACTAACCAATGGTTGGTTCTGCTGAAAGATACCGCACTTGTATCACTGATTGGTGTGACGGACTTGCTGAAACAAGCGCAGCTAACTTCAGCAGCTACGCACGAGGCTTTCACTTGGTACGCAACAGCTGCGGCAATTTATTTGGTCATTACACTCATTACACAACGTGCCGTCAAACTGATTGATAAGAAGTTCTCAATTCAAGGTATGAGCATGGGACAGGAGGCAACCGCATGAACGAACAACACGTTTGGCAAATGCTGGATGGCTTAGGCACTAGCCTTCAATTGACAGCGGCCTCTTTGGTTGTGGGGTGTATTCTTGCTTTGATGATGACGCTAACTCTGATCTTACGTACTCCGGGTTTGCATTGGGTAAGTCGTGGCATCATCACCTTGTTCACTGGTACGCCTTTGTTGGTACAGATCTTTTTGGTGTACTACGGTCCGGGTCAGTTTGATGCGGTAAGAGAAAGCGTATTTTGGACTTGGTTGAGCCAACCTTGGTTTTGCGCGATGTTAGCGTTAGCGCTTAATACTGCGGCGTACAGTACTCAGTTGTTCAAAGGTGCATTTAACGCGATCCCGTCTGGTCAATGGCAAGCTTGCCGTGCTCTGGGTATGAACAGAACGGCGACACTGAAAGTATTGTTGCCATACGCAATTCGTCGCGCCGTTCCTGCTTACTCTAACGAAGTGATTTTGGTGTTCAAAGGCACGTCACTGGCTAGTACCATCACGATTATGGATTTGATGGGTTATGCGCAGCGTATTAATGCACAAACCTACGATACGTTGACAGTATTTGGTATTGCAGGAGCGTTCTATTTAGGTGTGAATGGTATCCTTACACTGATATTCCGTCAGGTAGAGAAGAAAGCGTTAGCGTTCGAATCTGCATAAGACTGTCCTTATAAATTTGATTTCACTTCGCCTCTGTGGATGATTCTCTCGCAGGGGCTTTTTTTATATTGGTCGTGGCAAATCGCTCAAGTTTCACCAAACTTAACTCAGTGTATTTGAATTGGTGACACGATGAAACGACGACACTTTTTGGCGCTTTGGACTCTGATCTTTGCACCCAGTTTAAAAGCGAAAACGCCAATGCAACCAACTCCTGAACAAGCAGAAGGTCCATTTTATCCGGTTGTTCGGATTCCTCTTCGATCAAATTTAGTTATTCAGACTCAAGGATTAATCGGGGAGCCCCTCATATTGCAAGGGAAAGTACTGGATACAACAGGAGACCCTGTCTCTGGCATCAAAGTAGAAATCTGGCAATGCGATGGGCAGGGTATTTACGATCATCCCAAGCAGCCAAATAACGATAAGTTTGATGCTCACTTTGCTGGCTTTGGCGCAGTCGAAACTCAATCGGATGGTCGCTACTTGTTTCAGACCTTGTACCCTGTACCTTATGCCTCTCGTCCGCCGCACATTCACGTTAAGTTGTGGCGAGAAAATCAAGAACTTCTGACCACTCAGTTGTACTTGAAAGGCAATACGGGTGATGAATGGTGGGGAGGCAAAGCCCGTGATTATCTACAGTTTGAGACTATACGAATCGACGGGCGATTAACGGGCGAATTTAACTTTGTGATTGGTTAGCGAATCCGGTTAAGCCATTAACTCAACCAATTGCTCCAAGCAGTCTTTATCCAGTATTGGATGAGGCTCGACGCCCGTTACCAGCACAATATCCACGGAAGGCAGCGATGGCATATCGTCTAAGATCTTAAGATCCTCGCTAACGCTAATATTGCCCATAGCACCGATAGCCATGCCTGAACGTACAATCGCTCTTTGTGCAGAGGCCGTATTGCAACATGCCAGTAGTTGATAAGGAGTGCCACGTTTGGTTAACCCGTCTACCGCTGCCGCGTGGTATTTGCAGTCGGTTTGGAATAGGGCGAGAGGGAGAGTTTGGGCGTTCTTGATATCAAAATCAGGATGAGCAATCCACACGCCTTTGTCGCTTGCTAGCCAGTAACCTTCTTCACTGTCCGGTGCTCTTGTCACAATCGCCGCGTCTAGCTTTCCTTCATCGAGTTTTTCTCTCAAGGTGATGCTTGGCTCACTGAAGACTTGAATAGAACATGTGGGTTCAGATTGCTGCAATACGCGGATGACTTTAGGCAGGATATTGTCGTTGTAATCTTCTGGGCAACCTAAGCGAAGAGGGCGCTTGTTTTCATAACGTTTCACTTGTTTCAGTGCTTGATTGTGCAAGCTGACCAATTGCTCGGCGTGAGAGCGCAGTGCCAGCCCTGCTTCACTCAATACTAGGTTGCGACCTTCTTTTTCAAACAAGCTGACGCTGAGTTCATCTTCCAGCTTACGCATCTGTGCACTGAACGCTGATTGGGTGCGATTGATCTGCTTGGCTGCACGAGTGAAACTTCCCGTTTCGACAAAAGCCAGAAAGCTGCGTAACGCATCGATATCCATATCTAAAACTCATCCATCGTTTTTGTTGAAGTGTTCCATCAAAACTATCCGTTAGTCCCCTTAAATACAATCAGATATTGTGAATGGGTACTCAAAACACGAACCGCATGGAGGCGTCATGAAACTGTTTATTGCTAATCAAAACTACTCAAGTTGGTCACTGCGCGCATGGCTGATCTTTTCTCAATTCAAACTGGATGTGAAAGTCACCAAGCTCAAGTTATTCACGGAAGATTTTTACAAGACCTTGGAAGGTATTACACCAACGGCGAAAGCACCTACCTTGGTGGATGGTGACGCAACCGTGTGGGATTCATTAGCGATTTTGGAATACGTTAACGAGCAATACTTACAAGGCAAAGCATGGCCAAGCAACTCCGCAGAACGAGCTAAAGCACGCGCTATTGCCTCAGAAATGCATTCGGGTTTCTTTGACTTAAGAAACGAACTCCCAATGAACATCCGCGCACGCAGAAAAGTCGATTTAACTGAAGGTGCACGGAAAGATATTGTACGCATTGACGCTATTTGGGCAGAACAAGCCAAGCTGTATCCGAACGGGTGGTTATTTGGAGAATGGTCGATTGCAGATGCCATGTATGCACCTGTGGCATTGCGTTTCCTAACTTACGGTATCGAGTTATCGGAAGGTGCCAAAGCTTACCAACAGAAGGTGCTAGCAAGTGAATCTCTAAAGCAATGGCTCGAAGAGGCGAGCCTAGAAACGGATATCGTAGAAGAAGATGAAGCAGGGGTAGAGGTCTAGTGCCAGTTCTGAATGCTTAAATGTTGTATGTTGAAGCTGGATGTGAAGGATGAGTCCAATCGCACCCAGCTTTTATACTCAAATAGTTAGATTTAACTAGGGGAATTTATCCTTAGCTTATAGAAATCACTGTATCCAGACTTACGTATTTGTATGCCAGACACTCCTTTTTGACAGGTCACTTGTTCTTGGCCCCAAAATAGCGGCAAGATGCTAGCGCTATGCCTCAATGTGGCCAGTACTTCTACTAATCGTCCTTTGTGTGCTCCTTGAGAGATAGCAGTGTGTACAGCATCAAAGTGTTGATCAAACTCATCTGGGTCAAAGATAAAACGAATACCAGTGCCTGTAAGCAACCATTCGTATGCACCGTATTCTAATGGCGGCTCAATGAGATCTTCAATCATCAGCAGATCTGCACTTTCTTTTACGAGCTGGGGTTTACTTGCATCAGATAATTCTACGAACTCTACGTTTAACCCTGTTTGACGAATCAAAGCTACTAGCCAATTGCTCATTTTTTCTAGGTATTTGATGGTCCATTTTGGGTGCGCTAACACAACAGTGCCTGTCAACTTTGGCACATCACTCGTTGGTGCTGACGCTCCAAGCATCTCCATTACGTCTAAGTCACTATTGGCAGCAAATTCAAATCGGCGACTTTCTATAAAGGTAAATAACTGTTGCCACGTTTGATCGCTAATTGAACAGCTGGAACGACGGTTATGTGCCAAATAAGAAAAAGCTTGGATCGTGTAACTTTCATTATCATCAGAGTCTTGGTTGTAACTAAGGTGCTTATCGAGATCTTCTCCCTGATGGGAGAGGGTAATTTGGTCCAATAGTGCTTTCTTAGCGAAGTAATGATGGTGCTTTTTCATCACTATCTTATCTTCTTCCCAGTACTCTAGCTTAAATGGGCCTGTGCCAATTGCCACACTTCTTTGATGACTAAAGGCTTTGTGGCGTCTGGAAGCGATAGATGCATTCGCGGTAGCGAGGCAGTAGATAAATAAGGGGTTCTCCTGAACAAGCTCGATGCAGATAGCTTGTTTTATGTCATCAAAGCTAATTTTGGTGACTTGTTGAAACAACCTTTTTACAGGACCGTCAGTTGTTACTAACTGCTTCAGTGCAATGATGACATCTTTAGCTTCGAGTATGAGACCGTCGTGGCTTAGGATATCCGGACGAAGCCAAATATAGATATACTTACCTTCAGCTTGGTAATCACAGGCTAGGTGGGGTTTTAATTGACCATTAGAATCAATAGTGAATAGGGTATCATAAATGCTTCGTATGACTTGGAGCTCTGAAAAGCGATATGTCACTGATGGATTGAGTTCATTTACCCAAGGGTATTGGCTAATGATAAGAGAATTTGCGTTCTGATTTTCTTGTGCTGCTTCAGCCATTGCTTGGCTGAGTGCACTTGCTGCAACCGTTTTATACGTTTCTAGGTATTTAGGGATAGCATCGAAGTTACCAGTGCTAATTTCATGGTGGATAGTTCTATACAGGGCTTGGTGCATAGAAATCATAACCTTGAGAGTACTAGCTTTTCCACGGCCACGACCTGGTGTCCAGCTTATCCAACCATAGTCATGTAGCATTTTTATAACGTTGGAAGTATTACGCCGAGAAGTTGCGAATACGGTTTCTAACTCATCTAAGCTTACTTGATGCAATTGCGAATGATTATAATGATTTAATAACTGACTCAATCTGCGAAGGCATGTTTCGGTCATTTTGCAGCGCCATAGTTTGTAAATAGATAGGAATGCGACACTCGACTTTAGTATGTAAAATAACCAACCACTAGTTTTGGATTAGCTAAGACTTCTCACTGTAACTCGTTCGAAAAAGTGCAATCACTTGTTTAAGTGAAATATGTTACTACTATTTTTATCTGACAGCTTTTATTTTTTATAATTAAATAAGTTAATAATATTTTCTAAAGTAAGTTACAACTATATTAATTAGATAGTTCTTAATTTCGTACGGAGCTCAATTCTCTAAATGAATAGTGGTGATTACCTCTAGTTTAAGTCAGTAAAATGTACTGATATCTGTTTTATTGAGTACAAAGGAGATGCCTCTAGCCATTGATGAAAACTGGCCAGAGGCAGGGGTGTTAGTCTACCTTGGGAAAGGTAGTAAATATCGTCCACTCATCTTTAACCATGCCTTTGTGGCCAATGACGGTAGCGGTTACACGACGGTTTAAAGCGTGGCTGACATCATCTGTCCCCAATTTAGCTAAATGGGTATCACCAAAGCCAACAATAGTTAACCTTTCCTCTGAAATGCCTTGCTTAATTAATAGGTTGCGTACGTTACTTGCTCGGCGGCGTGATAGCTCAAGGTTGTAAGTCGCGGTACCAACTTTACTTGCGTAACCCTGTATTTCGATAGAAGTCGTAGGGTACTTCTTAAGGAATGCTGCTAATTCAGTGATCTTACGTTGGAATACTGGATTAATGCTGTCTGAATCATTAGCAAACAAAATCTTAAGTTGATACTGTTCTTCTTTGTTTAGGTAGGTTTCGCAGCCATCATTATCTACTTCGGCACCAACAGGGGTATTCGCACATAGATCACGAGCATTGATTACGCCATCGTTATCTACGTCATGAAGGTCAGCAACTTGAATGTGCTCCGGAGTAGGGATGTAATCGAACTTATCAGTCGCAAATGCACTATTTAGGCTCATTGTTGATAGAGCTAGAAATATTAAGGTATTGTTTTTCATCGTGTTTAGTACTCTACTGGCTGAGTCCATTCTTGCGGAATATCGACGCGCAATGCATCAAGAAGTTTTCCTGTAGAAGTTAGAGTTCGGTATTTAGCGTATTGTTGATCGAACTGCGTTTCGAGGTAGTTTTTGCGGGATTCAAATAGCTCATTTTCAGTATTGAGCAAATCAAGCAATGTACGTTTACCAATACGGTACTGCTTTTGATAAGCAACAACGGTGTCTGACATTGAATCAACATGTTGGCTTAGAAAGGTTTTTTGCTTGCCAGTCAATTCTAAAGCACTCCATGAGAGACTAAGCTCTTGCTCAACACTTCGGTAGGCACGTTCACGTAGGTCTTTCGCTTTGTTGAGCTGGTAGGCCATACTATCAGTGTTTGCTGAATCTCTGCCGCCATTATATAGGTTATAGCGGACGCGAAGCATAGCAGTGGTTTCAGAACTGTTACCTTCAATACCTCCTGCATCATCACGCCAGTTTTGTGCTGCTTCAACGGAAACTACTGGATAGTGGTTCGCATCTGCTTGCTGGTACTGGAATCTTGCAGAGTCGACATCTGCTAAAGCTATCTTTATTACTGGGTGGTTTTCAAAAGCCTGATTTTTGGCCTCATCCAAGGAGCTAGGAATAAAGTTTTGGTCTGCGCGTGGAAAGATCAGATCCTGAGGGTTTTCACCCACTAATCGAATAAATGTGGTTTGCGCATCTTTGTAGTTATTTTGTGCAGCTAGTAAATTGCTGTGAGCTTTTGCTAGGCGACCTTCAACTTGAGTCAAATCGGCGACTGAGCCTATTCCCGATTCTGTGCGTTTTTTGATATCAGTATAAATACGCTCGTGCGTATTTAAGTTGCTTTCTGAAAGAGTAATGAACTGCTGTGCCTTAATTACGTCCAGATACGCTTTAGCAACTTGTAGGGCAATATTTTGAGCATCAGCAAGCAATTGATAACGTACCGATTCTGCATCTGCTGATGTGCGATCGATATCGTAAAGAGTTTTAGAGCCATCCCAAATTAGCTGGTTAAATGTAATTGCGGCTTCTTTACGGGTCATGTCGGTTCTATCTGCGGAGTTCGCAGGATCTATGCCCTCATAACCGATACCTGCGTCTAAATCGATGGTCGGTTTGTATGCACCAGTGGATTGTTCAATGATGTAGCGCTTACTCATATATTCATTGAACGCACTTTTGATTTCTGGGTTGGTTGCAAATGTAACCGCTACGGCCTGCTCCAATGTTTGGGCACTGGAATGAAGAGGTATTAACAACCCAAAACAACAAATACTAATACTACTAAGCTTCAAAGGAAGTCTCCCCAAATAATTCGCAACGCTAATTATCTTTAATTTACTGTCTCAATAATGAAACTTTAAGAACTGGATATATTAAAGAAAACGTTTGTGTAAAATCTGGCTTGTTTAATTTAAGCCATCTTTTCTAAAAAAGTAATCTCTTGGAACAAAGTCCCTAAAAATAAGCCGCATAACATATGACTTTCTTAGGGAAAATAAAACAAATTTAAAACATGAAACTTATTGATGGAAAAAGTGCATGTTTTACGTTGAGTAATTAATGATAAATTATTAACTAAATGTATCACTGCCTGAAATAGTTCTCATTTCCTGGTTTAACCGTGGGGGGAAGGCCTATTTCGTCTGCTAAATGGGGAAATAACTTTGGTTGGAAAGTCAAGTTCAGCTACGGAAAAGTATGTTGTAATCGGTAAAGATGGTCATATTAGGGTGGTTGAATCTAAAGATAGCCTACTTCCGGGTGAGATTGTTGTGGAGACGTTGAATGGTGATTCTCTACCTGCGCATGCCTCATTAGAGCGCAGTGATACAAATTCAGATATATCTCCTGAAGTTGAGGAAATCATTAAAGCCGTTGCGCAAGGTGATGACCCTACAGAATTAGGAGAAGAATACGCTACTGCTGCAGGTGAGCAATTAAGTTCTAGCTTAACCAATTCCGGAACGATTGAACGTTTAGGGGCTGAACTTTTGGCAAGTACGTTTTTTGAAACTTCAGGTTTAGACAGTGAGCAGAGCGATACCAATGTTTTGCCTGACGTGCATCGTTCTACTGAAATAGATAGTAGTAATTCCACGGCGTTAATTGATGGTGACGACGTGGGGGCAGTAAGAGAAGACGTAACGCTTACCACAGGTGGCAACCTAAACGTGGATGACCCTGATGCAGGTGAAGCGGTCTTCCAACCCCAAACGGACATTCAAGATGGTAACTGGGGTGCTTTCTCTATCGATGAGCAAGGTAACTGGACGTATGAGCTGAACAATAGCCACCCAGACGTGCAAGCGTTAGACGCCGATAGTGATCCGATTATTCGTACCATGACAGTAACATCTGCGGATGGCACGACTCATGACGTGGTTGTGACAATTACGGGCTCAGACGACAAAGCGATCATCACGCCAGATCAACCGGGCGATGACAAAGGCGCGGTTCAAGAAGACGTAACGTTGAGCACTGGCGGCAACCTAAACGTGGACGACCCTGATGCAGGTGAAGCTGTCTTTCAACCGCAAACAGGCGTTCAAGATGGCAACTGGGGTACCTTCTCTATCGATGAGCAAGGTAACTGGACGTATACGCTGAACAACAGTCACCCAGACGTGCAAGCGTTAGATGCTGATAGCGAACCGGTTATTCGCACCATGACAGTGACGTCTGCGGATGGCACCACTCATGACGTGGTTGTGACGATCACCGGTTCAGACGACAAAGCGGTCATTACGCCAGATCAACCGGGTGATGATAAAGGCGCGGTTCAAGAAGACGTAACGCTGACCACTGGCGGCAATTTAAATGTGGACGACCCTGACGCAGGTGAAGCGGTATTCCAACCACAAACCAACGTTCAAGATGGTAATTGGGGTACTTTCTCTATCGATGAGCAAGGTAACTGGACGTATACGCTGAACAACAGTCACCCAGATGTACAGGCGTTAGACGCTGATAGCGACCCGGTTATTCGCACCATGACAGTGACGTCTGCGGATGGCACGACTCATGACGTTGTAGTCACCATTACTGGTTCAGACGACAACTCCATTATTACGCCAGATCAACCGGGTGATGATAAGGGCGCGGTTCAAGAAGACGTAACGCTAGCCACTGGCGGTAATTTAAATGTTGATGACCCTGATGTGGGTGAAGCAGCGTTTCAGCCTCAAACTAACGTTCAAGACGGCAATTGGGGCACCTTCTCTATCGATGCAGATGGTAACTGGACGTATGAGTTGAACAACAGTCACGCAGACGTGCAAGCGTTAGACGCCGATAGTGAACCAGTTGTTCGTACTATAGCTGTGCAGTCTGTCGGAGGGGGAGCACATCAAATTGTAGTGACGATTACGGGCTCAGACGACAAAGCGATCATCACACCAGATCAACCGGGTGATGATAAAGGCGCAGTCCAAGAAGACGTAACGCTGACCACTGGCGGTAACCTAAACGTGGACGACCCTGATGCAGGTGAAGCCGTCTTTCAGCCCCAAATAGACGTTCAAGACGGTAATTGGGGTACTTTCTCTATCGATGAGCAAGGTAAGTGGACGTATGAGCTGAATAATAATCATCCAGACGTGCAAGCGCTAGATGCCGATAGCGATCCGGTGATTCGAACCATGACAGTGACGTCTGCGGACGGTACCACTCATGACGTGTTCGTGACGATCACGGGCTCAGACGATAAAGCGATCATCACACCGGATCAACCGGGTGACGATAAAGGTGCGGTTCAAGAAGACGTAACGCTGACTACTGGCGGTAATTTGAATGTTGACGACCCTGATGTAGGTGAAGCTGTCTTCCAACCACAGGCCAACGTTCAAGATGGCAACTGGGGTACGTTCTCGATCGATGAGCAAGGTAGCTGGACATATGAGCTGAATAATAATCATCCAGACGTGCAAGCGTTGGACGCCGATAGCGATCCGGTGATTCGTACCATGACAGTGACGTCTTCGGACGGCACGACTCATGACGTGGTTGTGACAATCACGGGCTCGGACGACAAAGCGATCATCACACCTGATCAACCGGGTGATGATAAAGGCGCGGTTCAAGAAGACGTAACGCTGACCACTGGCGGCAACCTAAACGTGGACGACCCTGATGCAGGTGAAGCGGTTTTCCAACCCCAGACAGACGTTCAAGACGGTAATTGGGGTACCTTCTCTATCGATGAGACTGGTAAATGGACGTATGAGCTGAACAATAATCACCCAGATGTACAAGCGTTAGGTGCCGATAGCGATCCAGTTATTCGTAACATGATGGTGATGTCTGCGGATGGCACGACTCATAATGTAGTTGTGACGATTACTGGTTCAAACGACAAAGCGGTCATTACGCCAGACCAACCGAGTGATGATAAAGGTGCGGTTCAAGAAGATGTAACCTTGACCACGGGTGGTAAGTTAAACGTGGAGGATACTGATGCGGGTGAAGCGATATTCCAACCTCAAACCAACGTTCAAGACGGCGATTGGGGTATGTTCTCGATCGATGAGACTGGTAAATGGACGTATGAGCTGAACAACAACCACCCAGATGTGCAAGCGCTAGATGCTGATAGCGATCCGGTTATTCGCACTATGACAGTGACGTCTGCGGATGGCACCACTCATGAAGTGGTCGTGACAATCACTGGCTCAGACGACAAAGCGGTCATTACGCCAGACCAAGCGGGTGATGACAAAGGCGCAGTCCAAGAAGACGTTACGCTGACCACTGGCGGTAACCTAAATGTGGACGACCCTGATTCAGGTGAAGCGGTATTCCAACCACAAACCAACGTTCAAGATGGTGATTGGGGTACTTTCTCGATCGATGAGAATGGTAAATGGACCTATGAGCTGAACAACAGTCACCCAGACGTGCAAGCGCTAGATGCTGATAGCGATCCGGTGATTCGAACTATGACCGTGACTTCTGCGGATGGCACGACTCATGACGTGGTTGTGACTATTACTGGTAACAACGATGCTCCAGAATTTATTAGTGGAACAAATGATAACCACGGCCTTGATGAAGACGGTAAAGCTGATACCGATAGTTACCAATTTAGCATTAATGAGAATGCTGTTGCAGGCATAATTGGGAAGGTTGAGGCATTTGATGTCGATAAAGGCAGCAATGTAACTTATCAGTTAACCAATCATACTGACCTTTTTGAAATAAATAGTCACACAGGTGAGATCAGCGTTAAAAGTGGCGTAGTCTTTGACCATGAAACGTCAGATAGCTACCAACTATTGGTAGAAGCTGAAGACCAGTCTGGGGCAAAGGACATTGCCAACGTCAATGTCGTGATAAATGATATTAACGAAGCTCCGATCGCTGAAGATGACAAAGGTATTGAGAAAGAGACTAAGGTTTTAGATCACACGAACTGGGATGACAGTACCGATATTAGTGTGGATTACTACATCGTTGATACCAACACTGGTAACAAAGTCGGTGACGCTAACAAGGCGGATTACACCGGTGACGGTGGTACGCATAAGTTTGGGGTTAGCTCTTCCTTAGATGGCGGTACAGATCAGGTAAAAGATGGTCAAATTGGGTTCGATGACGCTACTTCACACAGTGAGGCTATGCGTTTCACTTTCGCTGATGGACAAGTCGCAGATCATGCTGAAGTACAAGTTAACAATCTTTGGAGCTCTTGGGAGCCTGGAGTTGAGCGCGGTGTTTGGAAGGCTTACTACAAAGGTGAGGTTGTCGCTTCGGGGGTATTTGAAGGTACTGGCAATGGTAAGCAAGTTGTAAGTATTGATGCGGACGGTCGATATTTCGATAGCATTGAAATGTCAGCTGTGGGTTACAAAGATGGTGTGGTTGATCCTAAGGGTTCGGAGTACTTTGTAACACAAGTTTCCGCCGATTTGACGAGCTTTGATGACGACTATCAAACAACAGGAGCCGGTATTCTAGAGTTGGATGTGTTAGCGAATGATAGCGATCCAGACGGTGATGAACTGACCATTATCGACTACCCACAAACAGAATATCTAAACCTAGTAGATGGCAAATTGGTGTTTGATGCAGCCAAGTATCTTGAGTCATTGCCAGAAGATCAGCGCACGATTAAGACTGGGGAAATAAAGGAATACTCATTTGAATACGTCATTGAAGATGCGGATGGCCTGACTGATAAAGCTGAAGTGACAGTGCATGTGGTAGGTGAGCCTATTTCATTGGATGATTCGCATATCACGCTCGATGAGTCTGCAGTTGGTGCGAACTCTAGCGTACATGCTGAAGGTGATTTAGTTGCCAGCCTTGGTTCTGCATCAGATGCTGAGTTCCGATTTGATTCTGAACAGAATCTGGAGAACGTTACCAGTGAAGGCAAGCCAGTTTTGTTTGAAGTTAGTGATGATCGCGGTACTTTAACCGGATATGTTGGCTCAGGTGATGATAAGGTCAAAGTCATTGAAGCGAGCATTGATGGTAAAACTGGGCATTACACCGTCGAGCAATATGAGCCAGTAGATCACTCGGAACTCGGTGCTGACACGTTAGATATCCCTGTTAGCGTTCAAGTGGATGCGGGTGGCCGAGTTGAAAATGCAACTTTGCACCTTGGTGTTGTTGACTCTTTACCTTCAGTTAATTCAGAGCACCATGAAATCATGGATGTTGACCCACAAAACAACAGTGTTGTTATCGCGTTAGATGCATCGGGTTCAATGTGGGATGACATGGTTAAAAACGAGCAAGGCGTTGAAGTTACCCGCTGGGACCTAGCACGCAGTGCAATTAAGACCATGTTTGAAAAGTATGATGATCTTGGTGACGTTCGATTTAAGATTGCGACGCACTCAGGTTATCCAGATGGTCAAACGTCTGAATGGCTGGAATCGGTAGATGATATTGATGCTTACTTGGATTCGATTGGTCGTGGTGGTTGGACGCCATATAGCCAAGCGATTGACCAAGTAAATGCTGCCTTAACCGACCTTAGTCAAGAAACAGATGACACTAGCAATCATCAGCTTTACTTTATTTCGGATGGTGCGCCAAGCGACTTCAATTCATGGACAAATACGTCAGATCCGGCATATACAGAGTTGCGCGAGAGCTTAATGAAGTGGTCTACAGCAGACGATTTTGAAAGTGAGCAGCGCTACGAGTACTTGGCTAATGGTTGGGATCAACCGACAGAAGCTGAGCAAAGCATCATTCTTGAAAATGCGATGGATCGCAGTATCGGTTCGAGTGGTGCATCTTTAGAGAACATCTGGTCAATTGGTATTGGCGCTGGTGCGGATATGAAATATCTAGAACCAGTTGCAACCGATAAAGGCTCTGCACTGGTAGTAACTGACGACTCACAAATAGAGGGGCTTCTGAACAAAACAGTATCAGGGCAGCTTCAGAGCAATCTTCTAGATGATATTAATGGCGATAGCCAATGGGTGGATCAAATTGAAGTTGATGGTGAAACCTATCATTACAATAAAGCTGATGGCACAGTAAGTGCCAGTAACGGGGCAATTATCTCTCTACACTCGTTAGCAGAGATCGACACTGAGCATGGTACGCTAACTCTTAACTTTGAAAATGGTCGCTATGACTACAAAGCGACGAATGTTAAGGGTCATCAACAAGAAAAATTCAATATCACCGTTCTCGATGCAGACGGCGATACAGCGACTGGTGAAGTGACAATCGATATTCGAGATCGCGCTCCTGAGTTTATTAGCAATACTGATGCAGATCAGACTCATGGAACCGATGTCAGCGGTATGCCAACTGCGGATAATGCAACATTTAACGTTGCAGAGCAGGAAGCTGGATTGCTGGTCGGTAAGGTTAGAGCTTTCGACCCTGATGGTGCAGATACGATTAAATACGAGCTAAGTGGCGGTGATGCCGATTTGTTCCGCGTAGATTCAAATAGCGGTGAGATTTGGCTTAAAGACGGAGTTAAGCTAGACCACTCTGTTCAGGATAGTTATCAGTTGGAAGTCACGGCGACGGATGGTACGGATAAAGACACAACTCAGGTCACTCTAAATGTAACTGAAAACCATGCCCCAACTTCATCGCCAGTACATGGCTTTGCTGAAATGGAAGACTTGCCGATTAACAAAGTGACGGTTGTGTTTGATGAATCAAACAGTATGACTCGCACATTTGATGGGCAAAATACCGTCGGTAGTGAGGCTACTGCACCCAAGACAGAATCAAGAGCTTACAAAGCTGCGGAAGCCCTTCACTCAATGGTTGAGAACATGATTGAAGAGGGTGGGCAATCCAATACTTACATTCGTTTGGTTCGCTTTGATGGCGATACATCAACACAAAGTTGGTTGACGCTTGATGAGGTTGAGCGAATGACACGCCCACCGGAGTTAAATGGGCGCAATGTTGATGACCTGAGTTATCGTAATGATGTGGCAGAATATGTCCGTAACTGGTGTGATATAGACTATGGTACCAACACCGATTACAGCAAAGCGTTAGAAGCCGTGATGGATTCTGGGGATGCAAGCAATGCTGTCTACCCATGGCAAGATGGCTTTGACTTCTTCGGACCAGAGAAACCGACGGAGAGTAAAGATACGATTTTCTTTATCTCTGACGGCGCACCAAACCCTAAAGAAGGTGAAACAGCAGCTCCAGATTTGAATGAACGATGGGAAGACTATAAGCAAACGCATGATGCCAAAGTTTATGGTATTGGTATTGCAACGTCAGACAATGAAAGTGCAGCCCAAGCACTGGAAGAATTGAGCGACCAAGTTGTATTTATCGATTCTGGCGAGCAGTTAGGCCAATTCCTAAATCATTTTTCACCTGAACCAATTGCTGGTGAGTTGCTGTCAGGAAGCCAAGATGCAGATGGCGACATCATGACAGTCTCTTTGGCTGATGGGGATTTCACTCTTTTAAGTGCTGATTTGCATGATGTCACCGTCGACCAAGACCTTGTTTCTTCGACGAGCCAAGTCGATGGGAGCTTACATGTAGAAACGGCATTTGGCTTGTTAGAGGTCGAGTCAAACGGCAGTTACAGCTTTACACAAAGTGATAGCTTTACCTTAGAAGGTAACCAACAAGTTGATCTTAACTTTCTCTTTAAAGTGTCAGACGGAAGAGGCGGGGTGAGTGACAACGTCTTTACTCTAACACTTAGTGAATCAGGTGCAGACGTCGCTTCTACTGAGCGTCATGCTGTCATGGGGAATGACCTAGCCAACTTGCTTGATGGTAGTGAGACTATTGATATCATGCTGGGACAAGACGGTGCAGATACCTTAAATGGCGCTGCAGGCGATGACATCCTAGTGGGTGGTCTTGGCAATGACATTCTCATCGGAGGTTTAGGGAATGATATCCTAACGGGAGGTGAAGGGAGCGATACGTTTACTTTCACCAATGAGTCTTTAAGTTCTGAAACATCTATGGATGTCATCAAAGACTTTAATCTCGGTGAAGATAAATTAGACTTGAGTGATATTGTTTCACCAGCAGATGATGATGTGGCGGCCATGGAAGCCTTGTTGGATCACGTCAGCGCTAGTTTTGATGGTGAACAGGATACCCTCAACCTAACGATTACGAATGAGACAGGCCAATCTACATCGGTCGCACTGGAGCATTTCGACATGTCTGGCCTAGAACTGGGCGCATCAGCGACCTCGCATGAAATTGTTGACCAGTTGTTCCAGCATCACGTTTTTACTTCTGAATAACGCAATCTTATCCAGTTAGAAACCAATATTTTGAGCGGCATCTGAGATATTTCAGGTGCCGCTTTTTTTGATTTTTTCATTGTCCATTTTGATTACAGTCTCTTGATCCAATCTATATTTCCTATTTTATTTTACTTCCCGCAATGAAATTTATAAGTTATTGATTTTATATGGCTTTGTCTGGTTTTAATAAGGTGGGTAGGCCTTATCTCAAGCATCATCTTTGTTGTGTATATAAGTTAATTTTATCAAAGCCAAGAATTGTAGTTTGAACTTATCTATGCGCAGTAGTCATGTTTAAAATGCAAAGTATTCATTTTACTCATACGGTCAAATCAATAATATTTTTGTGGTTATCGAATGAGGACGTTGGTTTTCATATCAAAAACACTTGTGGTGCGCTGGCCGAACTGGAGGTGCCTTTGATATGAGAATTAATCTGTTAAAGGAAACTATTTATGGCTCAGTTAGTCGATGAAATTGTATTTCAATCAGGGGTCAAACTGCATAATCGTATCGTGATGGCACCGATGACGATTCAGTCTGCATTCTTTGATGGCGGCGTAACGCAAGAGATGATCAACTACTACGCGGCACGTTCTGGTGATGCAGGGGCTATCATTGTCGAGAGTGCGTTTGTCGAGAATTACGGTCGTGCTTTCCCTGGTGCGCTTGGTATTGATACCGACAGCAAAATCGCAGGTTTAACCAAACTTGCCGATGCGATTAAAGCCAAAGGCTCCAAAGCGATTCTGCAGATCTACCATGCCGGTCGTATGGCAAACCCTGAGTTCAATGGCGGACACCAACCGATTTCGGCAAGCCCTGTCGCTGCGCTACGTGACAATGCTGAAACACCACTTGAGATGACCAAAGAGCAAATCGAAGAGATGATCGAGCGCTTTGGTGATGCAGTAAACCGTGCAATCCTTGCTGGTTTCGATGGCGTAGAAATTCACGGCGCAAACACATACCTGATTCAGCAATTCTTCTCGCCACACTCAAACCGTCGTAACGATAAATGGGGTGGCAACATTGAAAGACGTACTTCTTTCCCATTAGCTGTACTTGCAAAAACTAAGCAAGTGGCTGAGCAACATAACAAATCTGATTTCATCATCGGTTACCGCTTCTCTCCTGAAGAGATTGAACAACCGGGCATCCGCTTTGATGACACTATGTTCCTATTAGACAAGCTTGCGACTCATGGCTTGGATTACTTCCATTTCTCTATGGGTAGCTGGTTACGTAACTCAATCGTTACGCCTGAGGACCAAGAGCCGCTAATCGACAAATACCGCAAGCTTCAATCTGAAAGTGTGGCGAAAGTACCAGTGATTGGTGTTGGTGGTATTGCTCAACGCAAAGATGCAGAAAACGCACTTGAGCAAGGTTACGATATGGTCAGTGTCGGTAAAGGTTATTTGGTTGAACCAACTTGGGCAAACAAAGCGCTTAACGATGAAACTTGTGCTGAGTTTGCGGACATTGCGCAACAAGAAGCGCTGCAAATTCCAACGCCACTTTGGGAAATCATGGATTACATGATTGTGGACAGTGCAGCAGAAGCATTGAAGCACCAACGCATCAAAGAGCTGCAGAACGTTCCAATCAAATTTAACTCAGGTGAATACACGGCGTATGGTCGTGGTCACAATGGTGATTTACCTGTTACCGTTACTTTCTCTGAAGATAAGATCCTCGACATTGTGGTGGACTCTTCAAAAGAATCGGACGGCATCGCAAACCCAGCATTTGAACGTATTCCTCAACAAATTCTTGATGGTCAAACACTGAATATCGACGTGATTTCAGGCGCGACAGTCAGCAGCCAAGCAGTACTGGACGGCGTATCGAACGCGGTTGATCTAGCGGGCGGCAACTCAGAAGCGCTGCGCTGCAAAGCCAAAGAAGCGGTTGCATGGTCATCGAAAACCATCGAAGAAACCGTGGATATCGTGGTTGTTGGCGGCGGCGGTGCTGGCTTGAGTGCAACGTTGACGGCACTAGACAAAGGCAAGTCGGTTATTTTGCTTGAGAAGTTCCCTGCAATCGGTGGTAACACGGTGCGTACTGGCGGTTGGGTGAACGCGGCAGAACCAAAATGGCAAGGTGATTTCCCAGCACTTCCTGGCGAAAAAGAAACCTTGATGCTGCTAGCGAAAACAGCGGAATCCGAGTTTGAGGGTGAGTACCTTGAAGATTTCAAAGTACTTAAAGCGCAACTGGACGGTTACTTTACGGACCTTGAGAACGGCAAGCAGTACTTGTTTGATTCTGTCGAATTACACCGCATTCAAACCTACCTTGGCGGCAAACGTACTGACCTGAACGGTGAATCGATTTACGGTCAATACGATTTGGTTGAAACCCTAACATCTCGCTCTATGGAATCCATTGATTGGTTGAGTGAAAAGGGCATTGATTTTGACCGTAGCTTTGTTGAGATTCCTGTTGGTGCCTTGTGGCGTCGTGCACACAAACCTAAACGTCCAAAAGGCGTAGAGTTTGTCGACAAACTATCAAAACGCATCCAAGAGCAAAACGGTCGCATCATTACAGATACACGAGCGACGGATTTGATGGTTGATAACGGTAAAGTGGTGGGCATCAAAGCGGTTCAAGCGGACGGTACTGAGCTTATCCTACATGTGAATCATGGTGTGGTGTTGGCTTCTGGTGGTTTCGGCGCAAACACTCAGATGATCAAAAAGTACAACACATACTGGAAAGAAATCGCGGACGACATCAAGACCACAAACTCACCAGCATTGGTTGGTGACGGCATCGAAATTGGTGAGAAAGCGGGCGCAGAATTAGTTGGTATGGGCTTTGTGCAATTAATGCCAGTTGGTGACCCTAAATCAGGTGCGCTGTTAACTGGTCTGATTGTGCCACCAGAGAACTTTGTATTCGTGAACAAGCAAGGTAAGCGCTTTGTTGATGAGTGTGGTAGCCGTGACGTGCTTTCTGAGGCGTTCTTCGATAACGGTGGTCTGATTTACATGATTGCGGACGAGAACATTCGTCAAACCGCAGCGAATACGTCAGATGAAACCATCGAGCGCGAAATCAAAGAAGGCATCATTATTCAAGCTGACACGCTAGAAGAGTTGGCAGAGAAAATTGGCGTTCCGACGCAAGAGCTCACTAACACCATCGCACAATACAACGCTTGTGTGGATGCAGGACAGGATCCTGAGTTCCATAAGAGTGCATTCGGTTTGAAAGTGGAAAAAGCACCGTTCTACGCGACGCCACGTCAGCCTTCAGTTCACCATACAATGGGCGGCTTGAAGATTGATACTAAGGCGCGAGTGATTGGTAAAGACGGCGAAGTTATTCAAGGTCTGTACGCAGCGGGCGAAGTTACGGGAGGCATCCACGCGGGTAACCGTCTCGGAGGTAACGCGCTGATCGATATCTTCACTTATGGTCGTATCGCTGGTGAGAGTGCATCTGATCTTGTTTAAGCACTCATTCAAGAGCGAAACAGAGCAAGATAAGTAATCAATAAGAGGGGAGTGATGCTTCCCTCTTTTTCCGTATTTAGTGTTTGGAGAAATCGATGAGCACCAATAAATACAGCGCCAGATTTCAGATGATGGGCACCTTTATCGATGTGGTGGTGTATCACTCGAACGGTGAGCAACTGATAAGAGAAGCCTACGCGCAACTCGCCGATTACGCAGAGCGATTTACGGTCAATCAACCAGACTCTGAGCTGATGTGCGTCAACCAAAATGCGGGTATTACACCGGTGGTGGTAGCGCAGGATCTATTTGACCTGATTAAGCTTGCTAAACAGCACAGTGAAGACACAAGAAACCCGTTTAACGTTGCAGTTGGTCCGCTTGTAAAAGCTTGGCGAATTGGTTTTAAGGATGCCAAAGTGCCGTCTCATGACTTGATTGCCGACAAGTTATCCTTGGTTGATCCTACCAAGATCATTTTGAATGAAGATGACCACTCGGTGTTCTTAAGTCAGAAGGGGATGGAGATAGACTTGGGCGCGATTGCTAAAGGTTACTTCGCTGATCAGGTAAAGAACAAACTGGTTGAAGCAGGCGTACCAAGCGGTTTTATCAGTTTGGGTGGGAACGTACTGACCATTGGTCATTCGCCAGATAACAGCAACAAAGCATGGAATGTGGGCATTCAGAACCCATTATCAGAGCGTGGTGACGTCCTTCGCGTCGTACCTTTACAAGGCATGTCGATGGTGACATCGGGTATCAATGAGCGATTTTTTGAATCAAACGGGCAGCGTTATCATCACTTGTTGGATGCCAAAACGGGGATGCCAATCTCAACCGATATCGCCAGTTTGACGATTATCTCTCGCCTGTCTGTCGATGGTGAAATTTGGAGTACCGCCGGCTTTTTATCAAGCGTAGAAGAATCGATGTCGTACCTAAATCAGCAACAGGGTATCGAGGCAGTGGTTGTTTCAAAGCAAGGTGAAGTGCACGTCACACAAGGGCTGATGGACTATAAAGGCTGTATTTTATTGCGCGAAGAGTCAGCTCTGGGAGAGTAATATGAGGCAGAGATTCAAACCTGCCTCATATCATTAACTTATCGCGTTAGCGTTAATCGTCCGCACCGCATTTAGCGCACTCTTCGTACGTGCGTTCGCCTTCACTGATCACAACATAACTACCCACACATTGGTCACATAGCGCCAGTTTTGGGTAGGCAATTTTCTCTTTCTTAGACGTCGTGTCGCCTTCAGTTACGTAGTATTTTCGCATTGTCATGATTCATCAGTTGGTACAAGGGTGGTATTATATCCGGAATTGATGAGGAATGGCGATAATATCGCATTACGCCACCGACTCTATCTCACTCGGATATTGGTTGTTCAGCCAAGCTAAGGCATCTAGCCAGAGATCGTCTTCATGTTTCTTACGGAAGAAGCCAAAGTGTCCCACTTTGGTACCTAGTTGTTTAGTTTTCACTGTCTCTATTTCGACGTTCGCGTTGCTGTAAAAGCTGGCAAGCTGATGGACGGATTTTGGCGGTGCAAAGTCCATATCATCATCGATCAGTTTGAACTTAATATCACAGGTCATTTTCTCGAAATTTTCGCGGATTGGTGTGGCGTTTTCATCAATGATGTAGTGCGGATCGCGTCCCCAGTATGCCCATTGTTTGGCAATGCATTCTGGTAGAGCTTCGCCACCAAGAAAGACTCCCGGAACTTTGCCAAACAGCGTTGATAACACTGGAACGGCGAAATACCACATGGCAAACATGCGCGGTTTAGCAATGCCTTCCCAATTTGCCCAATATCCGCTTTGAGAGGAAACACAGTAAACGCTTTTAAATACCGTGTTGTTTGCCGCTAAACCTAAGATCTGACCGCCAACGCTGTGCCCAATACAGTGCCAATCGAGTGCAGGGTGATGGGTTGTTGCCCAATCAATGACGGTTGCCAAGTCCTTTTCTCCCCATGCTTGCATTGTTAAGCGAGGATCGCGCGTATCTTGAATGGCGGATTGACCAATACCGCGATAGTCATAGGTCACCACCAAATAACCATTTTGCGCGAGGAATTGAGCAAAACGTTGATAATAACTTTGCTTAACTGCGGTAGCTGCGTTGATGATGATGCCAGCTTTTACCTCGCTTTCAGGATGGAAAACTCTGGCATGGATGGAGAGCGCATCAGGCGTTTTAAGTACTAATTCATTATTCATTGTCGTCCTGACTTGTTGTTATTGAATTGTTAACTTACCTTGATTCAATCTTTGGTGAGTTTCAATGAATCAAAGAAATACAAGCGGATGAGTTTGAAGTAACTCAAGTTTTGCGAGGCATCACTCGTTATTGTATTGGGAAGGGGCGAGGGAACTGAACGGTCTTGGCTGAATAGTGAAATAGACGACAAACAAAAAGGAAAGCGACATGAAGGCGGCTTTCCCTTGTTCTTCGTGGGCAGAGTGTCTAGGGACTAGCTCAATAGATCCACGATTGCTTTACCTACGCCGTGTGCGCTCGTTGGGTTTTGACCTGTGATGACTCGGTCATCCACAATCACAAGCTCTTGCCATGGTTGCACTTTAGAGTAGCGCGCTGCGCCACGAGCAAGAGACTCTTCCAATAGGAATGGGATGTCGTTGATGGTGCCGAAGTCGATCTCTTCTTCGCGAGTGAAACCTGTTACTGATTTAGACGAAAGTAGCTTTTCGCCATTGCTAAGCGTGATAGGGAGAAGAGCGCCCGGACCATGACAAACTGCTGCCACAATACCGCCATCTTCATAGTGTTTTGCAGAAATCTTGGCAAAATCTTCGTTGCTTGCTAAGTCTGAAAGAAGACCAAAGCCACCCGGATAGAAGATCGCATCGTAGTTGTCACCGTTGATTTGTGACACTGGAATCGTGTTGTTGATGCGGTTCTGGAAATCATCATCCGCCAAGATTTTCTCGTTTACTGCGTCACCTTCGATGTCGGTTCCGTACAGTGGTGCTTGCCCACCTTTGATAGAAGCAATGTCGTAAGCTAAGCCTGCACCCAGTAGTTCGCTAAGTGCATGAGTGAGCTCTGGCGCGTAAGTTCCGTTTGCTTGGTCAGTTTCACCAAGGGTCGCATGGTTCGTCACAATGATGAGTACTTTCTTCATGATGGTTTCCTTTTTGGCTTACGTGTATTTGTTGAACACCCTCATACTAATTGCTAAACAAATAAGTGATAATACGACTAATTGGCAAAACATTATTGCTATATAGCAAAGGTAAGTATGGACAGTTTTGAAGGCATCAATGAGTTTGTTACGGTTGCTGAGAGCTTAGGGTTTTCTGCAGCGGCAAAACAGTTAGGTTGCAGTACCAGTCACGTCAGTCGCCAAGTCACAAGATTAGAAGAGCGACTAGGTGTCGCTTTGTTAGCACGTTCGACAAGAATGGTGAGTCTAACCGAAGCAGGGCAAGCGTATTATCAGCAGTGTAAAGAGTTGGTGATTGGGCTTCAGCAAGCCAATGAACAGCTCACCACGCAGCAAACTCAATTGAGCGGTACGTTACGTGTGAGCGTCGCTGGTGCGTTTTCTGAGAACCATGTAGCGCCTGCCTTGATGGCGTTTGCCAAGCAACATCCTAATCTCACGGTAGAGATCAACTTCAATACCAGCATGGTCAACTTTATTGAAGATGGTTTCGATTTTGCCATTCGTTATGGCAGGTTGAGTGATTCAGGCTTGGTTGCGAGAAAGCTGGTGGATCGTCCGATGGCAGCGGCAGCCAGTCAGCGTTATCTCGATGAACATGGTTTGCCAACGCACCCCGAGCAACTCAAGCGTCATAGCTGCATTATTGCCAACAAAGACGTTTGGTTGTTTGAAAAAGACGGCAAGCCGTTAGATGGCGTAAAAGTGCAGGGCAGATGGAAGAGCAATAACGCACATACGGTTTTGCACGCCTGTGCAGAAGGGTTAGGTGTGGCGTACTTACCGAAGAGCAGCTTTAACGATGCTATTTCGTCCGGTCTTTTGGTGCCAATCCTAGAGGCCTATTGGGGAAGTGGCAACAGCAGCTGGATTGTGTATCAGAATCGTCACTTTTTGCCTCTACGAGCGCGATTAGCTATCGATTTTCTACTTGATCATTTTGCCGATTGGCAGGAGTAATGATGCTCTGCCAATCGGTTTGTTTATCCATTCATTAGACCGTCAACATACTAACGTTTCTACATGTTTTGATAGCTCGGTCCGCCGCCACCTTCAGGTACTTTCCATGTGATGTTTTGCGAAGGATCTTTGATGTCACAGGTTTTGCAATGCACACAGTTTGCGGCATTAATTTGAAATGTTCGCTCGCCTTCTACTTCTACCACTTCATACACGCCAGCAGGGCAGTAACGTTGGCTCGGCTCATCAAACTTCTTCAAATGGACTTGAATCGGAATATGAGGATAGGCGAGCTGCAAGTGGCAAGGCTGATTTTCTTCGTGTTGTGTTCCAGACAAAAATACCGATGAGGGTTTATCGAAGCTGATTACACCATCTGGTTTCGAGTATTGAATAGGTTGGCACTCATCAATTGGTTTCAGCTGTTCATGATCGTTCGAAGGATCTGTGATTGTCCACGGTATTGGTTTCTTAACCAGAGGCTGCCACAGATTGTGTTCGAAGGTGGAAAGTGCGCCGCCGAGTATGCTGCCGAATTTGTGAATGTTCGCACCAAAGTTGCGTGTGTCACTAAGCTCTTCATACAACCATGAATCTTCAAACTTGGTTTGGTAATCCGGTTCCGAATTGGATTGTGTGAATGCTTCAGCAATGGCTTCTGCGGCAAACAAACCGGATTTCATCGCAGTATGGCTGCCTTTGATTTTAGCGACGTTTAAGGTGCCCGCATCACAACCAATCAATAAACCGCCGGGGAATTGCTGTCTCGGCAGAGAAGATAACCCACCTTTCGCAATGGCTCTTGCGCCATAAGCGATGCGTTGGGCGCCTTTCAAATGTTGTTCGATTGCAGGGTGGTGCTTAAAGCGTTGAAATTCGTCAAACGGACTCAAGTAAGGATTGCTGTAATTTAGGTCGACAATAAGCCCGACGGCGATTTGGTTGTTCTCCATGTGATAGAGAAAACCGCCCCCCGTGGTGTTGGATTCACTCAAAGGATACCCTGCAGAATGAATCACGCTGCCTGATTGGTCTCTAGCATCGGCAGGTAACTCCCAAATCTCTTTAAGCCCAAGCGCATAATGTTGCGGTTGTTTATCGTCGTCTAAACCAAATCGTTGGATGAGCTCTTTACCTAAATGACCTCGGCACCCCTCGGCGAATACGGTGTATTTGGCTTTTAGCTCAATACCGGCTTCAAAGTTGGGTTTGGCTTCTCCGTTCTTGTCCAAGCCCATATCGCTGGTGTTTACCCCTGTAACTGCGCCAAATGCATCGTAGTTAATTGTGGATGCGGCGAAACCGGGATAGACCTCAACACCAAGTGATTCTGCTTGTTCTGCTAACCAACGACACAAGTTCGCTAAGCTGATGACGTAGTTGTTTTCGTCATTGTGCATTGGGTTGGGAGTAAGGAAATGGGGAACACGAACGTGATTAAGCTCTGTGGTTAGGTACAAGAAGGCATCGTTTTTTACCGCGGCGGAAAGCGGTGCGCCCATGTTTTGCCAATCAGGAAAGAGTTCGCCTAATGCGCGCGTTTCGAAAACCGCGCCAGATAAGATATGTGCACCAACTTCTGAGCCTTTCTCTACCACACAAATAGATAGCGGTTCGCCTTCACGCTCTTGGTTGAGTTGCGCTAAGCGGCATGCTGCACTCAAACCTGCAGGTCCGGCGCCGACAATCACCACATCAAATTCCATGCATTCTCTTTCCATCTTCTTGCTTCCTTTATGCGAAATCTTTCTTTGTGTTTCAGGTGCTTCTTCTATTACGCAGTGCTCGTATAAAGAACTATAGTCCAGTTGACGTAAACGTAAACTAAACTAAGCTCAAATGGTAACGTCATAAGGCGTGATAAAGATTTTGAGTGACAATGTCACAATGCATTTTTTGTTATCAAGGTAATGAAAAAGCTGAGCTTTAACACCAATCTTTGTCACGCATGACCCAATTGCTAGGACGCGTATCGCTTTGCGATCTGCTAGGAGGGAATGTGAAAGTACTGGTTGCGATTAAACGTGTAATTGACCCTTACGTTAAAGTAAGAGTGAAATCTGATGGTTCCGGTGTGGAAACCAACAACGTGAAAATGACGATGAACCCATTCTGTGAAATTGCGGTGGAAGAGGCTGTTCGCCTTAAAGAAGCTGGGGTAGCAGAAGAGGTGTTAGTGGTGTCGATTGGTGACGCCAGTTGTCAGGAACAATTGCGCTCAGCGCTCGCATTAGGTGCGGATCGTGCGATTCATATTGATGTTGAACAGTCACCAGAACCGCTTGCGGTCGCGAAGTTACTCAAAGCTGTGATGGAACAAGAGCAGGCTCAATTGGTGCTGCTGGGTAAACAGTCAATCGATACGGATAACAACCAAGTCGCGCAAATGTTAGCAGCACTGACGAATCGTCCGCAGGGGACATTTGCTTCGGAAGTGAAAGTCGAAGGGGAAACGGTTCTGGTTACTAGAGAAATCGACGGTGGCTTAGAAACTCTGAAACTGGATCTGCCTGCAATCATCAGTACGGATTTGCGATTGAATGAACCGCGTTATGCCTCGCTACCGAACATCATGAAAGCGAAGAAGAAGCCGTTATCGGTAATGACGCCAGACTTCTTTGGTGTGAGTGTTGAACGCTCTCAGCAAGTGCTGGAAGTCATGACACCGCCTGCCCGTAAAGCCGGTGAGATGGTTGGCAGTGTGAGCGAGTTAGTCGACAAGCTCAAAAATGAAGCGAAAGTGATTTAGGAGGCATAACCATGGAAAACAAACCGTTAGCAACCTTGGTCGTTGTAGAACACGATAACCAATCACTTTCAGCCGATACATTACGTGCGTTGAGCGCGGCTTCTCAAATTCAACAAAACGGTGCCTCTTTGCCTGTCACCGCCTTGTTAGTCGGACACCAGTTCAACTCGGTATTGAATGAGTTGAAGTGTGCAGAGGGCATCTCACAGATCATTACGATTGATACTGCTGAATATCAGCATGCATTGGCAGAAAACTTGTCTACCTTGATTGCCGAAGTTGGTCGGGACTATTCGCATATCCTAGCTCCCGCGAGTACCTTCGGCAAGAACCTGATGCCCCGTGTCGCTGCCTTATTGGATGTCGGGCAACTGTCAGATGTGATTGCAATTGAATCGCTCGATACGGCTGTTCGCCCCATCTATGCCGGTAACGCGTTAGCCAGAGTTCGTTCGGACGATGCTACCAAAGTGATGACGGTTCGAAGTTCAGCGTTTGACGCAATTGCTGTGTCTGATTCACCAGTAGTGGAGAATGTCGTGGCGTTAGAAACCGTCATTAAGGCAGAGCACAGTGAGTTTGTTTCACAGCAAAAAGCGGAAAGCGAAAGACCAGAACTACCGGCGGCAAACGTCGTGGTCTCTGGAGGTCGTGGATTAGGCAGCAAAGAGAATTTCGCGCTGGTGGAACAGCTTGCCGACAAGCTTGGGGGCGCAATTGGAGCATCGCGCGCTGCGGTAGACGCAGGCTTTGTCTCTAACGATTTGCAAGTTGGGCAAACGGGTAAGATTGTTGCGCCTCAACTGTACATTGCAGTGGGTATTTCTGGGGCGATTCAGCATTTGGCTGGGATGAAGGATTCCAAGGTGATTGTGGCGATCAACAGTGATCCTGAAGCGCCAATCTTCCAAGTCGCAGACTATGGTTTGGTTGGTGATTTGTTTGAGATTATGCCGGAGTTGTTGGATAAGGTTTAAGTTCGCTATTTTTCGGGCGTCATTCCCTAGAGCGAAGAATGAGGGAGTAGGGAATCTCTCTTTAAATTCATCCTCAAAACAAAAGGGCTTCCAATCGGAAGCCCTTTATTATTCATGACAAACGTTCTCTAAACACTCGGTTTTCTCAAATGCTCTGCCAGTACTTTTGTGAACCTTGCCGCTTCGCCGCCGGTACATGCTCGGTGGTCAAACGTAATCGACAGCGGCATGGCTTTCACTGCTACAGCTTGCCCGTCTCGAATTACAACCTTCTCAATGATTCGACCTGCACCGACAATAGCGACTTGTGGCGGCGTAACCACAGGCGTTGCGTAAATGCCTGCAATTGCGCCAAAGTTTGAAAGCGTAATGGTGGCGTGCTGCAACTGCTCACGACCAATCTTACGTTCACGTATGCCTTGTACGGTTTGGTCCAACCAACGGCGTACCTCTTGAGGCTCGTATTCATCAGCATGTCGCAGAACAGGCACGTATAAACCGTGTCGACTGTCTACGGCGATACCGATGTTCACCGTACTGTGGACACAACGCGTCATGGTTTCGGCATCAAACCACGCATTCATAGCAGGCTCTTCCTGACACGCATGTACAATCGCTTGGACCAGACGAATACTGATGTCTTCACCTTGCTTCCAGCCATCTAAGACAGCTTCCTCAGTAATGGTCACTGCCGCGACATTATGGTGGGATTCCGCCATGGTCGACACCATGGTTCGGCGTGCGCCTTTGAGTACTTCTGTACCGGGACGTTGTTTGCCTGCTTCATCGTAGATATCGGCATCGACGATCAAACCATCTGGGCCGCTGCCTTTGACCAAGTCTAAATCAACACCCAGTTTCTTCGCTAATAGGCGAGCAGAAGGAAGCGCAGTGATGAGGTTATCTGGCGATGGATTGTGTTCACCACCAATCCAGAAATCGTCTACATTTACGCTGTGTGCATGTTGGGATACATTACCAACCACCGTTGCTGCATCGGCAGTTTGTTTCTGCTCTGAGACGGTTTGTTCTGCTCCCGTTTCATCGATTTCCAGAAGTAGAGCACCAATGTTGATTACGTCGCCTTCTTCGCCATGACGACTCACGATACGGCCGCCATAAGGAGCAGGGACGTCTACGGTCGCCTTTGCGGTTTCGACAGTAAGCACCACTTGATCGAGCTTGACCATATCACCGACACTAATATGCCATTTCACAATTTCTGACTCAGCGAGACCTTCGCCGAGATCGGGTAAGTTAAACGTCTTCATTTCCAATCCTCCACGAGTTCGCGCGCGGCGAGCACAATGTCTTCTTCCTGAATCATGTAATAATCTTCGTTGCGGTAGTACGGCATGATGGTATCCATGCCCGTGACGCGTTTTGGTGGCGCTTTGAGTAGGCACATCGCATGTTCTGCGGTTCTGGCTAGCAGTTCTGAGCCGACACCACAGGTTTTACTTGCTTCATGTACCACCAAGAGGCGTCCGGTTTTCTCAAGTGAACGGAAGATGGTCGCGGTATCAATGGGTTTGATGCTGGCTAAATCAATCACCTCAACTTCGATGCCTTGATTGGACAGCGTTTGAGCCGCTTGCAGTGATTCGACAACACATGCTCCCCAAGTCACTAACGTAATGTCGCGACCTTTGCGAAGGGTAAAGCAAGTGTCGAGAGGTAGCGCTTCTCCGTTATCTACCACTTCAGATTTCACTGTGCGATAGATACGTTTTGGCTCAAAGAACATCACCGGATCGTTGCTACGAATTGCTGCTAGGAGCAAACCATAAGCGCGTTGCGGTGAGGAAGGAATCACAACCTTAAAGCCTGCTGTGTGAGCAAACAAAGCTTCCACACTTTCAGAATGGTGCTCTGGTGCATGAATACCGCCACCAAAGGGCGCGCGGAATACCGCAGGGCAGGTAAGTCGACCACGAGTACGGTTACGCATTCGCGCCGCATGGCACATTAAATGTTCTAATGCAGGAAAGACAAAGCCTTGGAATTGAAACTCTGCCACAGGTCGTAGACCTTGCGTTGCCATACCGACAGTGACACCGCCAATAAGCGCTTCAGCAAGAGGTGTGTCTATAACGCGCTTAAGACCGTACTTTTGCTTGAGTCCAACAGTGGCGCGGAATACACCGCCGTTGTCACCCACATCTTCGCCAAGGACGATGACATTCGGATCGTGTTCCATTTCATGGTGAAGCGCGAGGTTCACTGCTTCAACTAACGTGAGTTCAGCCATGTTTCCCTCCCTGCATTCGCATTGCTTTGTTGATTAGCTCATCCCTTTGCGCATGAAACTCTTGGGGTAGGGATTCATAAAGGAAATCGAAGCCCGTTTCAGGCGCTTGATTCGGCATGTTGAGATAACGTTCAACGGCGAGTTCAACTTGTTCTTTACAGTGGGTTTGCCACTCTTGCTCTTTCTCGTTATTCCAAACGCCTTGATTAGTGAGAAAGGTTTTAAGGCGACGAACGGGCTCATATTGCCAAGCCGTTTGAACCTCGTCCTCGTTACGATAGCGAGTCGCGTCGTCGGCGGTGGTGTGATCGCTCAGGCGGTAACTTATTGCTTCAATTAACGTTGCGCCTTTGCCTTTTCTGGCTCGTTCGAGGGCAGTCATTGTTGCATCAAACACCGCGACGACATCGTTGCCATCCACCGTAATACCGGGGATGCCAGCACCTTTGGCTTTCTCTGAGAGAAATTCCGCAGCACATTGCAAACTGCGCGGTACGGAGATCGCCCATTGGTTATTGTTCACCACAAAGACTAATGGGATGTTCCATGCGCCCGCACAGTTAATGGATTCAAGGAAGTCGCCTTTGGAAGTGCCGCCATCGCCGCACATCACCAAAGCCGCATCGTGATTGCCTTGGATTTTCAGTGCTGCTGCAACACCAACGGCATGGGTACACTGGGTTGCGATTGGGACGCAGAAGGGGAGGTCTTTGCTGGGGAAAGGGCTGCCTTCAGGAGCGAAGTCGCTGCCGCGTTCATCGCCTCCCCAGTATTGCAGGTTCTTTTCCATTCCTATGCCACGACACCACATGGCGGGCATGTCGCGATAATAAGGAACAAACACATCACTGGCTTTTAGCGCTCTGCCTACCGCTATCCCAACGGCTTCCGAGCCAAGGTGTGATGGGTAGGTGCCTAATTTACCAGTGCGTTGCAGGGCAACGGCTTTGTTATCGTAGGTGCGAGTTAATACCATGTCTTGGTAAAACCCGACCAATGTTTCGAGATCAGCCCAGTTGGGTAGTTGGCTGACGAGGTTCCCATCATGGTCGATAAACCGATGCATGGGTAATGCCTGAACGTTCATCTCAAGCTCCTTTTGACGCTGCGGGTCTTTTGGACTGCAGCTGCTCATTATTTCGATCTCAGCCTGTATGGGTACTCAGGCTTTGATATCAGCGCAAAAGGTCATACCTAGGATTGCAGTTGTTTTGATAGTTATCGACGCTTTTGGTGCTCGTCTCTCTAACAAAAGTGTGTTCTGGTAAAACACAAGGCGTCATTTATTACTGCTGTTTACACCGCCTAATCCAGTGATGAATCTTGGTATAACCAGATACAGTAAGTGTAAACAAATTGTTAAATTGTGCTTTGATTTGAGTTATCTTCATCAGTAAAGTTTCGCTTACACCGCACTTTTCTAGGATAAACACTGCTTTTTAGAATTTTACGTTTTCAAAGTTGAAGGGATTCACTGAGCTTGACATGAAAATTGTAATAAAATTGTGTTGTGAAATTTCACAGAGGATTCGTTTTAATCTGCAGGGTTTATGTAAGAACTTTTGAGCTCTCTCGTCAAGGGAGGGACATTTGTCCTCTAGATTTCGCCAAGACGGCGTTACCATAAACACGAAAATTATCAATACATCAGAAAGGTGCTTTGCTCTTCCTTGTTCTTACTGGCAGTGGGAAAATGAGCGCACTAATAATTATAGGGCAACGCCATGAACGTACTCGTTATTAATGGTCATCCAAATTTGGACCGTTCTTACGCAAACTCTGAAATCCTATCCCATTTCTCTCAGAACACGAGTTGGCAGATTGCAAATGCCACAGATTTTACTGGAGATATAAAATCTGAGCAGCAACGTCTTCTTAGTTCTGATCTGGTTGTTATTCAGTTCCCACTTTACTGGAGTACGTTTCCATCAGTATTAAAAGAGTGGATCGATCAAGTATTTACCTATGGATTTGCTTTTGGCCCAAATGGAAGCCAGTTAAAAAACAAAAAAGTGTTGTTTTCAATCACGGCCGGGGCGACAGCAGAATCATACTCTGAATCTGGTTTTAACTTTATGCCTCTAGAGTGTTATCAGCGAGCGTTTGAACATGCATTTAAAGCTGCTGAAATGAATATTGTCGACACCGTCGTTACATTTGAAATGAATGCCATTCCAGAGGAAGGTGGTGATGTAGAAAAAACCATCGAGTTAGCTCACCAGCACGCAAGTCAGGTTATCAAAGTCGTAGATTCTCACAACGGATAAAACATTATGCTTCAGTCATTACTTGGTATCGCCGTATTACTCGGTGTGGGCTTCCTATGCTCAGAAAACAGAAAACAAATTAGTTGGCGTGCGGTTTCTGGCGCGTTTGGAATCATCTTGGTTGTTGCGGGCTTTGTGTTGGCAACAGATATTGGTGCAGATGTATTGCTATCAGTGTCTAGTGCAGTCGGCAAGGTGTTTAGCTATGGCACGGAAGGCATTAAGTTTGCGTTTGGTAGCTTAGTGAACTTCAGCGTTGATGGTATAGGGTTTATTTGGGCGCTACAGGTTCTTCCACAAATCATTTTCACAGCGTCACTGACCTCCCTTCTTTACTACTTAGGCATCATGCAGTGGTTCGTTCGAATCATTGGTGGTGGATTGCAGCGAGTGCTGGGAACATCTCGTGCAGAGTCAATGAACGCCGCTGGTAACATTGTATTAGGTCAAACAGAAGCTCCGTTGCTGGTGAAGCCATACCATCGCGTACTAACACGAGCACAGATCTTCGCTATTATGGTGGGTGGCTTGTCGTCTATTGCAGGCTCAATTCTGGCAGGTCTTGCAGGCATGGGTGTTGATCTCAATTACTTAATCATGGCGTGTTTTATGTCTGCACCCGCAGGATTGATGTTCGCAAAGTTGATCATCCCTGAGACAGAAGAAACGATCGATGAAGTGCCAGAACTGCCAGATAATGAAAAGCCGACGAGCTTTATTGATGCGGTAGCGAAGGGCGCGATCGCAGGCACCTCGATTGCGGCAATTGTGGGTGCGGTCATTATCTCATGTATTGGCTTAATGGCGATGTTAAATGGCGGCTTGGGTGCGATAGGAGAGTTCTTTGGGTTTAATGGCTTAACGGTTGATGTCATCCTTGGCGTTCTATTCTCTCCTGTTGCTTGGCTGATTGGTGTTCCTTGGGGCGAAGCCATGAGTGCAGGGGCATTTTTGGGCCAGAAAATTGCCCTTAATGAGTTCGTTGCGTTCGCAAGTATGGGTGGGGTAGAACTGAGCGATCGTACAACAGCGATCATGACCATTGCTTTATGTGGCTTTGCTAACATTGGCTCGGTTGCAATGGTTTGTGGTGCACTAAGCAGCATGATCCCAGATAGAGCGGGTGTTATCGGTAAGCTAGGCATGAAAGTACTACTTGCTGCAACTCTTGCAAACCTGATGAACGCTGCAATTGTTGGTTTGTTCGTTTAGACATTTAAAATTGAGTCGAGTTGCTCTAAAACGCCACCTTGTATTATTTACGGGTGGCGTTTTTTATTGGTTATGTTATACCGATGTTTCTTGGGTGCTAAGCGATGCACTTAGGGGTATTTACCTAAAACGAACAACCAGTTGGAGAGACGATGTATCACGCTCATATCTATTATCCTTTAATCCATGAACAGAAAGCGCAGCAACTGAGTGACCTCATCCGCGAGCAAAGACAAGATGTACTTCGAGTATTCCCGCTGGTGAACAGACTTGTAGGTCCTCATAAAATGCCTATGTTTGAACTACACATGGAGTCGGTAAGCGATGAGTTTGTATCGTGGTTAGATGCACATCGTGGCGACTTCTCCGTGTTAATTCATCCCGTCAGTGAAGAAGAGCTTATTGATCATACTGTTCGCGCCATATGGCTTGGCCGTGAGCTTGGTATTTTTGAAGATAAGTTAGACGCTTAAGCGGTAAAGTCTCCCTCTCTCGGTAAGCGTGCTTAAGCAATGTGTGCTAAACCTAAATATGAGGCGGTAGTTATTTTGCCACCTCATAAATAGAGATAATCATTAGTGCTTAATCAGGCGTTAAGGTTAATTTAACTCTTAATTTTTAGGGAAGTGCAGTTTACGACCCCAACGCTATTGGCAATGAAAGTGACGTTTTCTGAGGGGGAGGGGTATGCTAACACTACTTCTAGTCGTACTTGCACTTTATATCTTTTGGTTACTGTTTAGGAATGGACCAGCCTTTGCTGAGCATGAGCCCAAGAGTGATAAAAGCTGGGTTGGGCCAACAAGCAACATAGAAGAGTGGCGCGGCTATTGTCATAATGTTGTCCAACCGTTTAGTTCTCAAACGTCGTTTTATGCCATTGCCTACTTTGCGAATTTTGTTGCTGCCGCGAATGCGATTTCATGGTCTACGGTCTACGAAGGGGATTACCCAGTTATCATAAGTCGTTTTGGCAGCTATTTTATCCTGTCAACACATGATGCGTTGCTTACCTCAGGCTTTGTTGCATTAGCTATTTTTATTATCAATTGGCAACTTGCTGTTCATTGTGCAGGTATTCTTAGCCAGTTCCTTGTAAGAGTCTTAATTATTAATCGCACACGCTTTGTCGCGATTAGTCTGGTGTTTTGCAGTTATTTTGCTTACCTACTGACCGTCGGTATCTTTTGGTTGTTTCAAGAACGTTATTCTATTTGGGATGGTCTAAAACTATCCCCGGTATTTCTCATTCTGGCGCTTTTGCTTGCGTTTGGTTTACCCTCAATGAAGCGTAAGCCTTCCAAATAAATGATGAAGTTGCAGAGAATTAAAGGGGAGTGGACAGGAAGCGGAGCTATTCGCCTGTAGCATTTGTATTAGCATTGATGTAGCATTGCCGACCTTTTTCGTCAGTGGGAGGATTTATGTACATCGGCTTTGACTACGGCACCGCAAACTGTTCGGTGGCGAAAATGGAACAGGGTGAGCCTAAGTTGCTCAAGCTTGAGGGAGCGAATCCCTACATTCCTTCCACCCTTTCTGCACCGACTCGTGAGTCGGTTTCTGAACACCTTTTCCGACATCGAGACATCAAGCCTTTTGATCAGGTCGGGGAGCAGGTGTTACGTCGTGCAATTAACTTCAATCGTGAAGAAAGCATAGATCTTGAACTTGAAGATATGGCTTTTGGTCAAGCTGCATTAGAGCGTTATCTTGCAGATCCTCAAGACATTTATTATGTGAAATCGCCAAAATCATTTTTGGGCGCATCGGGTTTACGCGACGTACAGCTCAGTTTTTTTGAGGACTTAGTATGTGCCATGATGGATAACATTAAGTCTCAGGCTGAGAACGATGCACAACAGTCAATTACTGATGCTGTGATTGGTCGTCCAATAAACTTCCACGGCCGTGGAGGAGAGGCTGCCAATATTCAAGCTGAAAATATCCTGTTACGTGCGGCGAAACGAGCTGGTTTTCGGAATGTTGAGTTTCAGTTTGAACCAGTTGCTGCTGGTCTGGAATATGAAGCTACGCTTACTGAAGACAAAACTGTTTTAGTGGTCGATATTGGCGGGGGTACTACAGACTGTTCACTTATCCAAATGGGCCCATCTTGGCGCGGAAAGGCTGATCGTACAGCAAGCTTGTTATCACATAGTGGGCAACGTATTGGTGGAAATGACTTAGACATTGCGTTGGCGTTTAAAAAGCTGATGTTCCCATTTGGTATGGAAAGCAAGATGGAGTCAGGAATTGTTATGCCAACGACTCAGTTCTGGAACCCAATTGCGATTAACAATGTTGAAGCTCAAAATGACTTCTACTCGCGTGAAAATCTAGCCGCGCTGAAACTGCTCCACAAACAAGCGCAAGAGCCACAAAAGCTTGCTCGTTTATTGGAGGTCTACCATGAATCGCTAGGTTACAACATTGTCCGCCGAGCAGAAGAGGCAAAGGTTGCTTTGTCTGAAGAGCCATCCTATCGAGCTGGCATTAATTTGCTATCTGAGCTGATTGAAGTTGATGTGTTACGTGATGAGATGATTGACGCTATTGAGTCTCCAAAAACAAAAATGACTGAGCTTGTAGCAGAAGCAGTAAACCTCGCAGGGGTAACTCCAGATGCAATCTTCATGACCGGGGGATCGGCACGCTCGCCAATATTGCGTGAAGCAGTACAAACCGTGTTGCCAAATATTCCTGTTGTTAGTGGCAACTACTTCGGTTCCGTAACCGCAGGTTTGGCGCGTTGGGCTGACGTTTGTTTTAAGTAGTTACTTCTTACTTCCTTTCTATGCAAACGCCTCGCTTCTTTGAGGCGTTTCTATTTCTTGTAAATGGCACACATTTCCCTAAAAGGGTGGCTGCACATTATCCTTAATTTGTTGGTAAATAGTGCAAAGTGAATAACTAATCTTCGGTTGGTTCTCGTTTACTGAATTATGACAGTAATTTCGTTTAGGATACGTTACTCTCTCGCACCTTTATATCGCTCGTAGCGCCCGAAAAATAAGGGCTCTGCGGAAAAATAAGAATTTCTGATAATGAAATACGAACAACAAATCGGATATCGATATCCTAAAGGTCGATTTGCGATGGTGAGTGTTTACGCGTTCACTGGTGCAGCCATTTTAGCATCGACCATTTTTTCTCTTCTCTTGTTTTTGTCTATTGATGAAAACCCGATGATGCAAGCATTGTTTGGCGGTTTGGCAATTATCTTTGAAGCGGGTAAGTTCTACGCTTGGTATGAATATGGGGAGCGTAGAGCACACAGGAATTTTTCTGGTGCCCTGACTGCTTTAGTCTTTTATCTGGTACTTGCTGCTATTTCGATTGGAGGCAGTATTGGTGGTATTAACAGTGCGACTAATACAGCGCAAAGTCATATATCGGTAGAGCAAGCAAAAGTAGACGCGTACAACCGTCAAATCGCTTCGATAGATCAGCAGATTGAATTGAATAATTTGGCTGCTGAGAAATATATTCAGATGGAACGTATCGCAACAGGTGTTGCGCGCATTCAAGAGCAAAACAATAAGCTGCGTGAAGAGCAACAGCGATTAGCTACAGAGCGTGACAGCTTGCCTCCAGTCGCACAAGGCTCAGTGATTGGTTTGATTGACAGCTTGGCAAAAGCATTTGGTACGACATCATCACAAGCGCAGTTGGGCTTAGTTGTGTTCTTGTCTATCTTGTTGGATTTTTTTGCAGCGTTCTTTGTTGGCTTGATTGGTGAGGAACAACGTTTCCGCCATTATTTCAGACGTTATAATGGAGTTACTCTGGAAGCTATAAAAGACATTGAACCAGAACCAGCGGGATATTTGCCTCACATTAAAGAAGAGGGTGAATCTGAAGCGAACGATTCACTAGAGCCAGAAGAGCCAAAAACACTATTAGAGCAGGTGAGTGAATCACTTAAGAATCAACAAATTACGTGTACCAAGAAGGCTGTAGCGAAACATTTCAGACTCTCAGCTGAAGAAGTCGATAAGGTGTTTGAAGAGCTAAGCGAACTCGGTTTAGTCGGAAAGAAAGCCAATCACCATTATCATTGGATTGGTCAGGCTGAAGCGGCTTAAGCACCGTGAATTAAGAATGAGAGAGCGTCCAGATGGACGCTCTTTTTTGTTTATTTTAAACCGATATTCACCCAGCCTATTCATATCGTTCTGAGATTAATCCGAGATGACCTTCTTGGTGGTGTTTTGAAGCGGTTTCTTTTGTCATTTCAGAAGATTAGTCGTTGGCGAGGTCAATTTCTCTTGCGATATTCTGATCATTCATTACAACGCCATCGACCTCAATGGTTGCACCATCTAAGTTGGCTTCCTGAATACCATCAAGTTGAGTGTTGGTATCAATCAGCACGGTTTTGGTCTGGAATTCTGGCCCGTGGTCATTTTGACAGGCAAGGACAAAAGTTCGGGAGCTGGCATCGTAGCTGTTTACTAAGCCTGTACACTCAAAAGATTCTAATCTCTCAGGCGTATCATTGTTATCTGTTGCAGCAAAGCTGCTTGCTGAAGCAAAAGCGCCGAAAAGCATAATTAAAGGCAGTGTCATTTTACGCATTATTATTCCCTCATTTGGTCATACGTATCTGTATTAAAGATTGAAAAGAAAAGTTGATACGAGTAAGAGGGAGAAGCACCACGGGCGCAGTGCTTCTGGTTGTGTTTTTGGGCTTAGTGGCTTTTTAATCCTCGGCTTCCCAAGGTTCAATCTCAAGTGCAACATTAGTGTTGTTGATGATAGTACCTTCCACTTCTACGTGTTTATTGGCGATGTTTGAAAACGACAGACCATCTTCATACATTGTTTTGCCATTCACGACCACGCTTGAGTTATCTATGGTTTGGTTTAGGTCATTCCAACAGTGGTCGATATCGAAAGTTGCTTTATCCACACCGTTTACTTTGTAGTTGGATACCCAGCCAGAACATTCAAACTCATTAACGTTCCAGTCATCATCGTTATCGTCTGCCCAGTCTGGTTTCTCAAATTCTACGTGAGTTGCAACAGGTGTGTTTGCGGTTCCCAATACAGAGGTGACTTCAATCTCAGCACCTACTGCCAAGTTTGAAATCAACGACGGATTACAAGGTGCGTCATCATCACTTTGGAAGCAGGTTTTGCTATCAATTACAAATGTACCACGGTAGTTCAGTTCAAATGCACTCTGGTCTTGGTTTACCCAAGTAACGATACCTTCAACATCATTATCACCAGCTAATTGGTTGTAGTTTTCAATCTCTACATAAGAAGCATCGAAGACATTTCCATTGAAAGAACCTTCCGCTTCAACCCATTGACCTACTTGTAGGTCTGCAATGCGGTCATAAGCGACGGTGACATTTGCGCCAAGTTTGAACTCTTTCTTATTGAGATCAATGCTTGTAATGCGACCTTCGATTTCATCTTTTTCAGAAAAATCGGAGTCAAATTTCACTACTGAAAGAACTTTATATTGGTCGTTCGCTGCAGGTAGAGAAGAAACCATTACCCAGTCACCACTTTCGATATCTGACTTATTAAGTTCTGGATAGACGAGCTCAAAACCGTTAATGGTGAACTTGCCAGTGGTTTTATCAATGATCTGAATGTGACCCGTCATGGTTGGCTCTAGTGTGACAATTACGGGTGCGTTAGAGGATTTTTCTTTGCCAGAACCGACTTGTACCATCATATTAGGCTTAATCGAAGCCAGGTTGGTTTGCTTCCCGCCATACATCACTTCTGATACGCGGTAAGTGTAACCATTTACGGTGATTGAATCGTTTTCACTGTTCACAGACTCTACCGTACCGATAGCGGTACTCGGTTTTGCAGTAGGCTGGGTAGAAGAGTTACTGCTGTCTCCCGAACCACCACAACCTGATAATACCAACCCCACTGCTGCTACAAGCGCTAATTTTTTCATTATTTGGACCTATTTTTGAAAGCTTCTTTATGAATTTGGTTGTATCTTATGGCGCGTATTGTGAAGTGATCGTGAAGAAACGTGAGCCCTATGAAAATTTTAATTGTCGACGATAATCACAATGTCTCAGAGACCATTGCTGATTATTTGGAACTCGAGGGAATGACTATTGATTGCGCATACCATGGAGAGGCGGCGCTAAATCTAATCCGAGATAATCATTACGATGTCATCATTATGGACATCATGATGCCGAAGCTTGATGGCATCAGTACGGTCGAGAAACTTCGTTGTGAATTCTTGTGCGGTACACCCATTCTATTCTTAACTGCGAAAGATACCTTAGACGATAAAGTGGCAGCATTTAATGCGGGTGGCGATGACTATTTGATGAAGCCTTTTGCCATGCAAGAGCTGAGCTTAAGAGTTCATGCATTGGCTAATAGAGGGCCTAGGCAAGATATCGGCACTCTAAAATTTGCGGACATAGCGCTGGATGTGAGGACTGATGAAGTCACCCGAATGGGCAAATACATTAAACTGAGTCGTATCCAAACGACCATTCTTAAATTACTGCTTAAGCGTGCCCCTGCCGCGGTATCGCGTTCAGAAGTTATTGATAACGTATGGGGTGATGAGCCGCCTGGTAGTGATGCATTAAGAAGCCATATTTACGGTTTGAGAACGGCACTTGATAAAGGTTTTGATGATTCCAGATTAGAGACAATTCATGGACAAGGCTACCGACTCAAAGCATAAAGAATATCCGAGCATATATCGTAAAATCCGTTGGGGCTTTGGCTTAATGACCTTTGCAATGTTTACATTGTTTTGGTCATTGATTTACGTTGCTGAAAATAAGCTTGAAGTATTGAGTCTACACCACTGGCTTGATACTGAAGTTGAACTCTACAAAGACAATTACCAAAAAATGGGCTGGGATGCACCGCTACCTAATGTAATGGAGTTTGATACCTATTGGAGTGAAGCTCCCACACCAAGTTGGTTATTATCGTTTAAGTTCCCTGGGTTTTATGAGTATTTGCTAGGCGATGAAGACAAGCACTTTGTGGTGTTTGACCATCCTTCAGGAAAAGGGGTGATGTACATTGTTTTTCAAGATGACTCCGATGATTATCTTGATGAATACGAAAGCTCGTTACATCAATTTACCTTCCTGTTAGGCGGGGTGTTTTCAATAATCATGGTGGGATATGGCGTTTATATGGTGCGCATTCTGTCTCGTCCACTGACTAAGATTGAAGATAAAATTGCTTATATGCCGCCAGATCAGCCAATGTTTGAAGTGGATACCAATTTTAGCGAAACACGCCATATAGAACAGACACTACTGGACAGTAAGAATGAAATCGCGGGTTATTTTCGCCGTGAGCAGGAGTTCAGCCGTTTTGCATCGCATGAGTTGCGTACCCCAATCATGGTAATCAAAGGCTCTGCTGATATTCTCAGTCGGGTACCAGAGCAGCCGCGGGTGGCACAGAAAGCAATAACACGAATGCAGTCGGCTGGTGAAGAAATGCGAGTGCTGACAGAGGCGTTCCTTTTACTAGGCAAAGAGAAAATTGAGCCACAACATTACGGCGACCATGAATTGCTCTCATGCCTTAATAGACAGTTGGATGAGCTAGCCCCTCTGTTTGCTAAACAAGGTGCGGAGTATCAGCTAAAAGAGAGCGCCAGTGGTGTAGCACATGCTCCGGAAAGCTTTGTCACCATTGTGATTAATAACCTGATTAAGAACGCGTTCAGCTACAGTGTGGGTGACATCGAGATCGAGCTAGATAGTACAGAGTTAGTTGTGACAAATCGTCACGATGGCAATGAAACATACAACGCTGGATATGGGTGTGGCTTAGTGATTGTGCAGCGTATCTGTGAGCGAATGGATTGGCACTTTGAGCTAGAAGACGATGGAGTTAGGTTTACCGCGAGAGTGGGCTTTGTTTCCTAACTTATCCTTTAATTGTACTCCTTTCAACTCAGGTCTATAAATCTGGGTGACCCTATCTTGACGTATAAAGAGAATGCGCGTTCATAACCCAAAAAAATGATGCCGCTAACTTATCTTAGCGGCATTAAGAGGGTAACCTCTCCTTTTTATTCTTCGCTCTTAAAATGCATAGGTAATATTGAATCGGAAATCACGCCCCGGGCTCGCATAACCTTGTGCTACTGGGCTTCCGATGTATGCCATGTATGAGGCATGGTCGAAGTAGTACTTATCAAAGACGTTCTTCACCGATAGGGTTAAGGACAGTTCTTCATCAGCTAGTGGCATCCAGTATGCGTAAACATCGTGCACACCATAGCCTGGCTTTTCTGGGTGAACGGCTGGATCCGCTACATCGGTCAAGCGTTCAACAAATCGTGCGTTCCAGCCAAACTCAAGGGTTTCCATTGGTTGGTAGATCAAATCAAGCACCCAAGTATCACCAATCGATGTTCCTAATGTAGAGTCTTCATCTGAAAGCGGAGTACCGTTTAGCTCTGGACGGGATTGGTTGTAACTCAGTCGGGCAGACACATCAGTAATCGCATAACCTAAGTAAGCGGTAATACCTTGGTTATCTAAATCACCCACATTGGTGTAAACCGCACCTTGGTTTGTTACCACGTCTTTGATGGTGCTATCGAAGAAGGTGACGCCAGCAAAGAAATCATCGTATTGGTAATTTGCCCCCAGCTCTAAGTTACGTGCTTCTTCAGGCTTACGGTTTGGGTCGTTTTCGCGGTAGTCGATAACAAACAGTTCTTTGATTTGTTGACCACGGAATGCTTCTGCATAACTAGCAAATAGGTTCAAACCTTCCAACGCATAGTAATTAATACCCACGTTAGGGCTAAAGCCGCTCGAATCAAAATCTTGATCCATGTTATCAGTAAGCTCATACCAGTCATAACGAGCTCCCGCGGTAAGGATGATGGTTTCTGTTAGCATCCAATCATCTTGGACAAACAGACCATAGACTGTGCCTTTTTCTTCATCATCCTTTTTTCCGGCGTAGTTGGTTTCAAACTCAGATTTGTCTTTCTTGTAATCCAAGCCATAGACCAAGGTGTGGTCGGTAAATTTACTCGTGTTGAAGATCTTTACGCCAGTAGTCTGGATCGAACCATCACTGGTGCCCCAACGAGGATGATCTTTATGGGCTAAGCGGCTATCGGTGTAGTAGAAAGTCGTGTCTAAATTAAATAGTTCGCTTGCTGCGTATTTGTGATTCAGAGTAAAAGTAGAACGATCGGTTTCTTGGTCGAGAGGCGCGTTTTTAAAGCTTGGCTGGAAGTGAGGGCGATTTAAACGTCGACCATCATCATTGCGGTAATCGTAACTGACAGATAAGTAATGTTCGTCATTCAACTGACCGGATAGTTTGAGCAATGCGATTTGCTGTTCTAACGCAGTGTATGGTTGTTCCTGACCTTTGCCGTCTTCGATGTTATCACCGTCGACGTAACCAAATGAAGCCAGAAGACCAAGCTGATCAGCGACTTCTCCGTATAAACTTGCTGAAACCTTGTAACCCTTATTATTGGTGTAATAACCGCCCTTTAGCATCGCACCATAGGTCTCACCCGCGGCAAGAAGATCATGTGCGTCTTTAGTGGTGAACTTAATCGCGCCACCCAAGGCTCCAGGACCATCTGTTGCTCGACCTGTACCTGCACTCACATCAACTTGCTTGAGAAGTTCAGGTTCAATAGAGAGTCGACCTTGATGGTGGAATAGGTTACCGGATTGCTCCGCACCGTCGATAGATACATTCAACATGGTATCTTCCAGACCACGGACATAGACCTTTTGAGAAACGCCAGAAGAGCCACCGACGCTAACTTCTGCATCTTTACGGAAAATGTCGTTCAAGTCTTGCGCTTGGGATTTAGCGAGCTGATCGGAATCGATTGTGATATCGACGCCTTCAGGCGTGTGCCCAGTAACTTCGACAATTTCGATATCATCCTTGGCGTATGTCGCTTGTGATGCAACCAAAAGCGCGATGGTAAGTGGGCTTAGCTTAAATACGGTTGAAGCAGACACCGTAACCTCCATTGTTAATGAGAATTATTATCGAGTGAGATTTTGGTGATTCTTACACTCTGAGTAAACGACTTTTACAACTGTTACAATCCTTGCAGTGAGCTGGAGTTAGCGTCGTTTAGGTAATGAAATATCCATCGTCAATCCCTTTGGTTCTGCGTTGTAAGCGGTGATCTTGCCGCCTACTGCTTCGATGTGGCGCTTGGCGAGCGCAAGACCTACACCAAAGCCTTTTCGGGATGTGACTTGGTTATTTGCTTTAAAGAAGGGTTTGAAGATTTGTCGATACAGACTAGGGTCGATACCCAGACCTGAATCAGTAATCAAGATTTGATAATGATTGGATTTGGTGAGAACACGAATGTCTAACGTTTCTTTTGTTTGTGTGTATCGCAGACCGTTACGAATGATGTTCTCCAAAGATTGGCTGAGCGCCATTTGGTTCGAATCTTGTAGAGGAAGAGAATGATCTTGCAGCAATGAAACCTGTTTATCCGGGTATTCAAAACGCGCATCTTCTACGATGATTTCAATTAGCTCGGCGAGATCAAACGACTCGGTTCTTAAGTTTGGTTGCTCATTTTCAATCCACGCAAGGGTCAGTGTGTCTTCGGCGGTCGCTCGCATTTTTTGAGTATCGCTTTTGATTCGTTCTAGCATTTGCTCGCGTTCGATATTTTTATCTACGCAGTCAATTGCCATCTCAATTCGAGCGAGTGGGGTACGTATCTCATGTGACATGTCCGCAATAAGGTTGCGGTTGTGCTGAATCACATCTGACGTTCGTTCCGCCATTTTGTCGAAAGTACGAGCGACTTGGCTAATCTCGTCGCTGCCTAGTTTCATTGTATGCCCAATACGAGCAGAGTAATCGCCCTGACTGAAGGCTTGGCTGGCACGATGAAACTGCTGTAAGGGGCGCATAACATAGCGGTACAAATACACAGTAAGTGCTAGTAGAGAAAGAAAGGGAATCACAAAGCGAAACAACCAAAACGCGTGAGACATGTAGGTTCCCGGTCGCATTCGATCTGGTAGCAGAATCAAAAAGTGGTATCCGAATGGAGAGAGTGGGACTTCCATAATTGGGTTGTCTGGGAAATCGAGGTGAATCTTCCACTCTACACTTCGACCAATTCCATAACCTTGCCAAAAACGTTGGTTGAGCGGGTTCCCTCCTTTCACGTCAAGATGGGATTGCAACACGGTTGCCCAAGTTGATTCTTTGATAGCAAGCTCTTCTAGCCATACATCAAGCCCGTGCCAATCTTGTTGGTCAATGAAGGTTTGTGCGGTATTGCCCCAATCTAAAATTTGTTGACGATGAGACTTCTTTAAATAGCTCATTTTCTCGTTAGAGAGGATGGCAGCACTATGAATCAGAGAGAAAAAGATCACCACTCCGAGGGATAAGACGATAAATAGCCGCCAAAACAGCATTTTTTTCATTTAAAAATGTATCCCTTGCCATGAACGGTTTGGATGCGATCGTTAGACATTCCCTCTGCGATGAGGCGCTTGCGTACTCGGCTTAAGTGCATATCAAGAGCACGGTCGTATTGGCTGAACTGACGCTCTAGAACGGTTTGATAGAGAAAGGGTTTACTTAATACTTCACCGCGATGTTCGATTAAAGTCCAAAGTAACTTGAACTGAATCGGTGTGAGTTGAACAGGTTCCATTTCTGGGCGGTAATGAAGCGTAACGGAATGCGTCTGCTTACTGAGAAGAAGCTCTCTATCACTGAGTTTTGTAGCAGAGTTAGGTTGTTGAATCAGTTGGGTTCGGCGCAGTATCGATTCTACACGCAAGCTAACCTCGGTGAAGTTACAGGGTTTAGTAATGTAATCATCAGCACCACATTTAAGACCTTGAATCCGATATTCTTCCGCACCGTAAGCGGTGAGCATGACAACGGGGGTTTGCGACTGCGATCGAATCACATTGAGCACTTCAAATCCATCAAGGTTAGGTAGGTTCACATCTAAAATCACCAAGTCGAACGTTTGTTGATGAAATGCGCTTACTCCATCGTCACCACTGTACATAGAACTCACGTTGTAACCTTGCTCTTTGAGTAGTTCTGTGAGTTGAAGGTTGAGGTCGGGATCATCTTCAACTAACAAAATAGAAGGAGCAGTTGAGGGAGCACTAGAAGACCAGTTTTGATGAGAAGTGCTAGTGGCTGACGTTGGACTGAACATGTTGATGCATTACTCATTACTTGATAATGCGAACTATTATCAAAAATCAACTGGTGAAAATCAATGTGCTGAATGAGAAAGCTATCAGTTATTAGTAATAGAGCGTCAAAGTGCGACCTAATTAGAAGTTTCGTTATCTGAGAGGGAGGTGATGCGAACGTGTGATATAGGGCGGTCAATTAGTAAAGAACAAGCGACCAACGGCTAAAAGTGAAAAAAGAAAACCCACCAGGCTGGCGGGTTTTTTCGGTAGTAGCAAAAGAAACTATTTCATTTTCTTAACTTCTTGCTGAAGTTGTTCTAGCTGTTTCATTTTCCCTTGTAGACCAAGAGATTGGTAGCTAATTGATGCAGGGTTCATCATTTGACCTTGCTGCATTGGGTAATCCGGTAGTGTCTTGAAGAACTCACCTAGCACGTCTTGGATAGGTACAAACAACCACATGTTGTCAGCCATCCAGCGCAAGTACATACCAGACTCGTGAGGCGCTTTCTCGAATGGGTCAGCACGTAGGTGGATGATCTTCGGCCAGTTTGGTGCGAAGCGTACCGCGTCCGTAATGTTACCTTCTAGTGTTGCGAAATGCAGTTTCCAATCGTTCCAGCGAACTGCGTTTAGCTCACCGTTTGCTGTGAAGTATAGTAGTGATTCACGCGGACCTTTCTCTTCTTTACCTTGGAAGTAAGGCATGAAGTTGTAGCCATCAATATGTACGCGCCAGTCTTTGCCATTTGCTTTGTAGCCTTTAGCCAGTTTCTCTTTCACGTCAGGAACGCCTGCTGCTGCCATCAGTGTTGGTAACCAGTCTTGGTGCGCCATCATTTCGTTGATCTTAGTACCTGGTTCGATTACGCCAGGCCAACGAACGAGCTGAGGAACACGCATACCGCCTTCCCATGTCGTGCCTTTTTCACCGTGGAATGGTGTTGCACCGCCGTCAGGCCACGATACAGTCTCTGCACCGTTATCGGTTGAGTAGATAACGATGGTGTTGTCTGCGACGCCTAGCTCATCCAATTTGTCCAGTAGAATACCCACTTGATCATCATGCTCAAGCATGCCGTCAGCGTAGATACTGATGCCAGATTTACCTTGGTATTTCTCTTGAAGGCGAGTCCATACGTGCATGCGTGTTGTGTTATGCCAGATGAAGAAAGGCTTGTCCGCTTTTACGGCTTTTTCCATGAACGCCAATGACGTTTCTAGGAATTCTTCATCGGCATGCTCCATACGCTTACGCGTCATAGGACCTGTGTCTTCGATCTTACCGTCAGCAAATGACTTGATTACACCGCGAGGGCCGTAGTTTTTACGGAATTCAGGGTCTTTCGGGTAGTAATATGTTTCTGGCTCTTCTTCAGCGTTTAGGTGGTAAAGGTTACCAAAGAACTCGTCGAAACCATGATTAGTTGGTAAGTGCTGGTCTTGGTCACCCAAGTGGTTCTTACCGAACTGAGCCGTCATGTAGCCTTGTCCTTTTAGAAGGTCGGCAATGGTTGGTGCCCAATCTGGGATACCATGAGTTGAGCCTGGCATACCGATTGTAAGCAAGCCAGTACGGAACGGTTCTTGGCCTGTGATGAATGCTGCACGGCCGGCAGTACAAGATTGCTGACCGTAGTGATCAGTAAATAGTGCACCTTCGTTTGCGATACGGTCGATATTCGGGGTTTCGTAACCCATCATACCTTGGTTGTACGCACTGATGTTCCAGTAACCAACGTCATCACCAAAAATCGCAAGGATGTTTGGTTTGTCTGCCGCCACTGCTGCGCTTGAGGTTGCCAGTACGCCGAGACCGACAGCCAGCTTGCTCATTTGGTTAGCCATAATAACTCCAAATTGGTTGAAAGTTGGAAGAGAAGCACAGGTACTACCTACGCTTCGTTGGCTATTAAGTTAATGATGCAATTGAAGAATGTCGCTTTATAGTGTTTATAACCATAAGTTATGCAGGTAATTAACTCATTGTTTTATAAGTTTAATATTCAAACCTTGCTCTTTGTATGGAAAACTGAAGCGAGACTTGGGTCACGTTAATCTTGTTTACAATGAGTGTCTATCGACCTTAGTTTTAGCCAAAGTTTATTTATGCCATTGGATTCGCATTAGTCTAATTTGTGAACTATATGTTTGTGTGCAGGATGCACTTTTCTAATACAGACAGAGGTTTATATGACAGCGAATTATGGCGTTAAACGCCGATTAGCGATTCTTGCCGCTGCTTTTATCGGCGCGACAAGTAGCAGTATCGCAGCAGAAAAACCGAACATTCTGGTTATCTGGGGTGATGATATTGGTCAGTCGAATATCAGCGCCTATACGTTCGGCCTCATGGGCTACAAAACCCCAAACATCGATAGAATCGCAAAAGAAGGTATGATGTTCACCGACTACTATGGCGAACAATCATGTACCGCAGGTCGCTCCACCTTTATTACGGGTCAAACAGTGCTGCGAACCGGCTTGAGTAAAGTTGGTCTTCCGGGGGCTGACCTAGGCTTGCAAGCAGAAGATGCAACGATTGCAGAAATGCTTAAACCTTTAGGTTATATGACGGGGCAATTTGGTAAAAACCACTTAGGCGATAAAGACGAACATCTTCCAACAAATCATGGCTTCGACGAATTTTTTGGCAACCTTTATCACTTGAACGCCGAGGAAGAACCGGAAAATGTTGATTACCCGAAAGACCCAGAATTCCGTAAGAAATTTGGTCCTCGTGGTGTCATTAAATCCTTTGCTGATGGCAAAATTGAAGATACGGGACCGCTCACTCGTAAGCGAATGGAAACCGTAGATGAAGAAACGCTAGATGCGGCACTTGATTTTATAGATCGGGCGGTGAAAGCCGACAAACCGTTCTTCGTTTGGTGGAATGCCACACGCATGCATTTCCGCACTCACGTCAAAGAAGACAACTTGGGCAAAACTGGCATCAGTTTTTATGCCGACGGCATGGTTGAGCACGATAACCATGTTGGTCAGCTATTGAAGAAAGTGGATGATCTTGGCATTCAAGATAACACCATCGTATTTTACTCCACTGATAACGGTCCACACATGAACTCCTGGCCAGATGCAGGTACAACGCCATTCCGTGGTGAGAAAAACACTAACTGGGAAGGCGCATTCCGCGTTCCCGCGATGGTTCGTTGGCCGGGTAAAATTGAGCCGGGAAGCGTGTCTAACGAGATCATGCATCATATGGACTGGATGCCAACATTCCTAGCGGCAGCAGGCGATGATCAAATCAAAGAGAAACTCCTAAAAGGCTATAAAGCAGGAGATAAGACGTTCAAAAACCATCTTGATGGTTACAACTTCCTGCCTTACCTAACTGGTAAAGAGGACAAAGGACCACGTGAAGAAATCTTCTACTTTACAGACGATGGTGATTTGAGCTCACTGCGTTTCCGCAACTGGAAGATCGTATTCCTAGAGCAGCGCGCGAAAGGTACGTTGCAAATTTGGGCTGAACCGTTTACACCGTTGCGTGTGCCTAAGATCTTCAATCTACGCATGGACCCATACGAAGTCGCAGATATTACGTCGAACACGTATTACGATTGGTTGATCGACCATGCGTACATGCTTGTTCCTGCACAGGCTTATGTGGGCAAGTTCTTAGAAACATTCCAAGAATTCCCTCCAAGGCAGAAAGCTGCGAGCTTCTCACTTGATCAGGTGATGGAGAAACTGCAAGAAAGTCACAATAAATAGATTGATTGCAACCAAATGTGGGGCTCTTCGGAGCCTCTTTTTTTGCGCCTCGTTTGAGTTTTTCTTAAAACATATGTAATTGCTTGTCTAAAAAAAAAACACTTCTATCTTTGATCAGAGAATAAAAAGAATCACACAAGGACAGTTATGACTCAGTGGGCAAGTTGGAAGCAGACCTTAATTGGTCTTGCAGCGCTCGTCAGTTTTTCTCTGTTTGCACAGGAAACACCGCAATCAACCGCATCATCAACGCTCACTTACGTAGGCAGTGAAGCTTGCGTAGATTGTCACCAAAAAGAAACCAAAGCGTGGCAAGGATCTCATCATGATATGGCGATGAGGCATGCTGATGCACAGTCCATATTGGGTGACTTTAACGAGCACACATTTACATTCGAAGGAAAGCCAAACCGTTTTTATCGAAAAGGGGACGAGTATTGGGTCAATATCCAAGGTCCAGATGGAGAGTGGCACGACTACAAAATTAGCTACACCTTTGCATGGGAACCGCTTCAACAATACATGGTGGAGTTTGAAGATGGGCGAGTCCAACTCATTCCTTTTGCTTGGGATTCGAGAACCAAGCAACAAGGTGGTCAGCGCTGGTTTCACCTATATCCAGATACCACGCCAAAAGATGAATTCTACTGGACGAATACGGGGCAAAATTGGAACTTCATGTGTGCCGATTGCCACTCAACGAATCTAGAAAAGAACTACGACGCCAAAACTAATACGTATTCAACCACGTGGTCTGAGATCAATGTGGGTTGTGAAGCGTGCCATGGTCCTGCCAGCGAACATGTAGAGCTTGCCAAACAAGCGGAAAAATCTGGAAATACCATCGTCTCAGCGAATCACTATGGTTTTGATCGAGATTTAGGTCTGGCTGTAAAAGAATGGGTCTACGAAGAAGGGCGCAGTACGCTCCAGCCAAAAGAAATAGCGATGACGCACCAAGTTCAAACGTGCGCGCAGTGCCATAGTCGTCGTACGCAGCTCAATGAAACTGAAGATCACGCAAAAGGTTCGTTCCTAGATAAATATCGTCTTAGCTTAATCACACCAGAGCTCTATTATCACGATGGTCAAATCTATGACGAAGATTACGTCTACGGTTCATTTTTGCAATCTGCCATGGCAGAAAAAGGCGTTACTTGTACTAACTGCCATGATCCGCATACCGCAGAATTGAAGATCCCAGAAGAAGCGGTTTGTGCTCAGTGCCATATTGCGTCTGACTACATGCCGGAAAATCACACTTTCCATGAGGCAAATACTGAGGCATCGCAATGCACAACTTGTCACATGCCAGAAACGACTTACATGCAAGTGGACCCGCGTCGTGATCACAGTTGGCATGTGCCGCGCCCAGATTTGAGTATGCATATTAATACGCCAAACGTCTGTACGTCTTGTCATGAAGACGAAACCAATCAATGGGCAGATACGAAAATAGGCGAATGGTTCCCGAATTCAAAATACCGAAATCAACAACACTTCGCGGTCGCATTTTACGCGGATTCTATTGGTCATCGTGGTGCGCCTGATGCGTTAGCGTATTCCGCTCAAGACTCATCGTTGAGTGACATTATTCGTGCCTCCGCACTGGAGCGTATGGGTGGCAATACCGGTCAAAATACCTTGGTATCTCTGGCTCGCGCGGTGAAGCATGAAAGTGACATGATTCGCCTCGGGGCTGTTGCTGGGTCTTCTGGTTATGAGTTCAGTGACCGCTGGCAAATCCTCGAACCATTATTGAGCGACCCAGTCTTATCTGTACGTGCAGAAGCCGCAGGCGCACTGGTTCGCCATTATCCGGAAATGAATCCGTTGCAACGTGACAAGATTAAACAGCCATTGGAAGACTACATGGCAATCCAACGCTTTAATGCTGACCGAGGCTTTGGGCGAACGAACCTAGCGAATGTCTATCGAGACCTTGGTGACACAGACAAAGCCATTGCGTCTTACCAGAAGGCGATTGAAATAGAACCTTACTTCGAGAACAGCTATGCAAACTTAGCCGATTTGTATCGTGCACAGGGCAACGACAAAAAAGCATTAGAAACCTTGATGGCAGGGATTGAAGCTCAGCCGAAATCGAGTGCTTTGCCATACAGTGCAGGATTAGCTTGGTTGCGAGTAGGTGACAGTGTGAAAGCCAACCAATACTTAAAACAAGCAGCGGAAACCGCAGAGCGAAACCCACAGTATTGGTATGTTTATGGGCTCGCTCTGGAGAAATCAGACGTGCTTGCGGCCAGCAAAGCGTTGAACACCGCTTACAAAGTAGGTGGCAACCCACAGCACTTGTTTGCGGAATGTGAGGTGCTGGCTAGAAACTACAAAGACGGCTCTGTTGCATTTGCTTTTGAGCGGTGTTTGAAGCAACTAGGAGACTTTGCGCCAGCTGATGTGATTCAGCGTTTAAGAGCCTCTATAAATCAATAGGAGCAGCATGGGCAAACTCAAGTTGTTGCTTGACCTGTTCCCTTAAGCGTTGATGAGCAGGATTGTGCTCATCGCGCTTGTGATACACAAATTTATAAGGAATATGGTCGATTTCTATCGGGCACTCAAGGACCTGTAACTTGAGTGCCTTACTCCATTTCATCGCAAACGAACGAGAGACAACACCCAAGCAATCCCGCTGTGCTACGTACATGGCCATACCTGCCAAAGATGACGTTACGATCTCTACATTTCGCTCCTGAATCGGCTCTTTTGCAAGCTGTTCGAAGCCAGAAGCGTTATTCCATTTGCCTGAAAACATACAGTGATTTTCACGATAAAAATCCTCCCGACTCAATGTCCCTTGGATTCTTGGGTGACTTTGACGACAGATGATCATTGCAGGTTCATGGTAGGCGTTTTCAATCACGAAAGAAGAGTCTTTGGTGATGATGGTATCAATCACCAAGTCCATTTTTTGCTGACGAATTTGTTCAAACAACAAGTACTTTTCCGGTGGAGACTCGTGGAAAACCACGTTTTCAATCGGATTTAAACTGTGGAGTAAGGTTTCTGAGCAGCAGACTTGAAAAGTGGTTCTTTCTGAAATGGCGTTGTCTACGATGCTCACTGCCTGACGAAACTGCGGCATGAGTTGATACGCGGTTGAAGTGGGGGCGATCCCTCGTCCTTGTTTGACGAAAAGTTGTTTTCCGACCACTTGTTCGAGCCGTTTAATCGAAGCGCTCACCGCAGGTTGCGTAAGGCCTAAATGGTCGGCCGCTTTGGTGTAGGACTGATACTCAGCCACCACCAAAAATGTTTGAATCAAGTTTAAGTCCATCTTGTTACCCATAAACTAAATTTATATATCAACGTATCTGAACTCTATTTATCCGTCAAATAACAAGTTTTATCTTAATCAAATCTTGGTATCTGATTTTCTACCAAGATTAGCAGCAACGGATTTATGGAGCCCTTTTATGGCAAACCACGATAAAAAACGCGGCAAGAAGCTGGTATTAAACGCTTGTACGCTTGCGATTGGAGCGGCATCAGCGACCGCTTATTCGGCAGAACAGCCTAACATTCTCGTTATCTTTGGTGATGATGTCGGTTACTGGAACTTGAGTGCATACAACGGTGGCATGCTGGCTTACAGCACACCAAATATTGATAGCATTGCAAGAGACGGTGCTAAGTTTACGAACTTCTACGCTCAGCAAAGCTCAACCGCAGGTCGCTCTGCGTTCATCACGGGACAAATGCCAAAACGTACCGGCTTGTCTAAGGTTGGTTTGCCAGGAGCGAAAGAAGGGATTTCTGAGAAAGATCCAACTATTGCGACACTGCTACGTGACCTTGGTTACGCAACGGGCCAATTTGGTAAAAACCACCTTGGCGACCGTGACGAACACTTGCCGACCAACCACGGTTTCGACGAATTCTTTGGTAACCTTTACCACTTAAATGCGGAAGAAGAGCCGGAGAACGTAGACTACCCACAAGATCCTGAATTTAAGAAGAAGTTCGGTCCTCGTGGTGTGATCCACTCTTATGCGGATGGCAAGATTGAAGACACGGGTCCATTGACGCGCAAACGCATGGAAACGGTTGATGACGAGTTCCTAGATGAAGCTGAGAAGTTTATCGAGAAACAAGTCAAAGCCGACAAGCCATTCTTTACATGGTTTAACACCACGCGCATGCACAACTTCACGCACGTTCCAGACGACTATAAAGGTAAAACAGGCGCAGGTTTCTACGCCGATGGTGTGAAGCAACACGATGATCAAATTGGCCACTTGCTCAATAAGATTAAAGAGCTTGGCGTCGATGACAACACCATCATTGTTTACACCACAGATAATGGCCCAATGATCAACTTGTGGCCTGACGCGGGTATGACGCCATTCCGTAGTGAGAAAAACACCGGTTGGGAAGGTGGCTTCCGCGTTCCTGCAGTAATTAAGTGGCCAGGTCATATCCAAGCGGGCACGACGTTTAACGGCATTATGTCTTTGGAAGATTTCTTACCAACATTGGTGGCTGCGGCGGGTAACAGTAACGTCAAAGAAGAGTTGTTGAAAGGCAAGAAAGTGGGCGATATGAACTACAACGTTCACTTAGACGGTTACAACCAACTGCCATACCTAACGGGTAAAACAGACAAGTCTGCTCGCAACGAGTTTGTTTACTGGAGTGATGACGGCGATTTACTGGCTCTACGCTACGGTAAATACAAATACCACTTCATGATCCAAGAAAACGAAACCGGTTTGGATATCTGGAAGAAACCATTTACCAAACTCCGTGTACCACAAATCTATGATTTGAGTATCGACCCATTTGAGCGTGGCGATACTGGTATGGGTTACGACCGTTGGATGTACGAACGTTCATTCTTGATGATGCCTGCGGTTGAAAAAGTAAAAGAGGTCATGGAAACCTTCAAAGAGTACCCGCCGCGTATGGCTCCGGGCTCGTTTGTTCCGAAATAACGTTTTGTCCATAGGTCGATAGGCCCTAGTTATTGTCCTTAAATACAGCGCCCAACTTGGGCGCTGACTTTCTTCTGCTTTCGAGATCGTTCTTTATGAAAAAACAAACTCACATTCATACCACTCAAATGGCATTAACTCCTCTCAAAACGGCGTTTGCATCTAACAGTGAAAAAGTTGAACGACGTTTTCACGTGATGGCGAAACCGGGCGGGGCGAAATGCAATATCGATTGTCAGTACTGTTTTTATCTGCACAAAGATGAATTACTCAATCAAGGCACTCAACCAAAAATGGATGATGCAACACTTGAGGCATTCATAAAGAGCTATATCGAAAGCCAAGACGGTGACGAGATTGTGTTTTCTTGGCAGGGTGGTGAGCCAACACTGTTGGGGTTGGATTACTTCAAAAAGATTGTCGAACTGCAGAACAAATACGCTAAACCGGGCGTTCGCATCGAAAACGACCTTCAAACCAATGGCCTGTTATTAAACGAGGCTTGGTGTCAGTTTCTGCATGACCATGGTTTTCTGGTTGGTCTATCGATAGATGGCCCTGAATTTATTCACGATAAATACCGCAAAACCCGAAGTGGAAAACCGACCTTTCAACGCGTCATGCAAGCCGTTGATCTGATGAAGCGTCATAATGTGTCATTCAATGCTTTGGTGACAGTGAACCGCTTTAACGCTAAATATCCGCTCGAAGTGTATCGCTTCCTCACTCAAGAACTTGGCGTCACTTATATCCAATTCACACCTTGTGTTGAACCTCGGTCTTTCACTCAAACTGCTCCTCATTTCTGGAAAGAAAACATGTCGCCAAAACTTGGCAGCGAATTAGCAAAGCCGGGGCATTTGATGTCGGTTGTTACTGATTGGTCGGTCGATGCAGAAGAGTGGGGCGAGTTTCTGATTGCTGTATTTGAAGAATGGGTGAACAACGATCTTGGCAGAGTCTTGGTCAACCTGTTCGAAACCGCCGTCGCGCAAGTGATGGGGATGCCTTCGCAGTTGTGTGTTAGTGCAGAGTTCTGCGGCAAGGGTCTAGCGATTGAACACAATGGAGACGTGTTTAGCTGTGATCACTACGTTTATCCGGAATACCAGCTGGCTAACATTCATGACCGATCTCTGAATGAAATTGCTATCTCAACTCGTCAATACAGCTTTGGCATGGCGAAAAAGTCTTCTTTGCCGCAATACTGCCTTGATTGCCCATATTTGAAGTATTGCTGGGGAGAATGCCCAAAAAATCGGCTACTTACCGCGCCGAATGGTGAGGCTGGTCTAAACTACTTGTGTCCGGGAATAAAAATGTTCTTTGACCATTCGCTGCCAATTCTGGTTGGCATATCAAGGTTAATAAAGTCTTACAACTCAGGTGAATATAGCGAATATAACCTTTAGTTATTACTTTCAGTCTTATACTCAACTTTTAACGCTCAGGCTCCCGTAAACTCAATAGGTAGACTATGAACCACGCACAACAAGCCATTAATGAATTAATCGAACAAACTGAAAAAAGCGTCATTGGACAAAGCCATGTGGTTCAGGCTTTGGTGATAGGGTTACTGACCAATGGTCACGTACTTTTAGAGGGCTTACCGGGAACGGCAAAAACGCGCTCGGTAAAGTCACTTGCAAATCTACTTAACACCAGCTTTGGTCGTATTCAGTTTACTCCCGACTTATTACCTTCAGACGTAACAGGTACCGAAGTGTACCAAGAGTTGGATGGTAAGCCTCAGTTGCACTTCCAACCGGGACCAATCTTCAACAGCATTGTGTTGGCGGATGAAGTGAACCGTGCGCCAGCAAAAGTACAAGCTGCACTGCTAGAAGCCATGGCAGAAGGTACGATTACGGTGGGTGATAAGACCCACGTCTTGCCTGAGTTGTTTATGGTGCTTGCAACGCAAAACCCAGTTGAACAAGAGGGTACTTATCCATTGCCAGAAGCGCAGATGGACCGCTTTATTATGAAAGTGACCGTCGACTACCCAGAAGATGAAGCAGAGCGTGACATTATTCGCTTGGTGCGCAGCGAAGAGTTGGGTTCAGAAATCAGTAGCGAATTAGTGACGCCACAACACATTGAACCAGAGCTCGTTATTGAAGCGCGACGCCAATTACCAAACATTACTGTTTCCGATTTAGTCGAGAACTACATCGTGGCGCTTGTGATGGCGACACGTAAACCAGAGCGTTACGCCGATTCCCAACTACAAAAATGGATCGAAATCGGCTCAAGTCCTCGCGCCTCAATTGCCTTAGACAAATGTGCGCGCGCTTATGCGTGGCTACAAGGGCGTGACCATGTAACGCCTGATGATGTGCGTGCAATGGTGCCATCGGTACTGGGACATCGCTTCTCACTTTCTTACGATGCACTTGCCGATGGTGTTGATCATCAACGTGTAGTGCAAGAGTTGCTTGATTGTGTAGAAATCGGATAAGCGGGAGGGACTATGGCAAAGCCAACGCTTGCTCCTCAATCCCAAGGGCTCGACCCTCGCTTGTATTGCGATTACTCACGCTTGGTGCGTTTACAAGCGCAAGCCGAATCTTTTAGCTTACTGCCTCACTTGAAAGCGGGCAGTGTGCTTTCTGGTCGTCATAACTCATTATTTCGCGGACGTGGTTTGAACTTTGAAGAACTGCGTCACTACCAACTAGGGGACGACATCCGAAACCTCGATTGGAAAGTCACCATGCGCACAGGCAAGCCTCATGTGCGCAGTTACACCGAAGAAAAAGACCGCAATGTGATTGTCTGTGTAGATCAGCGCAGTGCGATGTTTTTCGCCTCTACCGAGGTCATGAAATCTGTGGTTGCTGCTGAAGTGGCGGCTATGTGTGGTTGGCGAGTATTGAAAGACGGTGACCGAGTCGGATTTGTTATCGCCTCTGACTCTGCTTTATATCACAGCAAGGCTCAGCGTTCCCAAAACGATTTGCTCGCTCAACTGAAACGACTCTCTCAAGCCAACCAGCGCTTAAATGTGGACTCGTTAGATTCAGACAGAGTGACATTCAGTAAATGGATTGAGCTCATCAAACGGATGAAGCTAAAACAATCCACGCTGATTTTTATCAGTGATTGGCGCGATTGCGAAGAGCACCACCTAGATCACCTTAAGCAGCTTCAACAGCACAACGATGTTCTCGCGGTGATGGTAAGCGATCCTTTAGAGCAGTCGCTTCCTCAAGATTTGGCGAAAGTAAAATGGGTGATTGGTGATGGTCGTTACCAGCTCAATTTAGACAGTAAAGCCAAAGTCGATGCCGCCAGCGCCAGTTTGGTTGAGAAAGCTCAGTTACAACGTCAGTCACTGGCACAACTCATGGCGATCAAAAAGCTGCCTCATATCGAAATCGATACAACCGGTGACCACATTACTCAATTCCAAAAACTCGTTGGAGGCCGATAAATGACAGACTTACACACGCCTCCAAGCACGTATATTCTGCGTGAGCTGCATGATGTCGCGGTGCCAGAAAGCGTAAGCTGGGTGCCACAAACCATTGGTTGGAAGATCCTTGCAATTGTCGGTGCGATTGTACTCATGTATGTCGGCTACCGACTGGCACACCATTGGTGGGATAACCGTTACCGTAAAGAAGCTATTGAAGCGATTTCTCGTTTGACCCCAGATGATGCCAGCATGCCGAAAGCGCTGTTCTCGATTCTGAAAATCGTCTTGATCCATCTTGATAGCTCTCATGCTCGCTTGTTTGATACCGCGTTCCTGCGCAAGTTAGATGAGCTTAACCCCAAGCATAAAATGTTTGATGACGAAGTCTCGAAGCGATGGCTGCAAAGTATCGTTGACCCAAGTGTTGAACTGGTAAAAACAGAGCGTTTACAACTTCTTGAACGCGCAACTGAGTGGGTGAAAGAGCACGATGAGAACGCTCACAACATTGAAAAGCGCACGCTTGCCTACAAAGCGCGTGCATTAAAAGGAGGTCGCCATGGGTGATCTTCTTGCTTCATGGCTTGGCATGAGCAGTTTTGAGTTTGAGCATCCGCTTTGGTTCATCATCTTGCCACTGCCTTTAGTAGTGTATTTCCTCGTCCCAGCTTACCGCACCAAACAAATGGCCATAAAAGTGCCGTTCTTTAGTCAGCTTGTGGACGCCATTGGTGAAACGCCGTCAGAAGGCGCAAGCCAACTCACTCCGAGCTGGTGGCAGCGCGCAACACTCATCATCTCTTGGCTTTTGGTCGTGACCGCAATGGCAAAGCCGACAGTGCTTGGCGAGCCACAGGTCCGTGAAAGCTTAGGCCGAGATGTTATGGTCGTTGTCGATTTGTCTGGCTCAATGGCAGAGCAAGACTTCACGTCCAAAACTGGTGAAAAGATCTCTCGTCTCGATGCAGCCAAAGAAGTTTTGAGTGACTTTGCCAAAACGCGCAAAGGCGACCGCTTAGGTTTGATCTTGTTCGGCGATGCGGCATTTGTGCAAACCCCGTTCACGCCCGATCAAAAAGTGTGGCTAGAGTTGCTTAACCAAACGGATGTGGCGATGGCTGGGCAAAGCACTCACTTAGGTGATGCAATTGGTTTGGCGATTAAGGTGTTTGAGCAAAGCGAAAAGTCGCGTACCGACGTGGAAGAGAGTAAAGAAAAAGTCGCCATTGTTCTAACGGATGGTAATGATACCGGAAGCTTCGTTGAGCCGATTGATGCGGCGAAAGTCGCGAAAGCCAAAGATGTACGCATCCACGTGATTGCAATGGGTGATCCACAAACCGTGGGTGAAACTGCACTAGATATGAATACGATCAAACGTATTGCGAAAGAGTCCGGTGGTGAGGCGTTTGAAGCGCTCAACCGTGACGAACTTGCTAAAGCCTATGCTGAGATTGGTAAGTTAGAGCCACAGCTTTATGAAAGTACCACTTACCGTCCTAAGCAAAGTTTGCATCATTACTTAATGGCTTTGGTGGTTGCGATGTATTTAACCGCGTTCTCGTTAGCGACATTTAAGCGTCGTCGACTATCAGTGAACAGCGAAGCTTCTGCACAATCAGACAACGTAGAAGGAGAGCGCCATGTTTGATTCTCCTTTCTCTAGCATGGGGCTAGAACAGTTTGTCACACAGTTCCATTTCATTCGTCCAATGTGGCTATTGGCGTTCATCCCAATGTTTCTTTTGCTTTGGTTAAGATGGCGAGAAGAATCCAAACCAAGCTGGAAAGACATTCTTCCTGAGCATTTACGCAAAGCCTTAACGATTGGCGACTATGGTTGGCGAAAACAACTGCCGCTCAAGCTGCTTATGGTGATAGTGGCGATTGCCATCATCATCTGTGCGGGACCTTCTTGGGAGCGCCAAGCTTCACCGTTTGGCGAAGATAAAGCCTCCATGCTGGTGGTGTTGGATAACAACGATTCGATGTTGCAAAAAGACCTTCCGCCAAGCCGTTTGGAACGTTCTAAGCAAAAGATCCGTGACCTCTTGGCCGCACGGAAAGGTGGCAGCACTGGGTTGGTTGTGTATGCGGGTTCTGCTCATGTCGCAATGCCTGTGACGCAGGACAGCAAAGTATTCGAACCGTTTCTAGCGGCGATAACACCAGAAATCATGCCAGTGGAAGGTAAACTTGCTGAAACGGCGTTGCCTTTGATTGACCAACAATTACAAGGACAACCGGGTTCTACGGTTCTGTTGGTTACGGATGGGGTCAACCCTGCAACCATTACCGCTTACAAAAACTACTTTGCCGACAAGCCTTATCAATTGCTTATCTTGGCTGCGGGTAACTCGGACATTGTTTCTAACAACCCGGTCGATTTGGACTCGTTAAATAATCTTGCCAGCGCGACGGGTGGGCGCCTTGTGGAAGTGACGGTCGACAACAGCGACATTGAGAAGCTGAATCGTTTTGTTGAGCGAAACATGCAACTTAATGGCGAATCATCCATGCCCTGGAAAGATATGGGCTATCAATTGTTGTTCCCAATTGCTCTTATTATGATGCTTTGGTTCCGCAAAGGTTGGCTAGTGCAATGGTGTGTGGTGGCGATGGTATCTACGTCTTTGTTTATGACGCCAAAAGCCATGGCGGAAACGGTCTCGCTCAAAGCGGACAAACCTGAAGTGGTGCAAGAGGTAACCGTCTGGGATAAAGCGTCTCAATGGTGGTGGGATTTATGGCTCACCCCAAATCAGCAAGGACAGCGTTTGTTCAACAAAAACGAATACCTTGAGGCAGCAAAGCACTTTACGGATCCGTTGCGTAAAGGGACGGCTTATTACTACGCAGGCGAATACAAACTGGCTCATACCGCTTTCTTGGAGATGCAAAACGATCCATCAGATGCGGTAAAAGACTATGGCTTGTACAACGCTGCGAGTGCGTTGGCGCGTCAACGTGAGTACTTGGCCGCGCGTAATTTGTTGCAAACACTGGCAGACAAAGACACCTTGAGTGAGCAATTGCGACCAGACGTTGAGCACAACCTAAAAGTCATTGGTGGCATTGTCGAAGAGATTAACCGCACCAGTGAAAGCCAAGCGGGGACAACAGATGGACCCGAAGAGTCGTTTGAGCTGGGTGACAACCCGCAAACGGCAGATGGGGCAGACGAAAAAACCGCTGCTGAATTAATGCTGAAAGAGAAACTCAATGCGAACGAAATCCTTGGTAGCCAAGAACTGGCGGATAAGTGGTTAAAACGCGTAGAGGCCGATCCCAAGTACTTTTTGCGCGCTAAATTCCAAATTCAACTGCGTGAGCCCGTGACAACGGATCCGAAACCGCAACCACAACAAGAAGAGGAGCAAGCACAATGATGAATGCAGTCAAACTTGGCGCTGACTCCGTGGTTGGGCGTTTAAGCACCATCTTGATGATGTTTACTTTGTTTTTTACTGGCTTGGCGAACGCACAAGATATTCAAGACTTGCAGCGCAGCAATGACGTAGAGTTATTAGCGTGGGTTGGCAAGCAGGGAGCAGGGGCCGATACGAAGGAAGCCCCTAAGTTCAGTGTGAATGAGCAGGTGATCTTGTACATCGAAGTTGCAACGCCTCGTTGGTTCACTGGTGGTACACGCATTGGCAGCGTAGAAATCCCCAACGTGATTGCGAAGCAGCGTAACCAATTAGCAACTAACTATACCGAGCGCAAAGGGGGGCAAACGTGGTCTCGTCAGCGTTGGGAAATAACTTTGTATCCACAAGCCTCGGGGCAATTTGTAATTCCACCTGTCGCTGTTGGTGTGCAGGTCTCTGCGCCTGATGGTTCAAAAGTGGCTGGTACGCTTTATACGCAGCCAATTAAGTTCGAAGCGTCTATGCCTTCTGGTTTGCTCAGTGATGACTCTGCATGGTTTACCGCGACTAAAGTGAGTGTGGATCAGAAATGGACAACGTCTAACGATGAGCTGAAAGTCGGTGATGCAATCACTCGCACCATAACGATCAATGCACAAGACAGTTTGTCAGTGTTGCTTCCAGACTTGTTATCCAATGATTCTACTGCCAGTTATCAAGCGTATCCTCAACCAAACCGCTTAGACGATAAGCAAACACGTGGCGATTACCAGTCGAGTCGAATAGAAGAAAGCGTGTATGTGATCCAACAGGGCGGTGAGTTCACATTGCCTGAACATAAGTTCCAATGGTGGAATAGCAAGAGTAAAGCGCTGGAAACGGTGGTGATTGAGGGTAAGACCTTCAAAGCCAAGCATACATTTAAATCCTTTGTTAGAGCTTATTCTGGCTGGTTGATTGGCAGCGCAGTGACGCTATTTGTTCTCGTTATCGTCGCCTTGAGCATTCACCGTTATTATCGTTCTCGTCCTACGCCGCCATGGTTAGTGTTCAGACGAATGGTGAAAGCGAATCGATGGGGCGCTGCTCGAGCAAGCTTGTATAAGCAGCTGAGAAGCAACACAGGCGGTCTTGAAATGAGTAAAGCTAGTGACTCTGACGTTTGGCAGAAGCGTTCACAGCGCCTACAAGAGGGGCAGGAGGACGCAAGCTTAATGAATGCGCTTTGGAAAGGGATACAAGCGCTGAAGCCAAAACGCCTTAAGTGGGCGATACCAAAGGCTTTGCCGCAACTTGATGAGCTACGGAGCAGGAACATGCGAAAAAGATAGCCTCTAAAAGCTCCAATCAGTGGCTAGGTACTCTTTGCTAATATTGTGGGTCTTGTATCTTTTGTTGCCAATAGTTGATTTAGACCCACTAGAGCTTTAAATCTGCGTGCGCCAACAAATCAAGTCATTGTCAAAGAGCGAAGCACCTTAAGGTTACTTATGTATACATTTGTATGGAAGAGATAATATGCCAGCGCTAAAATCGACCACCTAAGTACAGACTCTCGAGAATCATATCAAATGAAACAAAAATTTATGCTCCGTGCCTTGGAAGTATCACGGAACGCACTCCCTGCTTGCCAGCCAAATCCACCTGTTGGTTGTGTGTTAGTGAAAGATGGTCAAATCGTATCGGAAGGGCACACACAAGCGATTGGTGGCAATCATGCAGAAGTGGAAGCCCTAAACGCATACAACGGTGATCTAAGTGACGTCACCGCGTACGTAACACTAGAGCCATGTTCATTTGTTGGTCGCACGCCAGCTTGCGCTAAAACCCTAGTGACTTGCGGCATCAAAAAAGTGGTGGTTGCCATGTTAGATCCTGACCCACGTAACGCTGGTCGTGGTATCGACATCCTAAAAGAGGGCGGCGTAGAAGTAGAAATTGGTTTGTGTGGAGAAGAGGTGAGTGCCTTTTTAACCCCTTACCTAGGAAAATCCTGAGCGATTTTCAGAATATTCTTCGTCAATGCGAGGTTAAAACTCGCGAAAACATGCATAGACGCTCAAATCCGGTGTTCTGAGTCGTTAACTATCATACTGTTAGCTAAAATAAGACCATGTCCTGTTTTATGTTTGCAAAATGAAGAGCACCGATTTAAACCTTATCCCAATTTTTGTGGCGATTTACGAAGAGCAGAACCTGTCTAAGGCCGCTGCTCGTCTTGATATCAGCCAACCTGCGGTGAGCAAAGCACTGGCTCGTCTGCGTGATATCTACGATGAACCACTTTTCCACCGAAGTACTTCTGGCGTCGAGCCAACCAGCTTTGCGATGGATATCTATCCCGCGATGGTTGCTGCGTTAAAGAACTTCACCTCTACGCTTTCCGCTTCTAGCAGTTTCGATCCTAAAGTTTCTAACCGCATTTTTTCGATCGCCTGTGTATCTGTAGCGAGCTATGAGTTGATGCCACAACTGATGCGTCAAATCCGCGAGCAAGCCCCTAATATCGGGTTGGAAGTGCATCCGCTGTTTACCGAAGATTACGAAAGCGACTTACGTCTACAAAGATACGATTTGATCATCGATTTGCCGCCACGTGGGCGAACGGTATTAAAAATGGACCCAATCTTTTCTGAGCGTTTGATGGTGGTATGCAGCTCTGAGCACCCGCGCATTCAAGATTCCTGTTCGGTTGAGCAATTTTTGGCGGAAGAACACGTTGTTGTATCTCGTTGGCATGCTCGCAATAGTTTGTTAACGGGTGAAGACATTGAAGATTTGGCGAGTCGCAATATTGTGTATCGCGCGGCGGGTGCAATGGAAATGTTGCCAGTGATCAACGGCAGTGAATACATCGGTATGTTGCCACTGTCGACCATCGAACACTTCTCAAAAACCTATGACATCAAAGCCGTGCCGTTGCCTTTCAATGACAGTGTGCATGACCTTTGTGCGATCTGGCACTCTAGCCGCAGTAATGAAAGCGCGCATCAATGGTTAAGAGCTCAGCTAAAACAAGCGGGTAAAACGATTCGATAACGAGGAGCGAGCATGAAGACAATACGTGCCATTCTAAATGGTAAGAAAGCCGGAACCCCTGAACTTCGTAACGAGATCATGCGAATGCGAGAGCAGGGTGTAGATTTGCAAGTTCGTGTGACTTGGGAGTCTGCGGACATGAAGCGCTTAGTTAAAGAAGCGGTCAATGAAGGCATTAGACGTATTGTTGTTGCGGGTGGTGACGGGACTGTCAACGAAGCGGTCACAGCGCTCAACCAGATTGACGCGAATGCTCGGCCTGAATTGGCCATTATCCCAATGGGGACGGCGAATGATTTTGCGACGGCAACAAAAATCCCAACCACGATTCGAGAATCCATTGATCTCGCAGTCAATGGTGACGCCGTTGCGATAGATAGCGTTCAAGCCAACGACCGTTATTTTATGAATATTGCAGCGGCAGGTTTTGGTGCAGAGATTACCGCAGAGACGCCCGTAGAGCTGAAGAACTTTTTAGGTGGTGGCGCTTACACATTAACAGGACTAGTAAAAGCGCTAGGGTTTAAACCTTATGATGGCTCGTTGACGATAGAGCAGGGCAGTTATCAGGGAGAAATTCTCGTTGGCGCGTTTTGTAATAGTCGTTTAGCTGGTGGCGGACAAGAGCTCGCGCCAAACGCACTTATTGATGATGGTTTAATGGACATTACTTTGGTGCATCCATTCTTGCCCCATGAGCTACCTCAAGTAATTGATGAAATTCAAAACCCAACTGAGACTGGGCAGTTTGTTAAGCATACTCAGGCGAGTTGGTTGGAGATTGATTTTCCTAAAACGTTACCATTGAACTTAGACGGCGAGCCTTACCGTTCTAATAAGATTCGATTTGATGTCAAACCGCAAAGCATTCGCTTGGTGCTTCCGCCACATTGCCCTTGCTTGAGTGTTCACTAGAAAAACGAAAAGCCACCGCTAAAGGTGGCTTTTGCTTAATTGGAACAAGCGATAATCGCTAGTGCTCAAAGTTTCTGAATAGTATCGACTTCAATTTGAGTTTTAGTCCATTCCGAATCCACTTCACCACGGATAGCAACTTGATCTTTTGGTGACACGTCTTGCCCCATCCAGTCTTCGTTGTCGATCTCGACTTGGATTTCACCCGTGTTGTCTTTAAATAGGTAAGTCTCATTGCCCAACGCTTGCACAATGTTACCCGTTAACAACACATAGCTGTCATCAGCCGCTTTTTGTGCTTCTTTGACGGTATTGATTGCAGCGGTTTCAGGACCGGTAAAGGCAGCCAATGCTGAGCCTGAAAGTAGGGCGAGCATTGACGCAAGAATCAGTTTTTTCATGCTAATGGCTTCCTAATTTAGAAATAGTAAGTAGAACCTACGTTGATTGATGCTGTGTTTGCGTAGCTATCAAGTTGGTACTTCGCGTTTGCGCCGATGGTCAATTGAGGGAAGATTTTGTATTCCGCACCAACAGAGAACACGGCACCCAACTCGTTATTCTTTTCTGTGCTGTGGAAAAGTGTTTTGCTCATTTCCACATCGTCATTTGAAACCAGTTCGTGCTCTTCGTACTTACCGGCTTTCGATTCGTATTGTGTGTAGCTCAGGCCCGCTTTTACTTTGGTGGTCCATTTTGCGTTTAATGCGTAGCTAAACACAGGAGCAAGAGTGATTTGTTTTGCCTTGATGGATGAATCCCATTCCATTTCGCGGTGGTAATCTTTTCCATCAATATTCTGGATGCCTAGGTTTTTTGAACGGCTATCTTCTAGTTCAAATTGGTTGTAACCCAGTTCTACCGCCCAAGAGTCGTTGATAGAGTAGCCAACAAAGCCACCAAAAATACCGTCTTCCAATTCAGGGTTTAGATTCACACCGTCAGCGTCAAAAGATGTTTCAAAATCGTGGTCGGTGGTGCCGAATCCATACTCCAAACCCACATAAGGCGCGGCTGCTACCGAAAATGAGCTTGCTGCTAGAATCGTCAGGACTGTTCTTTTCATTCTGTTTTTACCTCTTCGTTTTGATGGGAGGCATTGTGTGTGAAGAGTCGTGAAGTGATCGTGAAGAAAAGGCTAACGATTGAAAATGAATAAAAAAACTCCCCAAGAAGGGGAGCTTTAAAGAAGTCGTAATGGTGTTAGTAGACAGTGCACCATTCGTTTTTCATGTCGATAAGATGCCAGTTATCGCGTTGGTTGGCTTCATCCATCGCTTTATCTAAGTGGCCGACGCTAGATTTACGGTCGTATTTCCACTCACGGTCTTCATCGGTGTGGTGAACGATCATCGCCATCGAGTTTGGCTGACTGGTTGCCCACTGCATCATCGCGTGGTCACCGTCTGAGTTACCAATTGCGAGAACAGGTTTCTTACCGATGATGTGTTGAATGTTTTCCACTTTCCCGGCTTTGTCATCGATCGTAAGGATTTCACCTAACTTAGTCACGGTTGGTTTACCGTCGTTGTAATCGTACTTGTATTTTAGTGCGCTACCAATGATTTGCTCTGCAGGAATGCCGTAGACCTCTGGTGCCCAAACTCGCATGAAGTCCACGCCGCCACCAGATACTATGTAAGTCTTAAAACCATGCTCTTGCAGGTAGGTCACCATTTCGCGCATTGGTTTGTATGTAAGTTCGGTATAAGCTTTGCCAAAGCGTGGATCTTTCGCGACTTTCAGCCAATCGGCGACTTTTTGCTGATATTCCTCTACCGTCATACCACTATGAGTGACCTTGACGATCTCAAGTAGCGCTTTTTCACCGCCTTTGAAGACGCCTTCAATATCGTCATTCAGTACAGATTTAAACGGTTCTTGTGTCTTCCATTCTGGATGGTCTTTTGCCATCAGTTTCACTTCATCTAACGCATACGCCAGTTGGAAGTAAAACGGTTTTTCTGACCATAACGTACCGTCATTGTCGAACACCGCAATGCGGTCCTGCTCTGCAACGAAGGTTTTTTTCGAAGCATCAGTAGATTGATCAACATAGTTCACAATCGCAGATTTACTCGCGCCATCTTTCCAAGAGGGCAATAAGTTTGGGTCGCAATCTAAAGCCATCGCTGAGAACGATAAACCAGATAAGACTGCAAGGGCACAGATGTGTTTCTTCATATTATTATTTACCTAAGTTTGAATGTATTGTTTGTATACATTTGGGTATAGAGAAGAACAACGTGGATTTAGCCTCTTTCCCTAACCATTTCCCTAACCAAGAGACGTGTTAATTGGTAAGAATGCGCAAAGGGGCAGTAACGTCGCTTCTCATGCGTAGTCGTGCTTAATCAGCATCTTTAGCAAGGCGAAGTCCCATGTCCGACATAATTATAGACTGGCTAGCGAAGTCTCGACGGAAATTCTCTGATTCATCAGAATCATAGGCAAAGCTGCCGCCTCGTACGGACTTATGCGCTAAGCCCGCTTTTTCGTCTTTTGCATTGTTGGGGTTGTCGGTTGGGCCATAGCGATAGAAGGTGTCATCGAAGGAATCAATCACGAACTCACCGACGTTACCTGTCATGTCATACAGGCCAAGCTCGTTTGGTTGTTTCTGACCAACTGGGTGAGCTTGGTTCTTTGAGTTCTCGGCATACCACGCCACATCAGAAATGTTGTTCGAGCCTGCGTAAGTGAAACCTTGGCTCTTGTTACCGCCTTTTGCGGCAAACTCCCATTCCGCTTCTGTCGGTAAGCGGTAGTTTTCACCAGTCAGTTCATTCAACTTCTCAATGAAGTAATTTGCTTGTTGCCAACTCAAGTTATTAACGGGGATGTCTGCACCTTGGAAGTAACTCATTGAAGAACCCATGACAGATTCAAACAACTCTTGAGTGACCTCGAATTTGGAAATGTAGAAGCCGTCTACCTTTACTTCGCGCGCTGGGGTTTCTGCCTTCTTGGCGGAGTCGCTGTCCGATCCCATGACAAATGAACCGCCTTCAACCAACACCATGTCTTGATCAATGTTGAGTGCGATAGGGTGCGGTGATTGAGTCGCACAACCACTCATTAATACGCTGAATGATAGAATAGAAAGTGCGGTTAACGATTTGCTTTTAAATGATTTCATCAATAGTTTCTCGCCAAAAAAGTCACGATAAATATTAGCAATAAACGCTATGAAAAAAGGTTATAAACGGTATAACAAGCCTCTTGTATTAATGGGATTTATGATTAGGTCATCAAGGTGAGAATGGCACGCTTATGAGCGTTCTCAGCTGCATTTCATAACGAAAAAGGTGACGTATGCACATTACTCAAGGTCCTCAGTTCAACGGTAAAGCCTCTAAGCGTTTACATGTCATGGCAAAGCCTATTGGGGCGGCTTGTAACATTGATTGCACTTACTGCTATTACCTCAGCAAACAGGACTTACTTGAGTACAAAAAAGGCTGCACGCCCGTGATGGATGAAGAGACGTTAGAAACCTACATTCGTCAGTACATTGAAGGACAGAACACGCCGGAAATCATCTTCTCTTGGCAGGGTGGTGAACCAACGATGTTGGGCTTGGATTACTTTAAAAAGATTGTTGAGTTTCAATCTAAGTACAAGCCAGAAGGCGTGGTCATTTCAAACGATTTACAAACCAATGGCACGTTGCTCAACGACGATTGGTGTGCATTTCTAAAAGCAAATAACTTCTTGGTCGGTTTGAGTATCGACGGACCAGAAATGATGCACAACGCTTACCGAACCAACCGCGCAGGACGTGGCACGTTTAACCAAGTGATGAAGGCTGTTGAACTGCTGCATAAACACGAAGTGAAGTTCGCAACGCTGACTTGTGTCAACAATCTAACCAGCCGCAATCCTCTTGAGGTGTACCGATTCCTGCGTGATGAAGTGCGTTCTCCGCAAATGCAGTTTATTCCCATCGTAGAACAGAAAACGTTCCGTACTACCGCACCCCAAACATGGGAGCCGCAAGAGCAGCTAAAACAAGGCGACAAACGTCTTATTCCTGGTCACAAAGACTCTGTGGTTGAGCCATGGTGTGTAGCAGACGAGGCGTGGGGTAATTTCCTTATCGCAATTTTTGATGAGTGGATTCAGCACGACATTGGCAAGGTATTCGTTCAGTACTTCGAAGCGAGTGTAGAGACTTGGATGGGGCGTAAAAACCCACTTTGTACGCTAGGTGAGATTTGTGGTAAAGGCTTGGCAATGGAACCAAACGGTGATGTTTTCGCTTGTGACCATTACGTTTACCCAGAATACAAGATTGGCAACATCCACCACGAAAAATTAGACACCTTGGCGTATGGTCCTGAGCAGCAAAAGTTTGGTTTTGCCAAGACTCGCTCGCTAACCAAGCAGTGCCAACAGTGTGATTACCAATTTGCTTGCTACGGCGAGTGTCCGAAAAACCGTTTCATTCGCACCAAAGACGGTGAACCTGGGTTGAACTACCTGTGTGCAGGTTGGAAAAAGTTCTTCTCTCATGCTGATAAGGCAATGGCATACATTCTTCGTGCAACGGATAATCCTGTGGCACATGGCAAATACAGTGATGCAGTGTTACGCCAACAAGCGGCAAAGCGTCCTGTATTCGAAACCAAATTTTAAGGGGATTGATATGACATTCTCAAAAACGTTATTAGCCATCGCTCTAGGCGTCACCGTAAGCCAATCTGTTGCAGCGCAGGATGAGACCTTGCTGGCACCGGACCAAGTTTCTTCTGCGAGCGTGACAAGTGCTGAGGAAACCCATTCAGCACAGATGTCGCCACAGCAAGTGGTTGCGAAGTGGTCTTATCAAGCACAAGACGTGAAACAACCAGTAGAAAAGCGCATTGAAGCGTTGCATGAGTTGGCAAAATATCCAAGTCAAAACGCGCTGGTGGCAGTGGCACGCAGTCTTCAAGACCAAGACCCAGCGGTTCGTGAAGCCGCGATTGTGGGAGCAGAACCTTACACGATTGAACATCGCTGGCGCATGATTGAGCCACTGTTGAGTGATCCAGAGGCCATGGTCCGTATTACTGCTGCGACCAACTTAGTGCGTGACTTTTCCAACGTGAGCAGCGAGCAACAGCAAACGCTGGAAGCGCCGGTTGCTGAACTGATCAGCTACTTGGAGCACAAGAAAGACGACGGCTCCAAACTGCTGTTAGCGGATGTTTATCGTTGGCACCATGAATGGGATAAAGCGGATAAAATCTATCAAGCTTTGGTGACCAATCAGCCTGAAAATCCACAAATCTGGCTAAGCTTGGCCGACAACTACCGAGCGCAGCAACGCGATGCTGATGCGGTCAAGACGTTGGATTCTGCGATCAAACTTCATCCTGACAATGCGTCTTTGCACTATTCGAAAGCGCTGACACTAGTACGTTTGGATGAGAAGAAGAATGCAGCGACAGAAATCGAAAAAGCGGCCAACATGGCGAAAGATAACAGCTACTACTGGTATCTAAATGGCGTACTGCAAGAAGACTACAACCTAGACAAATCGGTGAAGTCTTTTGAGCAAGCGTATTTGATTTCTGGTGCGCCGGAACAGCTTTATGCGGTTTGCGATATTTATGTTCGTTACGACAACCCGAAAACCGATGAGTGCTTGGGCGAACTAGAGAAAGTCGCACCAAGCTACGTGATTGATCAATTGAAAGAGAAGAAAGGGCAGAAGAACGCCAAAGTAAGCCGCTAAAGCTCTTTTAGCTCTTTCCCTAAGCTTGTGCCGTTACATAACAAACTGAGAACGGCACATTGAGGCGATTGAACTCCTTGATCCAACGCCATTGGTTATCTTGGAGTTTATCGCCCGGACCTTTCACTTCAATCCATTCAAACTTCCCATCTTTAAATGCAATCAAATCCGGCATACCATTTCGATAGAGTTTTAGGTCGCTTAACTGCACGTTAAACAGTTCGACCAACAGGTCATTAGGGATGTGTTCAAGTGCTAGGGAAATCAGCTCTTCGTTCACATACGCCCAACTGACGAAGGGATTACTTACCCCAACTTTATCTCTGTATGTATCAATCAGCGCCTGCGTCTTCCCTTGTTGAACTTGCTCAAGCGCATTGTCGATAAGCTGCTTTCTTTTATCGGCAAAATCGGCGTGATACAAATCCAATGGTCGATGTTGATAAGCGTTAATAAATGCCCCCTCGATTGGTGCAAAAATCGCATCCCACAAAGCTAAGCCTAGCAAGCTGTTGAGTAGAGTATTCTCGGAATAGAAAACGGTCCAACCTAAACTTTCGAAATGCGCTTTGGTTGCCAGCTCAACACGCTGCTGGGAGAGATCCAATTCGATATGGTATTCGCTGCATTTTGGCTTGGTGACTCTCGGGACTTTCAATCCTTGTTTACGTTTAACGCGTTGTTCAAGCTTTTGTGCCACTTCAAACTCGGAGACATCAATTGGATGAGCGAGTATGTCAGTGACAATGTCACTAAATAAATCGTTTTGTTCCAGCTTGTCGTAGATGCGAGCTCGACGTTCTCGGCTTGGGGTGAGTGCGGTTGTCTCAAACAAGGCAATTGCAATCTCAAGTTCGTTTATGCGTTCGTAATCACGGGCAATGTCGTTAATCATGTGCTCACGTTTACGGTCGACGTAGCGATGTTCAACCCGTTCTGGCATCGCTTCGATAAGAATATCGAGGTTCTCTTTTTGTTTTCTGTCACATTGCCAATAAAGGTTGGAGAGCTGGCTGAGCTCAATAAGACGGTCGATTTGCTCTCTGCTCTCGAAAAATCGACGTGCTTTACTTAACTGGTATTGTTCGAATTGGTGTAAGCCTAAATCATCGAGCACGAACTGGCTGAGGTCTTGATGGGTATTCGCAAAAAACAGCGTCAGCAAAACATCAATCATGTGTGCGGAGTTAAGCTTAATCACCGTGAAATCCAGAGCCTCAAATAGCTCGAAACGCTCTTCACTCAGGCATGCCACTAATGCCTCTTTCTTGAGGGATTTGGGATGCTCAGGGTAGAGCGTGACGATCTCAGGCTTGGTCAGTAGATTTGCTGCTAACTCTTGCGTTGTTAGTTCAGGGGAAAGCGAGACAAAGTAATGAGCTGCCAATTCATCCAAAGCAGACTGGATATTCTCGATTTCTTGATAGTTGAGTTTGTCGCTTCGAAACCAGCAACCTTTACGGCTGTATAGGCGAACAAGAAGACACTGTGCGGGTTTGTTCAAGCTCTCAAACGCGGATAGCCATTGGTGCTCATCTGAGCAAAGTAAGTCGCTGTACCATTCGGTAGCGTGCTGAGTGAGTTTAAAGAAGTTATCGAGATAGTAATCTGGCGCGAGTTCGACGGTGTTTTCCATAACCAACTAACAATAAAAAAGGCTTAACCCATAGGTTAAGCCTTTTTCTAATCAATTTCTGCAGATCTATTAGATAAATAGAACTGGACTGGCGATTAAGCGTTTTTCAGTTGCGCTACTTTCGCTTCAGTCAGTGGCTTAGTGATGAATGCTAGTACGATACACACTGCCATCATTACTGCTGAAATAGTGTAAGCAAGACCGTAGCCGTCGCCGTTAGTCATTGAGAAACCAACAACAGCAGCACCGATTGCACCACCGATACCCCACGCTGTGTATAGCACGCCGTAGTTAGTGCCGTAGTTCTTCAGACCGTAGAATTCAGCCGTTAGAGTAGGGAATACTGCTAGAAGCGTACCGTAACCTACAGCTGCGATTGCTGTACCGATGATCAGCGTGAACTCAGTTTTGAACGTTGCGAACAGAACCATGTTGATGCCCTGTAGAACGAACGCTAGAAGAAGAGTGCGTACGCCACCAATCTTGTCTGCAAGCATACCTGCCGCAACACGACCGCCTGAGTTAAATACAGCAAGGATAGACGCTAGGTAAACCGCGTTTGGTAGGTTCGCTTGAACGCTTGCGATAGTTGTGATGTTACCGATGATCATAAGACCAACAGAAGCGGCGAACGCGTACATGATCCATAGAGAGTAGAACTGTGGCGTTTTAAGCATTGCTTTCCAAGTTAGGTCGTCAGACTTCTTCACAACCTTAGGCGCTTGACCTTCTTTTACTTTAGGTTCAGCTGGCGTGTAATCCGCTGGTGGGTTGTTGATTGTTGCTGCTAGAGGAACAGCGATAGCAAGGATACCAACACCAAGAACTAGGAAGCTCGTTTGGATGCCCATGCTGTCAATCAGCGCAGAAGTCACAGGAGCTAGGTAGATAGCTGCTAGACCGAAACCTGCTGCGATGATGCCGTTAACCATACCTTTCTTAGATGCGTGGAACCACTTCATTGCTGAAGGAGAAAGACACGCGTAACCAAAACCGATACCTGCACCAGTGATCACACCGAAAGTGATGTTCAGCATTAGTGGTGAGTTAACAAAACCAGACGCGATCATGCCTAGACCTGTTAGAACAGTACCTAGGATTAGGATCAAACGTGGACCCATGCGGTCTTGAAGAATACCTGCAACAAGAAGACAGATAGAGAAAGTAATAGTTGCAGTCGCGTAAGGTGCAGATGCTTCTGCTGCGCTCCAGCCAGACTCAGTCACTAGTGCTTTGTTGAATACACTCCAAGCATACAGGATGCCAAGACAAAGGTTGATACAGAATCCTGCTAGCAGGATGCGCATAGCTTTATCAATCTTGCTCATTTTTGTTCTCAGTAATACCTCTTGGCGGATAGCAAAGAGGGGTCGGTTTAAAGATGGGGTTTGCTCAAAATAAGTTTGCGTTTTTCAACACATAACGTAATGAGCGCGGATTATAACCAATAAATGTGTGATTGGAATCTCTTTTTACCCTTATGACTAAAAATAATTTGAAACATTAAAAATGTTTGTAATGGGATGGTTTTTTATATGAAGGAAATGTTGATCTAACGTAAAGAATCGTTGACTTGGTAGTGAGATCCTAAGTGAAACAAGGTTTATAGAGTGAAGCTAAGTGTTTGGCTCACAGTTTAAGCAAAAAGTTTCAAAATATTTTAGTGTTAATGTTCTGTAACAAAAGTGGGTGAAATAGAGACTGTTTTCTGTAAGTTCAGGATCTAAAGGGTTTATAAATTAGAGAATGTTAAATGGTTGTAATAACTTGATTCGAGAAAGGAGGTTGAACATAAAATGAGCGAAAAATGTGCTTGTAATTGCTAAATAGATGAGCAAAATAGGGCGCAAAATGAGTTTTCATTAATGAAAGGATGCTTTTCTCTACTTGTAGTGAGGTGACTTATGAAATTGTTCCTATTACTTATGGCTTCTGTTTCTGCAGGTGTCGCATCAGCAGATCACATCCATTCATTCATGCTAGGTCTTTCTATTGCATCGCTTGCAGTAGGTAGCTGCTACTTCTTCGCATTCCGTAGTTCGCGTTTCCCACAGCTTGCTTTGTTCTTACTGATCTGTGGCATGTTATCTAAATTGACGATTACGGTAATTGGCGTGATGTGGGGTATGTCAGCAGAGCTGATTACTTCTCCTATCGTGTTTGCTTTGTCTTACTTGTTCTTCTCACTAGCCGTGACCTACTTGTGGTTCAGCTATCGTCAAAGCATCACTAAGATTCCAGAGCGCTTTAAAGCTGCTTAATCAGCGTCACTTATAGCCGAATACAAAAACGCCAGCGATCATCGCTGGCGTTTTACTTTCTGTGTTTACAGCGTCACAGTAAGCGGTGGCTCTGGTACTTCCAAGAAGCACGCTATCACTCGGTACAATTCGCCTTCTGCAACGGTGATCTGACCGTCAGACTCAATTGCTAAACGACATGCTTTGACGAACAAAATACGCTGTTTAGGATTAAGTTGTAGTAAAAGTTCTAACGCTGCCCGGCTTAATCTCCAGTCTTGGTTAGCGTCTGGCAACTGAGTTTTCGGTAGGCCTAAAGAGGTGAGCGCACTGTTGAAAGCATATTGTGCTTTGTCTTTTTCTGAGTGACTTACCCAGGCTAACTCTCTCAGGAGCCAATGAACACTCTCCATCAATTGCATCAGTGATTTACTCTGGCGAGTAAAAGCAAATGAGGTAAGTAATTGCTTTTCCAGTAAGTTAATGACACACCATTCTCCAAGTGAGTAGTGATTATCGGTTTGGGATAATTCTCGTAGCACTTGGCATAGTCTGTTCTTTTGACCTTCACTGAGTGCTTTGAGGGCTGGGACTGCAAGCTCTAATAGAGGGAGACGCAGATGCGTTGGCAGTTCGTAATCCAACCACGGTAATAGCTTTGCGTGTGAAACCATAGGAATGTGGCCTTTGATCATCTCACGCTGCACATCACTGCCATCAAAGATCAGCAGCAATGCAATAAAGCGAGAGCTGTAGGGCTCACGTGCAATATCGACTAAGTCTTGTGGTAATTGGCTGATGAGCAGTCTACCTGTTTCACTCAACTCCGAAGAAGTTGGCGTTTCGACTCGAGTCTTAAGATCTTGAGAGCCAAAATCGGCATCCGACGCAAACCCACTGACTTGTTCAGTTTCAAACGCTGAAGTTTGGCGCTGACTTCCGCGCGAAAAGCTGCCATCCCAACTTGGCTCGATACGGCGAATTCGTTCTTCGAGAGGCGGGTGAGTAGCGAATAAGCCAGTGAAGCCAGACAAACTGCTTTGCCCAAACATCATGTGACTCATTTGGCTACTTGCTTTCGCTTTTAGGCTTGAGCCAGATGCATGACCGCCAATCTTCTTCAGCGCACCTGAAATCCCTTGGTCATTTCGAGTAAACTGCACTGCACTCGCATCAGCTAAGAATTCGCGTTGACGCGAGATGGCTGCTTTGATCATCGAGCCGAATAAAGTACCAACCCAACCAAGAACTAAGCACACGAGCGCGATCAGCATGATTACCGCAAAACCTTTATCTGAATCGGAAGAGCTTCTTGATACGCGACTGGTGTGGTGAGTGTTATCTAACACCAAATGACCGAAATGGGCGATGCAAGTGATGCCGAACAGAACACCAATTAGACGTGTGTTCATGCGCATGTCACCGTTTAAGATGTGGCTGAACTCATGAGCAATCACGCCTTGTAATTCATCGCGTGTGAAGGTGTCTAGTGCGCCTTGCGTGACACCGATTACAGCATCATCAATACTCATCCCTGCGGCAAACGCGTTGATACCTCGTTCTTCCTGCATCACATAAACAGGAGGAACGGGAATCCCTGAAGCAATCGACATTTCCTCCACTACGTTAAGAAGTCGCCTGTGTTTGGCATTTATCGTGTTAGAGGAAATCAGCTTGCCACCGATGCTTTCAGCTACGCCTCGGCCGCCGTTTGAAGATAGGTCAGATAGGCGAATCATCGAGCTAATTGCAACGATCAACACGACACCCGCAAAGCACAACAAGACATAGCTAATGGCAGTGTTTTGATCAAATGGCTCACCAGTCACCCCGTAGTAAATACCAATCGATAGGACGCTGACCAAACCCGTGATGACGAATACCGCTAAGGAAAACAGAAACACCAAAAGCCCGGTACGCTGACGTGCGGTATCTTGATGGTCGAAAAAATCCATTAGAACTCAACCTTTGGCGCTTCTTGGATTGCTTCGCTGTCTGCAAACTCCAGCAACTTGCCGTCTTGGAAGCCAAACATATTGGCAAACAAGACTGGTGGGAAAGTCTGTTTGTAAGTGTTGTAGCTGGTAACAGCATCATTGAAAGCTTGGCGAGCAAAAGCGACCTTATTCTCTGTGCTGGTCAGCTCTTCTTGCAGCTGGGTCATGGTTTCGTTGGCTTTCAGCTCTGGGTAGGCTTCAACCACGACATTCAACTTACCTAGCGCATTTTGTAGCATGCCTTCTGCTTGTGCCAGTTGGTTAATCGCCGCATCGCTATCTGGCGCATCACTTGCTGCTTTCAAGCCAGAAATAGCCTGGTTACGCGCTTGGATGACACGCTCAAATGTTTCTTTTTCATGCTCCATGTAACCTTTTGCTGTACTCACTAGGTTTGGGATCAAGTCGTAACGACGTTTTAGCTGAACCTCAATCTGAGCAAAGCTGTTTTTAAAGCGATTACGTAGCGTCACTAGTTTGTTGTAAATGCTGACCGCAAACACCGCGATAAGCAAAATGATGACGATAAAAACAATAAGTGAAGTCATAGTAAGTTCCATTTTGTGAATGTATTCGAACGTTATATAAGTACCTGAGATATTAAGCAAATTGGTCTTGCTCATAATGTGCAGTGTTTTGTAAATAAGAGACACATTGCGTATTCAATGCGGAGTATTAAGAGAGGGGAGAGGTAACGATAAGGAGTATTGAATGGATAAAAAAGCTCGACATAGAAGCCGAGCCTTTGTTGATTTGCGCTATGTAACCGGAGTTTATGCCGTCATTGGTACAAGAACCATAGTACCGATGATCACGGTAATCAGACCCGCTAGAACTGGCACTGATGTACGTTTTACTACCTCAAACGGGCTGATGTTTGCCATACCTGAAGTCGCAACGATTACACCAGATACTGGCGAGATAGTACGACCGAGGTTAGATGCTTGAAGCATTGGGATGATTAGGAACGCAGGGTTTAAACCCATCTTCGCAGCCAGTGAAGGAGCAAGTTCTACGAACGCGTAGAATGGTGCGTTACCAGAACCTGTTGCGATTGCCGCTGCAACAGTAAGGCCAGTTAGGAGCAGCATCAGAGCAACGCCGCCTGCACCAGCGTTATCTGCTAGGTGAAGTAGGTTGTCGATTGCACCGATAGACATTAAACCTTGCGCGAATACGCCCGCAGCTACCAACAGCATTACTACGCCTTTGAACGCATCCGCCATACCCGCATAACATGAGTCTAGATCTTCAAGAGATTTCTTGCCATCGAACTTGTTCACAACGTAGTGAATAATGGCGCCCAAGAAAATTGAACCAACTACGATGGTGTAAATATCTAGGCTTAGACCAGGGATTGTGCGGCCGTTGAATAGGAATACACCGATGATTGGTAGGAAAGGTAGCACGGCATAAAATGCTGGCGCATCTGCTTTAATTTCAGATACGTCGATTCTCTCCATCGGAGTATTTTCTTTCTTGTCTAGGTATTTGTTCCAGAAGAAGGCCGCCGCTGCCATTACGATGATTGCGCAAATAGACACAGGCAGTACGGTTTGAACTGCAAATACGTCAAGAGCCAGACCAGATTTTTCAGCGGCGATAACCACATCACCTGATGTTGGTGAAAGGATGATTGCTGCTGGTGAAGCACACACTGCTACGGCTGCAGGGCGAGAGATGCCCATTGCCGTCATCATTGGGAATAGGGTAGCCATCAATAGCACGCCTAGACCTGTTGCTGAACTCACTGCAAGAGACATCAAACATGCCACGATGTAAGCCGCTACCAAAAGGACGTATGGAGACTTGATAACAGAAAGCGGTTTAGAGAACTGTTTTACTACTACATTGTTTGCGCCGATGTGCGTCATGTAAGACGCGAAACCGCAAAGTAGCATGATTTGCATACCAAGACCGCCACCACGGTATTGAAGCATGTATTTTACGTACTCTAGTGCGTCCGTCACCATGTTACCCGTTGAGGTTACTTTTGATGGCAGAACGTCATGGCCAAGAATGCCAGTCATAAGAAGCAAACTAATACCTGCGGTTAATAACACGCCAGCAGCTTTATAGCCTTTGACGATGAAATAACCCACAGCAATGGTCACTGCTAAGCCAATTAAGAGCTCTAACATAGGGTTGTCTCCAAATATTATGAACAAAAGAAAGAAACTGTTTCAGTTTATGTCTGGGAATTTACAGAATTCTTTCCTGTGGCACGAGACTAAATTAGAGCTAGCATGATCTAAAACAAATAATAGATTAATAAATAATTGCGTTGGATTATATTGTTTAAATTACGTTTTTTAGGTGTTATGCACTGGTTTTGTTGTTTTTAATGAAACGAAAATATGAACAATTTATCGAATAAAAATCGCACGAAATGATTAAAAAGTGGGAAAAGCAATAGTTCGAGCTGGATCACGTTAAAGAAGCTTGGTTGAACAAAAAAGCTCCGAATGAACGGAGCTTTTGTTTAGACGTCTTTATATTGAAGCGCGAGTTACACGTTATGCGTAGCGTCGAACTAAGAGGTTCCAACTGCGTTGTTGACGTTCAAATTCTTCCTTAATTTGTTCATATTTCAGCTTTGATACTGAACGTTCGTACTTTTTCACTACCGTTGCTGTTTTCTCACCCAGCACTTCTTTACGTGCTTCGTAATATTCTTGCATGTGGTGTACGAGTGCATCGAATTCCTTCTGAAGCTGATCTCTAATCGATTGGCTGTTTGGCTTACTCTCTAGTTTTTCTTTGGCTTTCTTCAATAATTGAGTTGCTCGTGCTTTCTCAATACGAAATGTCGAAGTCGTGCGAAGCTTCGTCGTCAAACCTAACCAAGAGCATGATTTGATTAGCCATTTGGTTGGATCGTAGTGCCACCAGTAGACGCCATTGCGGTAATCGTTCTCAAAGATGTGGTGGAAGTTATGATAGCCCTCACCAAAGGTAAAGAATGCCAAAATGCCGTTATCGCGAGCGGTGTTTTTGTCGGTGAAAGTCTGCTTGCCCCAAACGTGTGCCAGCGAATTGATGAAGAAAGTGGTGTGATGGCTCAAGAATAGGCGAGCGGCACCAACAATCAAGAACATTCCCCAGATATCGCCGTAGATAAGCCCAAGCGCAAGAGGGAAGCCGATGTTAGTCGCGATAGCCAAAAGAACATAATACTTGTGTTGCCACACAACGATTTTGTCGCGCTTCAAATCGCGACAATTGGTGTACTCGTTTTCCTTTGAATTATTGTAGTCACGAAGCATCCAACCAATATGTGAATACCAAAAACCGCGCTTAGCTGAGTAGGGGTCTTTGTCGTTGTCGTCGACATGTTTGTGGTGAACTCGATGATCAGATGACCAATGCATAGCACTGTTTTGTAGAGAGAAAGCACCACCGATAGCAAAGATGAATCGTAAGACTGGGTGAGCTTCGTAGGTTTTGTGACTCCAAAGGCGGTGATAGCCCGCTGTAATAGAGAGGTTGGTGAAACTAAAGGCAATAATGCCCCAGATCAGATGTTCCCAACCTAAACCGTAGCGGTATGCATACCAAGGTAGTACAACAAAGGTGAGAATGAAACTGGCAGAAAATATCAAAATATTCAACCAGATGAGTGGTGGTTTATTATGCTTCACAATGTGTCCCTAACTTTGAGCTAACAACTGTACGCCAGAATATCAGCGTACACGTGTAAGTCAAATTATAGTTATTTGACTTTGTTTCGAGATGTGACAGTTCTATCACTAAAAGAAATGTCGCATTATTGGCAGCTTAGAGTGGGATATTTTGCTTTTAAATGAATAATGAGTAGTATTAATCAATGAGCTGAGGCGTTAGGTTTGAAGTATCTACCAATAATTAGCGGTATATGAGGTGGAAAATGCCAACGCTAGCTAGAGAAGCAATAGAAAACATAGGAATACGTAATGGAATTACGAGTAGCGGAATATAAGGATTATGAACGCATAGCGCAGTTACATGCGGACAGTTGGAAGCGTCACTACCGTGGTGTTTTGAGTGACAGTTACTTAGATAGTGAAGCCATCGACGACAAATTGTTGATATGGCAAACACGCTTAACCAATCCACCATTTAACCAACATATCGTTTTAGCCGAAGAGGGCGGTCTTCTTCTTGGTTTTGTTTGTGTGTTTGGCAATCACGACTTTGAGCGTGGTAGTTTTATTGAGGCTTTGCATGTTGATGATGGCTATCGCGGTCGTGGCATAGGAAAGCAGCTTTTGTTAGCTGTTGCTGAGTGGCATCAACAATACTTTAAAGACAGCGGCCTTTACTTGGAGGTCGTGTCTCAAAATACGCAAGCAGTCGAGTTCTATCGACATCTTGGTGGTCAGGAATGTAAAGAGCGAAATTGGCGAGCTCCAGGCGGCAGTGAAGTATTAGAAAAAGTGTTTCGATGGACGAATGCTCAGTCATTAGTGTCTGGGATAGAAGAGCACGTCGTTTACTCCTGATTCTTAAGAGTATTACCTCAACAACAAAGCAGCCAAGAGCTGCTTTTTTTGTTTCTCTCATCTATTATTGCTGCTTAAAAAGCACTCAAAGAAACAATAGATCTCAAATAGAAAACACGTGTCACAAACAAAAGAAAGATCGCTGCGCTGCATCACTGTATTAACTGATATATAATTAGTTCTAGAGTTGTTATGTCTATAATTTCAATGAAATAGGTTTAAATGGGTCGTTGGCACGATAGTATGGATGCATTGCGTAAGGTATACCAGTATGCAGAGCCGAATCTGACGTTAGTTGGTTGGATGGGGTTTGTTGGCTTTCCGACGTACTTTATTGTATGGGAGTACCTGTTCCCACAGGCATACGAAAACTTACCGCTGCGCTTGTTTTGCTCACTTCTATTTCTCGGGATTATCGTTAGAAACAAATTAAGCTCTCGCCTAAAAGCAAACATGCATTGGTACTATCAGTTTGCTATAACCCTTTGCTTACCATTTTTCTTTTTCTATATGTTGCTGATGAATGATTGGTCCAATGTTTGGGTTATGTCATTTATGTCGGCGATTTTTTTGCATATCCTTTTGGTCCATATCACTCGAGTGATGTTTATCCAAACGTTCGTTGGGGTTTTTCTGGCTACGTTTTTTGCGTGGGCCTCGAAAGGGTTTCACCTGCATATAACGATGGATTGGACACATGTTCCGATCTTTTTGTTTATCTATCTTTTCGGCAATCTATTTTATTTTAGAAACCAAGTTGAACATGAAGCAAAAGTATCAATAGCTAAGTCATTTGGAGCGGGGATTGCTCACGAAATGCGTAACCCGTTAAGCGGGCTTTGCTCTTCCATCGATGTGATGCAGTCAATTATTCCAGATCCAAAACAAGAGAAAAAAGACACTTATCAACTGTCCATTGAAGATATTGAGTTATTGCGCGAGATTAGCGATGACGCAATGAAAATGATTCAGTCAGGTAATGAGACCATCGATTTGTTGCTGACATCAATAGATGAGAATAGAGTTTCTCGCGCTACCTTTAAAAAGCATAATGTCCAACAAGTGATTGAAAATGCAATTGAAAGTTTCAGCTACAAGCGAGCGTCAGATAGGGCGGCAATATCAATCGATATCCGGAGTAGCTTTGACTTTTTAGGTAGTGACACTTTGTTAAAGTACGTAGTTTACAACCTATTTAAAAATGCATTTCATCATCGCAGTTCAGAAGACTTCCATATTCACGTGACCGTTGAGTCGAACGATAATGCCAACCGTATTGTTGTTACTGATAATGGGGCTGGGATATCGGTTGAGGCTCTTGAAAACATTTTTAGGGACTTCTATACAACCGGTAAATCTGGAAATTATGGGCTTGGCTTACCATTTTGTAAGAAGGTCATGCGCTCCTTCGGTGGTGATATTAAATGTGTCTCTGAGCTTGGAGAGTGGTCTCAATTTACGCTGACATTTCCTCTTCTTAATTCGCCAGTAGTAGAAGAAATAAAGGATGAGTTAATCAAGTTGAAATCAGTACTGTTGATATCTAACCAAAAGATCCTAGTGAGTAAGGCGACAGACTTAAGTCGTCATATGGGGTTTCAGTTTGATGTTATTAATACGTTGGATGTCTTCAATAAGAAAGAGTACGAGTTCGAGTATGACGTGATTTTTGTCGACCTTGAAAGTATTGATATCCGAGGTACACAGCTGGATAGAATTGAATCACTTCTATCATTTACAGAAGGGCGAATCGTTTACTTATTCCAGCAACATTCACCATCTCGCCCAATTAAGGCTGGTTATTTCCCTATCTGGATGGAGACTCAAGCTTGGTTACTAAACACTTACACGACTATTGAACGGTTATTGTTTGATGTTGATTATGAGTCTGCTGCGGCCCCTATTAGAGAAATAGAGCACGATAACAGAAGGACTATCATGGTCGTTGACGATAACGAATCGCTACGAAAGTTCACAGCGTTGTTGTTAGAAAAGCAGGGGTTTGATGTTATTCAGAAAGAAGATGGCGAACAAGCACTGGAAGCTTTGAGTTCTGAAAGTATTGATTTAATTTTAATGGATATTGAAATGCCAGTGATGGATGGGATTGAAACATCGCGCAAGATTCGTAGTTCGAAGTGTGCTTACTCGACGATTCCAATTATTGCACATACAGGTGATAGCTCACCGGTGACACTTGAAAAGATAGAGTCATCAGGTATGTCTGATTTTATCGTCAAGCCAGCTGATAAAGCTCGATTGTTTGACAAAATTGCTCATTGGATATAGAGCTCAGCGAACTGAGCTCCGAGTTTATTCGTACTAAAACAGTTATTTAGACAAATTCTAGTCCAGGGTTATTGAAAGCCTTTTCGCACACGGCCAATACGTGTTCGACTTGAGCTGTTGTGATATCAGCGTTGATAGAAAAACGAATGATATTCTTGTTTTTTCCTGTAGCTGGTCGACAGAAAACGGCTCCAAATACATCATGCTCCTCTAGAAAGTCCCTCACTTTTTCCGTGTTCTCTTCGCTTCCACATTCCAAAGCAATGATCTGTGATTCACTACGAATCTGAAATCCAATCTGCTTTAGTCCGGTTCTTAAAGATGATGAACGTGCAAACAAAGCTTTTCGTTTGTCATCCGCACTTTTAATAACGTTCAGCGTAGATTCCAAGCGGACAACTTCTTGAGGAAGAATTGTCGAGCTAAAAATAGCAGGATACGCAACAAACGGGAGCGATTGAGATAGCTTTTTCGGGCCCAAGATTGCGCCTGCCCGATAAGCAAATGTTTTGGCTAAGCTAACCGTAATAAAATCTACTTTACTCGTTAAACCAAGTGCTTTTACTAGCCCGGCTCCTGCAGGGCCATGTGTACCTAATGAATGTGACTCATCGACGATAAGAGCGCAGTTTGATTCAGAAGCAATTTCGTAGATTGTTTCGAGGGGCGCTATGGTTCCAATAGTGCTGTAAATAGAATCAACGATAATAATGCCCTCACCGTGTCGCTTGATTTGCTTTTGAAGGTGGCTCATGTTGTTGTGCATGAACGGGTGAATTTCAGCTCCAGCGATACGAGCTCCCTCCCACAATGACATGTGGGCGAAGAAGTCGATATAGACCGGAGTTTGTGGTGCACATATCGTTTGTAATAAGCCAACATTTGCAGCCCAACCTGATTGGGACAATAAACAACTTTCCATTCCCGTAAAATCAGCAAGTTGCTGTTCAAATTTAGGCTTAGATTGTTCATCTTGTAAAAAAATTGCCGACATTACGACGTTATCATCATCTTCTGATATAGCGTGCTGGTGGTCAGCTTGAATCTGTCGGTTGCTTGACAAGGATAGGTAGTCGTTACTTTGCATCACCACTGAACTATCCGTTGGGCGTTTTCCTAGTACAAGGTGTTTTTTGTTTTGATTTTTTGCTATTAAATCATGGATGTAAAAGTCCAGACGCTCCTCAACAAAGGAAGGAAGTGGTTTTATTTTAGCTTTGTCACTCATAATATACTCTCTTCGTTATACAGAAAACGTCAGCGCTGACACTGTGTATGATCCGTATTGTGAGAGAAGTGTCATTACCCAAGTTGCATAAGTTTGAGAGCCCATGCAAACTCAATATTTAAGGCTTTAACTATGCTAAATCGCATATAGGCTTGTGGGGATGCAATCTACTAATACAGGCAGTCTAAGGTGACTTTTTGAGGCCAAATAGGCGAACCGGTTAGTGTTGATTTTGGGTTTCATAGTGACAAAAAAAGCGCGATGACTCGCGCTTTTAATTGTATTTGAGAGTATTTTTATCGCTTATTACGAAGGTAACGCTTACGACGTTCTTCTTTACGTTTCGCTTTCTCTTCTTCTTTACGAGCGGTTTCGATTTCTACTTCGATTAGCTCTTGAGTAATCATCTCTGGTAGCTCAAGAGTAATTTGACCCAGTGTGCCTTGACGAAGTTCGTGAAGAAGGATTTCCGATACTTTGTGAAGATCTACTCGTCCGCCAGCACGCAATGCACCACGGCGACGACCGATCTCTTCCATCATCTCGATATCCGATTGTGGCAGTTCGTCGATTTGGTAACGCTCTTTTAGCTTTTCAGGGTAGTGAGCCGCTAGGTATTCCACCGTGTAGAAGGCTACTTCATCGTATTCCATTGCGGTGTCCTTTACCGCGCCAGTTGCAGCAAGACGGAAGCCACTGTGTGGGTTTTCTACTTTTGGCCATAGAATCCCCGGAGTGTCAGAAAGAACGATACCATTTTGAAGGTTAATACGTTGCTGACGACGTGTAACCGCTGGTTGGTTGCCTGTCACTGCGATAGTTCGACCCGCCAACGCATTGATAATGGTGGATTTACCAACGTTTGGAATACCCATGATCATGGTACGAATGTTCTTACCAATTTCTTCGCGATGCGGAGCAAGCTTGCGTACCAACTCCATAATTTTTTGGACTTCGGACTGTTGAGAGGTAGTAATGGCAATCGCTTTTACGTTGTGCTCTTTCTCGAAGTGGTCAATCCAAACTTGAGTCAACTCCGGATCTGCAAGATCGCGTTTGTTAAGCACTTTTACTACAGGCTTATCTCCCTTGAGTTCCGCAATCATAGGGTTTTCACTACTAAAAGGGATACGAGCATCAAGCACTTCAATAATGACATCAATTTGAGGGATTGCTTCTGCAATCTCTTTTTGGGCTTTATGCATGTGGCCCGGAAACCACTGGATAGAGTTGTTAACCATTTGAATATATAACCTTTAGTAATTCTCAATCTTGCTATGACATATAAAGGGAGCGTCGGTAATACCGTAAGCACAAGAGGTAGCTACGTCGTCGCATAATTAGGTAATTCTAACACGGAAAGTTGGTTTGACCTTGTATAGTTGCTTGTTTAACTATCCGGGTGTACAAAAACTGTGCTTGTCGGAGTGAAATCGGTAAAGTAATTGTGGTTAAAAATACAGTGTCTTCTTCTTGCAGCTTAAGTGTAGACTAACGAGTAACTAGCAATATCAATTACACGAATACTAAAGATGTCAGATTCTTCTTCACTTCAACAAATTATTCACTCGCGCCGTTCCGTACGAAAATACGATGCAAACGCAAACTTTAACCATGATGATGTAGCGCATGCGTTAGAACTCGCGACACTCAGCCCTAATAGTAGCAACATGCAGATGTGGGAGTTCCATCGTGTGATCTCAGAAGATAAGCGAATGAAACTGGCCGATTATTGTATGGGACAAAATGCAGCCAAGACGGCAAATGAGTTAGTCGTATTTGTAGCAACGACCCATAACTGGAAAGAGCGCGCAAAGCGCAACGCAGAGACTGTGCGTCAAGCTTTCGAAGGCCGTGACGACGTTGCGGCCAAGCGCGCTCTAAAGTATTACGAAAAATTAATCCCTATGGTTTACAACAACGATGCGATTGGCTTCCGTGGCGCAGTTAGGAAGGTTTATAGCTGGTGGTTAGGACGCAGTAAACCAATGGTGCGAGAGGTCAGTAAATCTGATCTCCGTGTTTGTCTTCATAAAAGTGTTTCTCTTGCGGCAATGACGTTCATGTACGCGATGCGAGACAAAGGATACGATACTTGTCCAATGGAAGGCTTCGACTCCAAGAGAGTAAAGGAGTTACTGGGATTGCGTAGTAGTGATCAAATTACCATGGTGATCAGTTGTGGAGTGAGAACTCCTGAGGGCATTTATGGAGCTCGACACCGCGTTGAAAATGAGTCGGTGGTTAAAATGTATTAATAGGTAAAGCTTTATAACTCTATGCCGATAAATACGTAGAGCTTAATCTCTGCTAGTCAAACTAGGTCGAATTTGTCTAAAATGAGACCAAATTTCAATGCGATGCAGAGAAGTGTGCAGTAAGTATCCTTTTATTTATTTACAAAACCTATTGTAAGGACTAAAAAAGGAGACTTGGAAATATTGCTTCCAGATGTTTATGGGAGACATCGTTCATCTTGATCGATCTACAGCTTGGATAAAGTGGTTTTATGAGTAACGTAACCAGCACAATTTTGACAGAAAGTGGTACTAATGAACTTGAAATTATTGAGTTTCATTTAGAGAAAAAATTACCTGATGGCACGACGAAGACATGCTATTACGGCATCAACGTAGCTAAGGTTCGTGAGGTTATTCGTGTACCAGAAACTACGGATTATCCTAACGCTCAGCCACACATGATAGGAGTATTCTCATCTCGTGAGGTGTTAACTCCCTTAGTTGATCTTGCTGGCTGGTTAGGTGTTCAAACTCGTCAAGATATTGAGCGTAAGTTCGTTATCGTGACAGATTTTAACAAGATGACCAATGGCTTCTTGATCGACAGCATCTCACGTATTCATCGAATTTCTTGGAATGATGTTGAGTCACCAAGCCAGTTCCTTGAAGCTGGTGAACAAGATTGTGTCGTGGCTGTTGTGCGTAAAGATGGCAACTTGATCATGATTCTTGATTTCGAAAAGATTATCGCAGATATCAACCCTGAACTGAGTATGGAAAAATACGATGTTACAGGTGATAAGTCTGTGGATCTTAATCAAAGAATGGTTGGCAAACGCAATAGCAAGACAGTTATGGTCGTGGATGACTCTGCGTTTATTCGCTCGCTAATTCAAGATACGTTAGCATCGGCAGGGTATAACGTTATAACCTGTAAAGACGGCGGTGAAGCTCATGAAAAATTGATGAGTTTGATTGAAGTTGCTAAAGAAGAAAACTTGCCAGTGAAAGAGCTACTGGATGCAGTTGTTACAGACGTTGAGATGCCGAGAATGGATGGTATGCACTTAGTTAAGCGCCTACGTGATACAGAAGCATTCAAGGAAATGCCTATTGTTATGTTCTCGTCTCTGATGAGTGAAGATAACCGAGCAAAAGCCCTTGCTCTTGGTGCAAATGATACCATTACCAAGCCAGAGATTGGTCGCATGGTGAATATGATGGATAAATACGTGTTTAATTTCACGTAAGTTCCAGAATAAACTAAAAGAGGCTGCCGATTGGCAGCCTTTCTTTTATTCAAGGTAAGGAAGAATTTTGAGCTCGCCACTTTTGTTTGCTGATTGAAGCCACCCATAAAAAATACCGTATTGAATTATATTGGACTTGTTCGTGGAGCATAGGCTGTTGCAATCAGTATTGCATCAGGGCTTGAACCTGATGGATACCATAGAATCTTCTAATCTGAACCCAAACCATCAATGCCTGGAAACAGTATAGGTCAGTTCTGATTATCGGTATCTATTACAGTAACCGTATTAGCTACTTTCAATAGCGAGAAAAAGAAGAAGTGATTGAAGGCTGATCAGGAAATATTTTGATTGTTTTTTTAATAACTTTGATGAATTCTACACGGGGTGAGAAATTATTATTTATAAGTAATTTATATTTAATTAAATCTCCAATAACTACATCATATATAAGATAACGTCGATGGGTTTCGATTCTACTAATTTGCTTGCTATGGGACTGATATTCCTCGGTTCTTACGTACAAACTGCTATCGGTTTTGGCTTGGCTATTGTGGCTGCGCCCTTACTTATTCTTTGGGCTCCGGAATATGTGCCTGCTCCAATTTGCCTTGTTGCGTTATTTATTTCTTTGATGAATGCGATGAAGCATCGTAGCAGCGTTGAAATTGGCGGTTTAAAGATGGCGCTAATTGGTCGAATTCCTGGATCGTTAGCGGGTGGGGCGCTACTGTTTTTTGTTTCAACAGAAGCTCTCACGCTTTGGATTGGTTTTCTTGTACTTTTTGCCGTGGCAGTCAGTGTTCTTCCATTTCGTATAGAGCCGACTCCGGGTCGTATGACGTTTGCTGGTTTCTTCTCTGGCTTATTTGGTACAAGTTCTGCAATTGGTGGACCTCCAATGGCTTTGTTGTTGCAACATCAAGAAGCCAACCAGTTACGTGGTAATCTTTCTGCTTTCTTTGTTTTTAGCTCTATTATCTCGCTAGTGGTGCAAATTCCGGTTGGATTCTTCACACTTCACCATTTGGTGATAACTTTACCGCTTTTACCCGCGGGGGCTCTTGGTTACTGGTTAGCAATTAAAACAACGCAAACTCTACCAAAAGAAAAAATTCGCTTTGGCGCGCTGATACTCTGTTTTGTCAGCGGTATTACGGCAGTGATTCAAGGTCTAGCCCTGTAATAGCGGATCTTCGTTCTCAAATTCACTTTACAAACTTACTTTGCTCTATAGAATCGCGTCACTTTTTATTTGTCGAGTTAGTTATGAATAACAGTCGTTACGGCAATTTTATGGCTGCACTATCCTTCATTATTTGGGGATTGCTGCCTGTTTATTATCGCTTCCTACCAAATGCGTCAATGGATGAGCTATTAGCGCTACGTATTATTGGTTCTGTGCCTGTAGGCTTTATTTTGGTGCTTGCAATTACTCGTCACAAGCCCAACTGGAATGTGATTTGGCAAGATAAAAAATCGCTTTGCTATACGTTTGTGGCGAGCAGCTTGATGTGTATCTCTTGGGTTGCGTTTACCTGGGCGTTAACGAATAACCGAGTCATTGATGCGAGTTTGGGTTTCTTCATTGGTCCCCTAATTTCAGTAGCTCTGGGAGTCTTCGTCTTAGGCGATAAGCTCTCAAAAGGGCAGTTTACTGCGATCCTATTGGTAACGGTTGGTGTGATGTACCAAGTGATTCAATACGGGCAGTTACCGTTAGTGGCTCTTACAATGGGGTTGTTCTTCTCACTTTATGGCCTGTTTAAGAAGAAAATTAAATTTGATTGGAGCACAACTTTATTTATAGAGGCTGTGGTTCTTACGCCTTTCGCGTTAGCGTATTTATTGATCAAGCAGTGGTCAGTAGGTGAGTTGACGTCTACGGTAGATATGACGACTTTCATGCTTTATTTAGGAAGTGCGCCAGTGACCATATTGCCATTGATCTTCTACTCAATCGCGATTCGTATCACTAACTTGTCTACTGTTGGTCTGATGCAATACATTGAACCGAGCCTTCAATTCGTGTTGGCCGTGGTCTTTTTTGGTGAGTTGTTCGATAGTGTAAAAGCAGTGACTTTTGCCTTTATTTGGGTTGGTCTGTTGTTCACTATTTGTGAAGGCGTTGTAAAGCGATCGAAACGTAAAAAGTTGGCAAACCACTCACTTTAGTCAATTTCTTCTTTGGATTCATAGAGCTGGCTTATATAAGATATATACCCAAGTGATCCTTGCTCAACCAAGCATCTCACGGTTACTTGGGTATAGTTAGCCTCGAAAGAATGCTGGTACTGTGCAAGTGTTCGAACATAACAATATCTAAAGAAGGAAGTTTTATGATTACCGCTCTCTACGCGTCCGCTCTCGCTCTACTGCTCATCTGGCTTGCTTTTCAAGTCATAAAGCAACGTCGCAGCAACAAAATCGCTTATGCGGATGGTGGTGTTGAGTCTCTTCAAATCGCTCGCAGTGCCCAAAGTAACGCCAGTGAATACATACCTATAACTCTGATTCTAATGGCCCTACTGGAATACAATGGTGCATCGGTTTTATGGATACATCTTGCGGGTACTGCTTTTGTTATTGGGCGTGTCATTCATGCCAGAGGAATATTAGCAGAAGACCTAAAAGGTCGAGTGACAGGGATGAAGTTAACCTTCTTTACTATGATTGGTTTAGTGGCTCTTAACTTAATCTATTTACCCTACGGAAACTTATGGTAAAAAAATCGACCTATTTACCTCCAGCGTGGTTGCTTGTTCTTGTTGGATTAATACTCAACATTGCGGCAATTATTCTAACCAGTGTCGTGTTAGATAAATTGGGTAAAGAAACCGGACTACTCGCGGAGAAAAAGGCTGAGAACCTCTATTCGATACAGTTGGCTTGGGACAGCGTTGAAACGCTAGAAAGGAAGCGGGAAGTGTTGTTATTGCACTTACACCTTGCTCAGTTCGAATTGCCATCTGAAGAGGTGAGTCAAGTTTTACAAGGGCATTTGTCAGCTTGGACAGGTAAGAAAGTCAGTGCTATAAACGTCTCGCAATTATCGAATTTGATGTCAGAGATCAACCAAGCCCAGAGCAATGATAGAGAGCGAATCGACAGTTACTATCTAGAGAACTTAGAGATTAGCGAAGTGATGTCAACCTTGGAAGAAAAGATTGCTTGGTACAAAAGCATAGGCTTGTTTCTTCAGATATTTGGGTTAGCGCTTATTTTAGCTCGGGATCTTGCTCGTAAGCCGTAAGTTTTGCAAAGCAAGTGATTGCGATTTGCAAAGAGATGTTCGCATAATGCACTCAATTTAATGTAAAGGCTGGTGTTGTTAATTGAGTTTTAATGCAATTGGTTAAATAACAACTGGTTTTAGTGCGTCTGTAAGTTGGCACGGTGAATGCATTAGTACTTACGACCCTTTTAAGCCGAGGGTCACCTAGCCAACTGACGTTGTTAGTGGACCAGATTGTTCACACGTATACACAGCCAATCATAAGTTTTGTGGTTGGCTTTTTTTTCATAATCGGTTCATGTTTTACTTGCTACGGTTTGTGCTCTAATATTCGAGAGATCTGTGATAGCTTTTACCCGTATTCAAAATCTAGTTGGTAGTTTGAGTTCTGAACAATAAAAGCCTCGGTATTAATCGAGGCTTTGTTGTATTTAAATGTAAGAACAACAGCGCTTAGAACTGAGCTTTAATCCAGATCATACGGTGGTCAGAAGAGACATCTTTACCTTCTCCTGGGATCCCATTCCCATCAACATCAGCAATGCGCTTGTCAACGAACAAAGGGTAACCTTCTTCATATGATGCAGCCCAGTAAACGCCGGAATCAACCACATTTAGGTTTGCTGAAGGCATTGCATAGTCAACACCCAGACCGAACGTCGAAGTGATGCGGTTAGGGATTGGGTGAGTGGAACTGCTATCTACCGCGTGTTCCGCAGCACCGAAGCTAGTTGGGTAAAGCTCACCATTCATCACATCTTGGTTTACCAGTGGATCATTGTGGAACGCTTGCATGATGTCGCTAAAGCCATCGCCATCCAATGGATCTAGGTTTTGGTCGCCCATCATTACAAACTTCGCACCTTCCGCTAGACCACCTTTGTTTCCTGCGTCATCGTAGAAGTACTCTTTGCCTTGTACATAGTGATGCCAGAATTCAACTTCAGCACCATTTTGTACTTTGTTTTTACCTGGATCAAAAACAGGAGGAGTAGGGTGAGACATTAGTAAGTGAATAACTTCATCACCTTTCTCTGTCGGGATGATAATTGGTGCGTCTACGTGGTTTTTAGAAGACAGGCGAACGACATCCCACTCATCTGCAGTGTACCAGTCGTCTCCACACTCCATGCCATCAGGGATAGTTTGCGAACCGTCACAGATTGTAATCGTTGGGATTTGAGCACCTTCCATGTCTTTCCATTTGAATTCTTGGAAAGTACGTGTGTTTTCTGTATCGATCTTGTATTTAGACATCAAAGCAAACGCATACTGGCCATGGTAGAAACCAAAGCCCCACGCATCGCCAGGAAGTTGACCTGCGGTGCCGTTGTTGTCTAGGTCAAGACCGCTGTTTAGGCCCGTGTTTGTTGAGTAAGATTCTGCGTAAGGGTATTCGATAGGCTCAAGGTTTGCATCGCCGCCTGCGCCTTCAAGGCTTTGTGCGATAGATAGGTAGTTCTTCTGGAATCCTTCCAGTGCCACTTTATCTTCGCCAGTACCATCGTTGTTGAACTCTGCCATCATTAGCACGTCAGGACGGTTTTTCTGAATAATAGCTGCCACGTTACGGATTTGAATGACTTTTTCAGCCATTGTTTTATCTTCATCTGCGATGGTGCCATCAAGGTAAGCGGTGACAAGTTCCGTTTGTTTTGCTGGCTCAACTTGCATTTCTGCTACAAGGTCTTCAAACGTACTGCGATCAAAAGAAAGGTTATAAGTGGCGATCTTTACGTCTTGAGGTTGAACATATTTGATATCGTCATCATCACAGCCAGTTAATAGTGCTGCGCCAATAAGGAGAGCTAAGGGAGTTTTGAAATGTTTCATGGGTATGTCATACCTTATAATTGGATTCGCGCAAATACTAAAGTTATCAGTAGCTTTTGTAAGCGATCCTTGTCACACAATCGATTGCGTATTTGCATATGTAATCAGTTTATTTGTGATTTGTGAGGCTAATGCAACGTTTTCAACACCAGAAGGTTATATTCAAACTGTTAAATAATGATGTCCGTTTTATTTAATTGCCATGGATTTATATTTCATATCAATCAGTTTAAATGGGTCTAGTTCGTTACCAATCGGAGTTTGGGTAGTGGATGATTTTCTTTATACTGTGTGCTCACAAGAAGTGAGGACGACCTCACCGCTCTCATCACTATCGGGGACGACCCCAATCATTTGGAATCTCTCAATGGCTTGGGCAATTCTTTTTCTTGCAGGTCTATGCGAAGTCGCATGGGCAGTTGGGCTCAAATACACCGAAGGTTTTAGTAAGCTTGCACCATCTGCATTCACTATTGGCTTTATGGGGTTAAGCTTTTGGTTACTGGGTATCGCGCTTAGAACGTTACCGCTAGGTGTGGCTTATGGAGTTTGGGTCGGTATTGGCGCGATAGGTACCGCAATTGCCAGTATCTATTTATTTGATGAACCAGCGACGCTAATTAAGCTTATCAGTTTACTGCTCATTGTTGCGGGTATCGCGGGTTTGAAGTTCGCAGCTTAGCGTTACAAATACAGCCAAAAGAAAAGCCAGAGTGATGCTCTGGCTTTATTGTTTTTCGATCAAACGAAACGTAAGTAGAAGGGCGATTGCTATCGTGTTACAAACGGCAACTTAAGATGCTGACCAAATACGTTGATCAGCGCGCCTGTTACGATTAATGCGCCACCTAAGTATGTCCACGCCGAAGGTAATTCACCAAAGAAAATGATGCCCAAAACGACAGAGAAAATGATCTGTACATAAGAGTAGGCCGATGCTTTGCCTGCTTCTTGGGTTTGCATTGCTTTCGTGAGACCCAGTTGTCCTATTTGCGTAAAGACGCCGACCAAAACGAGCATCATGGTTAGATACAAATCTGGTATGACGAATTGATCACCAATCAAAAGAATCGATGCAGGCAACGCCACCAACGGGAAGTAAAAAATGATCACGGAGCTGTCTTCGGTCTGGCTTAACTTACGTACGATTACGTACGCGATGGAGCTGCCAAAAGCACCAAAGATAGCAATCATCACACTGAACATGGGTAAGGCATGTTCGGCGTCTGGACCGCTTTCCGGCCTCACCATCACGTATACCCCAAGCAAACATAGAGCGATACAAATAAACGTCGAAGGCTGGATACGTTCTTTAAGGAAGAAAACGGCAAGTAAGGCAGTAAATACAGGGTGGATGTACTGGAAAATGGTCGCTTCAGCTAGTGGTAGCGTTGTAACAGAATAGTACACACACATCAAAGCCATGGTGCCTACAGCGCCTCGCGCGAAAAGGAGAGGTTTATTATTACCCCAAACTGAAATGCCTTTGCGTTTTACATCGAGATAGCTGATCACCAATGAGACCAGTGCCCTTGCTGCTACGATTTCAAATACAGGAATGCCGTGCAAGCTAACATGCTTTACGGTGGCAGACATCAGTGCAAAGCCAAAAGCGGACAGCACCATAAAGCGCACGCCAATGGGAATCATCGAATTGATTGAGTTAGGCATCTTACTGCTCGTTTATTGAGGGAGATCGCACTTTAGCACACTAAACTGGCAAAAAGATCAGCACCTTGTGATTAAGCCCCCTTATCCGCTTGATACAAGGTAGACTGTCCCGTTCTGATTTGAAAACAATAAACCTATAAGGAAAGTGCATGATTCCTATTCAAGCAACGCATGTGTCTGGTGTGGTGATTTCTGAGTTCGACGGCATAAAGAAAATGCTGCTACTAGAGCGAGTGAAAGGTGGTTATTGGTGTCATGTTGCTGGTGGCGTCGAAGGGGGCGAAGCGGGTTGGCAAACCATCGTACGAGAGCTTAAGGAAGAGACACAAATCGAAGATGTAGAGCTCCATAGCGCAGATTTTCTAGAACAGTTTTATGAGGCACACAAGAATCGAATCATGGTCATTCCTTGTTTTGTCTTGTTCTGTAAACCGAATCAAACGGTAACGCTAAATCACGAACATACTGATTATCGTTGGTGTACATTAGAAGAAGCCAAACAGCTCGCGCCATTTGCTAACCAGCACCAGCTCTACGAGCACGTCTGGAAGAACTACGTAGAAAATGAACTCACGCCATTCACTTTGATTAAGCAAAGTTAAATACTGAATCACTATGTATCAAGGTTATGAACAACATAAGGCTCTGCAAATTTCGGAGCGTATTTCCATTGAGCCTTTACTGACTAAGCATGCAGCTATCTTACTCTCGGCGGTTAATGAGAGTCGGGAGAGTTTAGCTCAATACCTACCTTGGACAGATTGGGTTACGAACCGCAGGGAAGCAGTTGCGTATATTTCTCAGCGAATTAATTCAAATGCACTTGATGCCTATTGGTTCGCGTTAAACTTAAATCAAGAGTTCGTAGGAGTGCTTGGCATTAAAGGTGTCGAGACACAAAGCAAAGTGACTGAGATTGGATATTGGTTGGCAGAGAAAGGGCGTGGTCATCAAATTATCGATCTTGTCTTGATGACGTTAGTGCCACTGATTCAAGAGAGAGGCAATGCTAACGTTATCCAGTTCCATTGTATGGAAGACAATATACCAAGCATCAAAATTGCAGAACGTGCTGGTGCGATATTAAAGGAATACGTTGAACATGATTTTGAAACCCTAGATTCTTCTCAACGACTGGGTATTTATGAGCTGGATCTGGCTACAATAAGTAATTGAAAATAGTAGCTTAAAATTCGTTGTGGCGATATAAAGGGATGAGTGAGCTGGAAAGGAAAAGAGCAATGGAAATAAGCATTCATACCATCACTTGGCAAGATGCGATGCCAATTCGCCATCAAGTACTATGGGCAAATAAACCCATCGAACATTGCCAAGTAGAAGGTGACGAGGAAGCGGAGCATTTTGGCGCATTCGTCGACAACGCATTGGTGGGGGTGGCGTCGATATACCGAGATGACAATCAAGCTCGATTGCGCAAGTTTGCCATCTTGCCTGAGTATCAAGGGCAGGGTATTGGTTCGTCCATGATTCGATGTGTGTTAGAAAGCTTTAAGTTTTCACCTGTTGAGTATTTCTGGTGCGATGCGAGAGAATCGGCCTTGGCTTTCTACGAAAAGTTTGGGATGCAAGTTGAAGGTGAGCGCTTCTACAAATCTGACGTTCCTTATTACAAAATGAAGCTTGCGCTTTAACCAAAATAAATCTGAGTTTGAACTCTAATTTCCTTAGTGCGTTAATAGTCAGAATGTTGCCCTTATGTTAACTTTGAATCGTACATAAGTGCGACATTGGCCTTTATCGGGTGCACAAGGAGAAAAACATGAATGCGATCGTCGAAGTTGGTCAACTGCTGCAACAAAAATTGGATAAGCTCAAAGCCGCATACAATGCTGAGCCTTATCCAGTTTTAGAGGTAAGAAAGCAAAAGCTGAACCTTCTTAAGCAGACTATTTTGAATAAGCAGCAAGCGCTGGTGGAAGCTTTAAGCGCCGACTTTGGTTACCGCTCTGAATTTGATACGGCAATGACGGATGTATTGCCGACGGTTGCCCAAATCAATTACACCCTAAAACGCCTCAATAAATGGTGTAAGCCAAGTCGTCGTCATGCAGGTTTGTTGCTTGCGCCTTCTAAAGTCACCGTTGAATACCAACCGGTTGGCGTGGTTGGCATCATCTCTCCTTGGAACTTCCCAGTCATTCTTAGTTTATCGCCATTAGTGACTGCGCTTGCTGCGGGTAACCGAGTGATGATGAAACTTTCCGAATTCACCCCTATGACCAACAAAGTGATTTCTGAGATTTGTCGAGCTTTACCTGAAGATGTTGAAGTCGTAGAAGGCGAAGCGGAAGTTGCTCAAGCGTTCAGCAAGTTGCCATTTGATCATCTGCTGTTTACCGGCTCAACCAATGTTGGTCGCGCGGTTGCTCGTGCTGCAGCGGAAAATTTAACCCCAATTACGTTGGAGCTCGGTGGTAAATCTCCAGTCATCGTGGCGGATGACGCTAACTTGAATAAGGCGGTTGATGCGATTCTATTTGGTAAATGCATCAATGCTGGACAAATCTGTGTTGCACCAGATTATGCCTTTGTACCAGAGGGAAGAATCAACGAGTTTGTCGTGCTGTTCCTACAACGTTTTGAAGCGCTGTACCTCAAAGGCCAGAACGACCAAGGCTTTACTCATATCATCAATCAGCGACAGTACGACCGCTTAAAAGCAGTATTGGAAGATGCCAAAGCCAAGGGCGCAGAAATACATACCGTGTCCGAGACGAGCGCAGAGGGTCGACTATTGTATCCGCATCTAGTGACCAATGTTTCGGAAGAGATGACCATTATGCAGGAAGAGATTTTTGGTCCTCTCATGCCAATCAAGCCCTACCGTGACATTCAAGAGGTCATCGACTACATCAACCAGAATCAACGTCCACTTGCTCTATACATCATGTCAGAAGACAAGAGTGTTATTGATCGAATTACCCGTAATACCCACAGTGGCGGGGTTGGGGTGAATGACACGATTTTGCACGTCGGTGCGGAAGACGCGCCATTTGGTGGTATTGGTGAATCTGGTATCGGTCACTACCATGGCGAGGAAGGTTTTAGAACCTTTAGTCATGCCAAAACTGTTCTAAATACACCAACGTGGTTACCTCGTGTGGGTATGTTGATGGAGCGTCGTGGCATGGCAATAAAAGCATTACAAAAGTTGTTTATGAGGTGAGTCGTACGCTTCGGAACTTCACTCATCAAAGCCGTCGGTAGGACGGCTTTTTCAATTCATGTAAGTTAAAATAATGGTAGTTAATGGAGTATTGAATAGGCATATGGAGCTGTATTTCTTAGGGACGTCTTCTGGAGTTCCAACAAAATCCCGTAATGTTTCTGCGACTGCTTTGCTGGAGAGCAAGGGGAAAGGGTGGTTTCTAGTTGACTGCGGAGAGGCGACTCAACACCAGTTGCTCCACACTCCGTTATCACTTAATTATTTACAAGCCATCTGTATTACTCATATTCACGGTGACCATTGCTATGGCTTACCGGGTTTGCTCGCCAGTGCGGGTATGAATAACCGTAAAGATCCTCTGACGATCATTGCCCCAGAGGGGATTAAACAGTGGCTTGAAGCGACTCAAGCGTTCACCAAACTCTATCTGCCATTTGAACTTCACTTCATCGAAGTAGAGCAGTTTGATTCGATTGAAATTGGTCAGTTTACGATTACCGCAACTGCACTTTCGCATCGCGTTCCTAGCTTTGCTTACTGTTTTGAAGAGTCAACTATTCGAATGTATCCAGACATCGATAAGCTTGAACAATTGAACATACCGAGGGGACCTATCTGGGGAGAACTTGTCCGTGGCAATGATGTCGAGTACCAAGGGCAAACCCTAATGAGTAAGGCGTTTACTAAGCTTGCGCATCCACCGAGAAAAGCGATCATTTGTGGTGATAACGACACCCCAGAGAAGCTCGATAGTCTAATTGAAGGCGCGCATCTGTTGGTACACGAATCAACGTACTCAGAAGCGATGAAAGAGCGAGCGGGAGAAGTTGGTCACGCCTATTCCTCACAAGTCGCCAGTTATGCGCAGGCAAAACAAGTTCCGAGCTTGATTCTCACTCACTTTAGTCTTCGCTATCAATTTAGCCCTGAAGCGGAAGTCTCGATCGAGCAGATCCGGAAAGAAGCTCAAACCGATTACTCTGGTCATCTCTTTCTTGCTCACGATCTCGCGCATTATCGAATTGACAGGGCGGGTTTGGTTGAGGAGGTTAAAGACGCTGAAGATAAGAACGAATAAAGGCTCTTGTCGCGAAAGCAATTTAAAATGAAATCGTCACAACAAGAGCCAACATGTTCTAGATACCGCATTCATTGCAGCGTAAGACTAATGAAATACCTGACTACTAAAGCGTAGAAAACGACTTTCTCCCATCAGTTCACGGAACGCTTCTTTATCCAACTTAATCAAGGTTTCGTGATCGCCTGCTTCCAAATACACATGCTCTAAATTGGCGAGCATTTCATCGCAAATGGTTGCCATGTGATAAGCGCTACCCACTGGAGGTATTGCACCGTTATCGCAATCGGTAAACAAACGATAGACTTCTCTTTCTTTGATTAAATGGAAAGAGGCGTTGAGCTCGTCATTCAATCGAGACAAGCTGATTTTATTATTCGCAGGCAAGACAGCCATCATATGACGACCTTGGTGATCTTCCAAAATCACGCCTTTTGCCAAGTTATTGAGAGGGATACCCGCTGCAACACCGCTTTGCAGCGAACTATTACTATGACTGTGGTTCACGGTTTGAAAGTGAATATGGTGCTCAGTCAAATAGTGGTCGAGCCGAGTTGACATGGTCATGTTAGCCTCCAGAGTGTTGAGACCCACATAAAGTATAGGTAAATCTCTATTCCCCTGACGCTTTACTTGAGCTGTTCTACGCTTACTGAAAGCCAACCACAGAGTATGGCATTGAAAAAGGGAAGCAAAATGAGCAAACCAGTAATAGCGGATAACAAACCCATCAAAGTTGAGCTTGTGCAAGGACAAGAATATTACTTTTGTCGATGCGGGCGATCGAAGAACCAACCTTATTGTGATGGCTCCCACGCCGGAACCGATTATAAACCCATGAGCTTTGTCGCTGAGAAGGATGAGGATGCGTATCTGTGTCAGTGTAAGCACACCGCAAATGCGCCTTTCTGCGATGGTACGCATAAGCAGTTTACCTCTGAGCAAGTGGGACAAGAAGGTCCGGGTATCCAGGCAGGAAATAACGAGATCCCGATTGCAGTGGCGACGCAAGAAGAACCCACGGTTGAGTTTATTCACCAATTGGCAAGAGAAGGGCTATCAAAGTTAGGGCACCATGGACCGATGACGGCGATGGGTGTGCCGAGAGACCAATTGCCACATTGGGATGACCTGCAAATGATGGTCGCACAAATGGCAACCAAACCTCTGATGGAGGATGTGCCAGTCAAAACCGAATTGGTAATTGGTCCAAAAGCGAAGAAGCCGCTGGTGCTAAAAATTCCGTTGTTTGTCTCTGACATGAGCTTTGGCGCGTTATCAGAAGAAGCCAAAATCTCACTCGCGAAAGGTGCGGAGTTAGCTGGAACCGGAATTTGCTCTGGAGAAGGTGGCATGCTGCCAGAAGAACAAGCGGCGAACTCCCGTTATTTCTATGAACTGGCGAGTGCGCAGTTTGGTTATGACGAATCTAAGTTGCTCAATGTTCAAGCTTTCCACTTTAAAGGTGGGCAGGGAGCAAAAACAGGGACTGGTGGTCATCTACCAGCCAATAAAAATGTGGGCAAAATATCGCAAGTGCGTGGTATTCCCGAAGGGCAATCTGCGATTTCACCACCGACGTTTAAAGATCTGCATACCGCAGAAGATTTTAAAAAGTTTGCAGATCGGGTACGTGAAGTGACAGGTGGTATCCCGATAGGCTTCAAGCTCAGTGCAAACCATATCGAAGAAGATATTCAGTTCGCACTTGATGCCAGTGCGGACTACATCATTTTGGATGGTCGTGGAGGTGGCACGGGCGCAGCGCCTGCTATGTTCCGTGATCATATCAGCGTGCCAACCATTCCCGCTCTCGCTAGAGCAAGACGCTATCTGGATGCCCAAGGTGTGAGTGACCGTGTCACGTTAATTGTCACGGGTGGACTGCGTGTTCCAATGGACTTTGTAAAAGCGATGGCGCTCGGGGCAGATGGCGTTGCGATTTCTAACAGTGCGATGCAGTCGATAGGTTGTGTAGCCGCGAGAATGTGCAATACCAACAATTGTCCAGCAGGCATTGCAACGCAAAAAGCCGATTTAAGACAGCGGTTGAATGTGGATAAAGCGTCGGGTCAATTGAAGAACTTCTTTGAAGCCTCGGTTGAGTTGATGCAAGTGATGGCAAGAGCGTGTGGACACGATGATCTCAGCAAGTTTAATCAACACGACCTCGCCACTTGGAATCGCGATATGGCGTTGCTTTCTGGGGTGAAATACGCAGGCGTAGACAAGCCTTAACGTTTCTCTTGCTCTGATTAGCGCCTGTTTTACTGTGGCTGCAATTTGTGCGATTGATAATTGAGCTCATATGGACCATAATATTAAGACCATTTGGTCTATAGGAGCTCAGTATGGCAACGGCAACATTAAAAAGCTTTAAACCGAAGCTGCCTCATAAGGCAAACTTCTGGTTTATGCTGGGCATTGAAGATGCCGAAACCGGTCGTACCGATGCGGTTCATAAAGGCTTTGAGCCAAAGGTATACCGTAATATCGTCGAGCGTGTGAAGCTTTCTCAAAGCGAATTCCAACACGTCACATTGATCCCGGTGAGCACCATCAAACGTCGACTCAAAAACGAAGAGCGCTTCAACACGCAAGAGAGTGATGCCATCTATCGTTTAGCGATGCTACTTAAGCTAGCAACAGAACTGTTTGATGATGAAGAACGCGCACTAGGTTGGATGCGTGAGAATGTTTACGGTTTGGGTGGCAAGCGCCCACTAGACATGGTGTCAACCACGGTTGATTTTGAAATCGTCAAAGATTTGATTGGACGACTAGAGCACGGGGTATTCTCGTAATATGAAGCTCTATCGACTGACTCAAAAGAAGTTCTCTGAGTCTCCATTTAGCCCAATCGGTGCCAAGCTATACGGTGGGCGATGGAACTCGAAAGGAACCGAAGCACTGTACTTTTCTCAATCCGAATCTCTTTGCTCGTTAGAAGTTTTCGTTCATGTAAACAACGATCCGGCGATCACCAAGCTTTACGATTTGTATCGTATCGAGATGCCAGAGTACTTAATTGCTGCACTGGATGAAGAAGACTTACCAGTCACTTGGCGCTCCATTCCTGCTAGTGAATCCACACAATACATCGGCGACCAGTTTCTCAACGATCCACATCCTGAGTTTGCTGCACTGCAAGTACCTTCGACAATTTCTCCTCGTGACAACAACTACGTCGTCAATCCAAACCATCCCAAGATGAAAGACATCCTGAAGAAAGCAGAGAAGCTTGATTTTGCTTTCGACCCGCGAATCTTCAAATGAAAAAGCTCAGCGTTTGGATTAGCGCTGAGCTCTCTTTTGTCATTGGGTTAATGCTGAGCAGTCAGTTGTTGATTGTCACTCAACTCCTTCTGATAGCTACTCAATACAATTTCTGCGCCTTTGTAAGAGAGGTGGCTTGAATCGGTGTACATGGCATTGTTGCTGCCCACTTTCATTGCGCATTTACCCTCTTGGCAGATGTAGTTAGTAAGGTCGACAAACTCCACATGTTCAAATTGGTCAAAGTACGCTGCCAGCGTCGCTACATGATGCGGGTGTGACTGCTTCGGCGAAAAGTCACATTCATTGCCTGTGTTGTCACCAAACAATTGCGCTTTCCATAAGCATTCGCCAATAGCATGCGGTGCAGAGGGTGTTGGACCAAAGACAACGATTTCTCTGTCTTCTAACTCGTTCAATAGATGGGTGAGCGAAGCTTGGTAGTCTTGCTTAGAGAGCTCTTTATTGAAGTTAGAAGAAATCACCACGCGTCGAATTGAAGGCGTATTCTGAATGGTTTCTACTGCATCGGTGAAGAAGCTTCGACACGATAGATTATTGACTCCTGCAATCACGTCGACATAACCCACCGCACAAGAATCTTGCGTAAGCTGGACAACTCCCGTAGGTGTGTCATTCGAGAGCTGCTGAACAAAGACCATGCTGTGGCTGTTACCCAATACTGCGACAGTAGGCTCTGAAGATGATGAACAAGTGTCGTTGATGGTTGTATTACCATTACATGCAATGCCGTAGCCATTGTTTACACGCATGGCTTCAAAAAATGCGCTACGGTCGGGAAAGCCTCCGTTTTTATGACCGACGACACCAAAAGCAAGCAGCGGCAGGGTGATTAACACAAGTGAGGCAGCAAGTGTGCTCATGCCGATTTTTCTGCGGCTACGGAAAGGCTTTTCAACAAAGCGCCAAGTTAGGTAAGAAAAGACAAATAGAGCGACAAGATAAAACGCTAGGCTGAACTCTTGTCCTGCGGTCAGCACATATCGATAAAAAACCAGCAATGGTATGTGCCACAAATAAAGGCTGTAGCTGATCAACCCAACAAAAACCACCGATTTGAGACTTAGAGCTTTACCCAGCGTGTTGTCTTTGGATGAGAACAAGATGATAAGTGCGGTGCCAATCACAGGGATTAACAGCATGAGCCCAGCGCCATCTTTTGATTTATCAAACAACAAAGCAGAGGCGAGAACTAGGGTTAAACCAATCATTGCGAGGGTGTTGTTGGGTTTGATAACGGTCTTGCGCATCACTAGGGCAATCAGAGAGCCCGCCGCCAGTTCCCACGCACGAGAGAAAATCATGTAAAAGGCGAAATCAGGATCACCACTGACGTACCAAATAGTCATCAGGCTTAGTGCAAACACCGCAATGAAGAAGGTGAGGTAAGACATGAGCTTGCCACGTGCCAGAAGCATGAGCAGAAGAGGGATGACAATGTAGTATTGTTCTTCTACACCTAAGCTCCAAGTATGAAAGAGTGGATTGGCTTGTTCTTCCAGCCCAAAATAATTGTGCCCTTTGAGGTAAAGCAAAACATTAGAAGCGGACAGAATGGAAGACACAGAAAACTCGCCCACCTCTTTGTGTGCATGTGGAAGGAACAACCACCAAGAGAGTAGGTAACATACTGCAATAACCAGCAGCAGTAAGGGCAGAATCCTACGAATACGGCGCTCGTAGAAATCAGCAAGGCTGAATTGGTTCTTATCCAAATCGTTTATCACAATTGTGGTAATTAAATAGCCACTGATCACGAAGAACACGTCTACGCCAATAAAGCCACCAGCGAACGCTTCGATGTCTGCGTGGAAGAAGATCACCAATATGACGGCAATCGCTCTTAATCCATCTATTTCTGCTCGGTAAGTCATCATCATCTCTCCCTAGTCAACAAACTCACTAACGCAAAATGCGCACCAAAAATTAGGCTCATAAAATCAGTGAGTTAAAAACTATTCTGAAGGTGAGAAGAGTTTTGCAGGATGACTTCTTATATTGATTTTCATTTTGAAAATTTAAAACTCAGCGGTTTCTAGCAAAATGACGTGCTACGGATGTAAATCAAAGAACGGTTGAACGGAAGTTTTTATACTGAAAGCCAAGTGAACAAACTCAGAAACGAGGCTATGAGCCAAAACGATATTCAAGCCAAGATTGCCAGCTTTACTTGTATCGAAGAAGCTTTGGATTACTTCGATATTGGTTTTGACAGCCGCTTTATTGATAAACACAGAGTGGAATTAGTGAAGCGCTTCAATGGCTATTTGATTCTGACTAAGCCTGAAGATTGGTTTGCGGCTCGCCGTGCATTAAAGAACGCATACTGCAAAGTGCAGCGAAGTTTGTTGGATAAAACCACACGCTCGGCTTGTCGTGGTTGCACTTCTTGTCAGCGTCGTTAGAACGCATTTCAATACCCAAGCCATAATGTCTGATAACACTGGGCGCTAAAAAAGAAACCCCCGCAGATGCATTCAAACTCATCTGCGGGGTTTTTGTCTATTCAACTTGCCTATTCAAATAAGTCGGCTGAACTAGGCAAGCTCAACGGTTTAGTTTGCTTGGTAAGTCGGGTAATCCAACAGACCTTTTTCGTTACCACCAAACAGCGTCGCAGGATCGTGAGCCGCTAACGGGTAATCGTTCTTGATACGGTTCGGTAGGTCAGGGTTCGCGATGAACGGACGACCAAAGCCAACCATATCTGCCAAGCCACTTTCTAGAGCTTCAGCTGCTTTCTCTGTGTTGTAGCGACCAGCATAAATGATGGTGCCTTTGTAAGCTTCACGAACGGCTGTTTTGAACTCAGCAGGCGTATCTGGTGCGTCATCCCAGTCTACTTCTGCAATGTGCATGTAAACAACGTTTAGCTTATCAAGCAGTGCCGCAGCAGCTGTGTAAGTTTCTACTGGTGTTTTATCTACAGTACCGTTTAGTGACGTAAACGGAGCAAGACGAACACCAACGCGATCAGCACCAATCGCTTGAGTCATCGCTTCAACCACTTCACCCAAAAAACGTAGACGGTTTTCAACTGAACCACCGTATTCATCTGTACGGTTGTTTGCTTCAGAATCGATGAACTGGTTTACAAGGTAGCCGTTTGCTGCGTGCAGCTCGATGCCATCAAAGCCCGCTTCAATCGCATTCAATGCCGCTTGACGGTACTCTTCAATAACCACTTTGATGTCTTCTTTCGTCATCTCACGCGGTTCTACCACGTCAACGAAACCAGGTTCATCCGTGCCGTTATCGATAAACACTTTCACGTTTTCTGCTTTTAGTGCAGAAGAAGAAATTGGTTGTTCACCACCGATGTTGTCAGGGTGAGTTACACGGCCTACGTGCCAAAGCTGAGCGAAGATCGCGCCGTCTTTTGCATGTACTGCGTCAGTGACTTTTTTCCAACCTGCGATTTGTTCTTGGCTGTAAATACCCGGAGTCCAAGCGTAACCTTGACCCATAGGTGAAATCTGTGTGCCTTCTGCAACAATCAAACCCGCAGATGCGCGCTGTGCATAGTACTCAGCCATCATGTCGTTTGCTACATTGCCAGGTTGGCTTGCACGAGAGCGAGTCATTGGTGGCATAACGATACGGTTCTGAAGCGTTAGAGAACCAAGTTGTACAGGTTGAAACAATGTATCTTTCATGACTAACCTCGTTATTTGCTTGTTTGAATCAATTCGATTTGGTAACCGTCAGGGTCTTTAATGAATGCGATATGAGTTTCACCGCCTTTCATTGGACCAGGTTCACGAGTGACATTGCCACCAAGTGCTTTGATTTTGTCGCATGCAGCGTAAATATCTTCACAACCCAATGCCATGTGACCGAACGCGTTACCTAGGTCATAGCTATCTGTGTCCCAGTTGTAAGTCAGTTCAATCGTCGCGCTTCCTGGTTGGTCTGCGTTACCGACAAACACAAGTGTGTAGCGGTATTCTGTGTTTTCGAAGCGATCAAGCTCGCTCATACCAAGAACTTTGGTGTAAAACTCAATGGACTTATCTAGATCAGCAACGCGGATCATAGTGTGAAGAAATTTCATATTTAACCTTCTTATCTCGGCTTGTTAGCTATCGTTGGAGTGACAGAGCCATCTCAACAAGCAACCTTGTTGAAGCTAAAGATAAAGTGAAGGTAATGAAACGTAAAATTATCGTTGATTATAATTTTAATAATGTATTTTTATAGAGGCGTGATTTACTTGACGTGTAAGAACAGTGTCAATTGGAAACAATGTTTACAGAGAGCTCATTGAAAGGTAATTGGCATATGCTAATAACTTTTAAGGACGATCTTATGTGTGAAACATTAACCTCCCATCACTATTGCGCAGTATGTTCCAAAGGGAACCCTTACTCATTAGGGGTGGAATACCAAACTCAAGATAAAAACAGCGTAGTCGCATCATTTATAGTAAACGAACATCACCAAGGTTATAGCGGTTTACTGCATGGCGGCATTGCAACATGCTTGGTGGATGGTGCAATGACTCATTGTTTGCTAGCAAATGGAGTGAAGGCGTTGACCGCTCAATTAGAAATGCGCTTTCATGCACCCATTAAGGTCAGTGAAGAGCTACGTGTCACTGCAAGCATCGTGAAAGAAACAAGAGGCATTTTCCATTTGGTTGCATGCTTAGAAGTCGGTGATGAAACTCGAGTATCTGCAACGGCCAAGTTTGTTCGCCCCAAGCCTTAGATGACGGCTAATATCAAATTTTTGGCCGAAAGCGTGAGCGATAGAGTTGAGATTGTGGCAACGTAAAAGTAGCAAAGGAGGCAGAATGTTAGAAATTAGACGCTTTGAAAGTGGTGATGAAGAAACATTGAGAACGCTTTTCTACTATACGGTCAGAAAAATATGTATAAACGATTATACGGACGCACAGGTAAGCGCTTGGGCACCAAACATCTATGTAGCTGAAGACTGGAACAAGAAAATAGCGTTATTAAATCCATTTGTCGTGTTACTTGATGGACAAGTTGTTGGGTATGCAGATTTACAACCAGATGGATATGTCGATCACTTCTTTTGTCACTGGCAACATCAAGGGAAGGGAGTTGGCACAGCGTTGATGCAGCAGCTAATCGCAGAGGGTGAGCGAAACTTCAACCATCGCTTATACGCTAATGTCAGCTTAACCGCAAAACCGTTTTTCGAACGTCACGGATTCATTGTAGCTAAGCAGCAGTCAGTAGATATCAGAGGGCAAACGCTGACTAACTTTTTAATGGAAAAGGAGCTTAATAAATAGAGGAATTACTATGATTCCTCTATTTATCACGAGCCAATATTATCTGTTCTTTTCAATTACACTAATTGAGATTGACAGAAATAATATATCTTTTACTAAGAAGAAGTTCGTTATTAAAATTCCATCAGACACTTTCCAAGTATTTGGTGTTGTGATCAGGAAGCTAAGTGTAGATAGAAAAATTACGGTAGCAAAAACACCTGAAAAGAAGCCGACCTTTCGATTTTTTAAACCTACTACCAATCCAATAGCGACAATGATTTCCACAGCACCAATAAGGTTTGATACGGCTTGCACGGATATGACGGAGTACAACCACCTCATGGCAGGATGATTCTCTACTAATGGTTTAATGAGGTCTGCTTCAGTCGGAGTAAACTTGTATATACCGATCCAAGCTAATACCAATGCTACTCCCAGAACCCCAAGACTATAGCCAATATTTCGTTCGCTAACAGCAGTCATGTTTTTTTGCATAAATGTGCTCCATTAATAAGTTACTTGGAGGAGACCTCTTTGCATAAAGTAAAATTTCAAAGATAATGAATGTTTTTAAAGAAAGTTCTTCGGCATCTGTACAGAGCGGCTGCTATTCTTGTTATTGAAAAGTAATAGGGGGGCAGCATGGAAAATATCGAAATTAAATTGGAGCGTCCACGCGTCGAATTGCTGTTTGCCAAATATAAAGATCAAATCGGAGATGACTTTCCGGGCTATCGTAATCATGTTTATCGAACCATCACTTATGCGATGCATTTCCTCGGTAATGATGAGCAATACGAGCAGTTAGTTGAAACGGCATTTGTTTATCATGACATTGGTTTGTGGACTGACCATGAATTGGCTTATCTCGAACCCTCTGAAGCCGTGGCATTGGCAGATAATGAACACTTTGACTGGGGGGTAGATCCTGATGCTTTGCGCGGTGCTATTCATTGGCACCATAAGATTTCGCCGTATAAAGGGCCGCACCAGAAAGTCATCGAAGCATGCCGAAAAGCAGACTGGATTGATGCAACCAAAGGCAGCGTTCGTAAGGGGTTGAGTAAAGAAGTCATTGCAGAAGTGGAAGCGGCATTTCCAAACTTGGGCTTTCATGACACTCTGCTGCGCCTTGCAAAAGACTATGGTGGTTCAACGCTTGTAGGTGGCGTTAAAGTGACGTTGGGTATCGTTAAGTGGTAATTCGTCTTCTGCCTTAACCGTGAGTAAATATAAGCACGAAAATATAGATAACCAAAAAACAGAAACAACCCGAAAACAAAAATGCCGAGGTGATGCAGTTCACTTCGGCATTTGTTTTTTTTGAATAGGGAGGCTATGCGCTGACTTCTTGCTGCATGATTTGTTGATTGAAAGCGAGAGGGTCTTTCAAGATGGCACGCCCAACAGCTGCCAAATCGAGCCAACCGTTGTTTACGGCTTGGTCGATGTACTCTGCGCTTTCAATTCCACCAACACCAATGATAGGAACACCCAAGTCCGCTTGCTTGAGGAAGGTGGACTCTGATACCAGATAGCCTTCGCCGCGGCGATCTTTAGGACGATTCCAACCACCAATGCCAGATGACACATCAATGATGTCCATGCCTGCTTTAATCAGCAACTGGCACACTTCTACCATGTCTTCTTGGGTTAATCCTTCTGGGTAAAGGTCTTGACCGGGGATTCGCACCATCACCCCAATGTTGCTATTGGCTTTGATTGCTTCGATGATCTCGACCACCAAACGAGTGCGGTTTTCTAATGAGCCACCGTATTGATCATCACGTTGGTTTGTTACTGGAGAAAGAACTTGGTTCAAGCCATAACCGTGGGCACAGTGCAGTTCGACAAAATCAAACCCAGCCTTGTCGGCACGAAGCGCAGCATCGATAAAGTTCTGACGCCAAACAAGCATGTCTTCCAATGTCATTGCTTTTGGTTGTGGTAGCACGCGATCGTAAGCGGGAACGGTTATGCCGGAAGGTCCAATTAAATCAGGGCATACCTCTAACTGTGCTTTACCGCCGCAATGTGTGATTTGAAAGCCTGCTTTTGCACCGCGAGCATGAATGACTTTTGCGATCGCTTGCATTCCCTCGATGCAGTCATCGCTGTGTGCACCTAACTGGTTCGGTTCACTTCGGCCGGTAAAATCCACAAAGCTGTATTCCACCATCACAAGACCTGCACCCGATTGCGCCAGTTTGTCATAGTGTTGAATAGTGGTTTGGGTGGCAATGCCATCGGTTGTCGCGGTTTGAGAGGCCATCGGTGGCACAACCAAACGGTTGTTGAGTTGGTGTTTCGCGACGTTCAATGGAGTAAAGCGAGTCATACGATCCCTCGTGTTCTGTTTGTTAAGGTGGCTATTCTAAGTCAGATATTTTTATTGATTAAGTTAAAACTAAGAATTTGTCGTTCAGGCTTATAATCAAAAAGCAGCTAATTTAAGCTGCTTTTCAATAGGTTGTGTTACGTGGAGATTCTTTTTCAGATCACCATTCAATGCTTGAACCATCGAATACTCGGAAGCTGCCAGATTCTTCCAGCGTTAAGTTTGACGCAACATTAATAATGCCAGACACACTTTGCTCTGGGGTAAAGGTCGCGTCTTTGCCACCCATGTCGGTTTGTACCCAGCCTGGATGAATCGCCAATGTTTTCACTCCTTTCTCGCGTAGGTTTTGCGCTGCTGATACCAGAATTTGGTTCAGTGCCGCTTTAGACGTACGGTAGCTGTACATATTGCCTGAGCTGTTATCACCAAGGCTCGCGACGCGAGTCGAGATACCGACGATGGTTTTGAGTTCACTAGCTGCAACGTTGTCTTGTAACGCTTGGATAAGTAGAGCAGGAGCAACGGTATTGATGGTTAGCACTTCTAGCCATTTAGCTTGTGTCATTTCACCGAGTTTTGCGCAAGCGTCACCAAGCACGCCTGCATTTAATATCAAGTGGTCGATAGGGCGGCCATTCAGACTGTCTGCCAGCGCATTGATGTCGGATTCTTTTGTTACATCGAGCGTTAATGGCTCAATGTTGTCGTTATTTTTTGCTAGTTCATTCAGTGCATTTGCTGATTCTGGCGCGCGACAGGCGGCCAGCACATGCCAACCTTTGTTTGCGTATTGACGAACAAACTCCAAACCAAGACCACGATTTGCGCCCGTGATTAAAACAGTAGACATAGGGGACTCCTAAACATTCATTGAGTATGTGGTGAGTTTAAGAGTGAACCGGAACAAAATGCGTCATAAAGGGAACAAACACAGCAAGATTCGACAATGTCGAATTCAATAAGCTCAGTGGTTATTATTCCGAGGATAGGAGGCGTGTTAGCGTTTCAAAAAGACGGACGCAAAATGAATTAAACGCTGCTGGTTTAGTTCTTTTGTATGACCGCTAACACCCGCGACGGCAACGAGCTCTCCCTCAAGATAGAGCGGGATGGCAAGGCAGTTTAAGTTCGGTTCCGCTTCTTCTAAGTCCAACGCATAACCATTGTCGGCAACCACGTTCAGTTCTTTCTCTAACGACGGGGAGAGTTGGTCTTGCAAGCGCAAGCGTCGTCGGAGTTCCTCATCAAAGGCCAAAAAGACTTTACCAATTGCAGAGGTAGTTAGCCCCTCACGTTTGCCGCGTGGGCTGCGGATCGTTAGTGGGTTATCTCGTTCGATGGCATCCAGATAAAGGTATTCCTGCGCGCCACTTTGAACAGCAAGATAGGCGGTGTTATCTGTCAACTGTGCCATCTTCTTCAAAAGAGAAGCAAAGTGCCGACGAATCGATTCGTCCTTTTGCTCAAGTGACTTGGAGAGATTACGAAATCGCAGTCCCAATGTGTAGCCCTGTTTTACTCGAGAAACGTATCCCAACTCACTCATGGTCGCGAGTAAACCGTGCACCGTGGTTTTATTAAGCACGACAGCTTCACTGACTTGCTGTAATGACATAGGCGCATTATGTAAAGAAAGCGCTTCTAGAATGGTAAAGCTTCGCTCAACGGATTGAATTCTTTTGGGTTCTTTGGGCACGTTTTTACTCGGATAACGATGTGAGAAATATGAAGGAATAAAACCTGAGAATAGCTTCTCTTGTTAAATTAGAAAAGCCCCACGATCTGTCCATCGTTGGGCTTGTAAGTATTAGAAACTTTGGTTGCTCTTTTATCTTAGTTAGGCTTTAACAGAGTTGAGCCTCAACCATCGAGATCTAAATGAACAACCTAATCGTGTCTAGATGTGTTCCATATTCGGGCAAAACCTCTGTAATAGAAAAACTTACTGAGAGGTAAAAGGAGTTTACCTTTCAGTAAGGTTTATTTAAGCAAAATAGGCGCTTAGCGAGACTAGAAAAGCTTAGAAACAAAGTTCTCAAATACGCAATGTTTAAATTTTGAGACTTAGATGTTATAACATAACAATTATTGTTTCCGATTATCCCAAGTACTATGAAGTTTGTTCGTTATTCACTCATTGGTGTTGCAGCTACTGCATTCTCTCTCGCAGCTTACCTCACCTACCAAGCAGAAACGAAACCAGAAGAAATCACCATTAAGGTCACGCCTTATTCCGAGCTAGAGAGCGCTCGCGTACATGAGGCTCAGACAGACGACACGACACCAAGCGCCAAACTGGTAACACAAGATCACGACAACATTGCGCGCATTCACTACTTCGTTAAAGTAGGTGACACACTTAGCACGATCTTCTCCTCATGGGGCGTCCCATACGAAACCACGCAAAAACTGCTTAAAGCTGATATAACTTCACTTAAGCTCGATACCATTAAGCCGGGAGATCATCTTGAGCTTATGGTTGATAGAGACTCCAAGACTTTAAAACAAGTTATTTTTCACGAGAGCCTCGTTGAACGCGCTATCTACACACGAAATGACGATGGCTCGTTTGCCTATAACTTTGTTGAAGAACCTGGTGAATGGCGCGAGGAAATGTACTCAGGTACGATTAACGGTAGCTTCTCTTCTTCTGCCCATCAACAAGGACTAACCACCACCCAGATTGCCAACATCACACGTGTATTGCGCGACAAAGTGAATTTTGCCCGTGAGCTTCGTGCTGGCGACAGTTTTCACGTGTTGGTAAGTCGTCAGTATGTTGATGATCATTTGACGGGCAACACGGAAGTGCAGGGCATTGCAATTAAAATGCATGGTAAAGACGTAGAAGCGTTTTTGGCTCAAGATGGCCGCTTCTATGATCGCGATGGGAACAGTCTAGAACAAGCGTTTAACCGCTACCCAATTGATAAGCAATACCGTCGTATCACTTCGCCATTTAATCCTAACCGAAAACACCCAGTGACGGGACGAATTTCTCCTCATAATGGTACTGACTTCGCGACGCCAGTTGGTGCTCCTGTATATTCAACCGGTGATGGAAAAGTAGTCGCGGTTCGTAACCACCCATACGCGGGCAAGTATCTAGTGGTTGAGCACAATAGTGTCTATAAAACTCGCTACTTGCACCTGAGCCGCTTTTTGGTAAAGAAGGGTGAGCATGTTAAGCGTGGACAGAAGATTGCGCTTTCAGGTGCGACAGGACGTCTAACAGGGCCACACTTGCACTTCGAAGTACTGGTGCGCAACCGCGCGGTCGATGCGATGAAAGCAGATCTTCCATTGGCAAGTTCGATCCCAAGTAACGACAAGCCCGCGTTCTTGGCAAAAGTCTCAGAGTTTGATGATATGGTTGCCACAGAGCAAAGCGCGAGCCACGCAAAACCCGTCGAGGGAAAACAGGTTTCTTAATAGCAATAAACAAAGGCAGGTTTCGGCTTGTCTTTGTTGCTTTTGGAGTTGGGGGAATAGACAAATATTCACGTCCTTAGTCACTACCTAGGTAATGTGATGTGGTAAAGTTTGGTGGCATAATCCGATTTAAATTAGCCAAAATACAAGTAGTAACGAGTGGAGGGTGAATGCAAATACCAATACCAACGGTAGGCTTTGACCATAACAAATCTAATCAAGCGGAGATTGAAGTCTTCGATCTAGAAAGCTTACATGGACAAGAGTACAGAAGTCATTCACCCCAGAAGCCACACCGCATTACTTTCTTTATGATGGTTTATATTGAACAAGGCAGTGGTATGCACATGGTGGACTTTAAACAGTATCCGTTTGAGTCAGGTAGCATTATCTTTGTTCGTCGTGAGCAAGTGCAAGCTTTCGACTTATCGCAAAAGCCTTCCGGTAAAGTGATTCTTTTCACCCAAGCGTTTCTCGACCAAGTGCATGCAAACATGCGCCTACCCAGCTACACACCAACACACTTAAATCAGACTCATTCTCCGGTATTGAACTTAGATGGTGAGACGCGTTTAAGTGCAAAACTGCTTATTGGCGAAGTGATTAAAGAGATGGAAAACAAGCGTTCCGATCCATTGATTGTTATGTATTTGTTCTCATCTTTTGCGTTGATGCTGCATCGTCTGCGTCCTGAAGAGCGCCATGACAAGTTAACCAAAGAGCAGAGCTACAAGCTGGCTCGTTTCTTTGATTTACTCCAAGCCAATTATGAGCGAATTCGTGATGCGAACTGGTACGCGGGGCAGATAGGGTCAACCTACAAAACACTAAATGTGATTTGTAAGTTGGCGACAAACTTAACCGCGAAACAAATGATTGATGCGTTTGTCACGATTGAGATAAAGCGACGCTTGGTTGTCAGTAATGTTACCAGCCAACAGTTAGCTTTTGACTTTGGTTTTGAAGATGCGAGTAATTTTGTTCGATACTTTAAAAATCAGACAGATATGACGCCAAGCCAATTTCAGAAGCAGTACAAAGAACCCCAGTTATGATATTGAATATGAACGTACTTTGGTGTTCATGTTCGATATTGACCATTTTTCGACACGTATTCACACAGACGAGTCTATGATTCATTTTTATTATTATTCCCAAGCCAATAAGAGGAAAATAATATGAATAAATTGACTCGCTTTTTCGCTAGCTCTGTCATCGCATCTACTGTTTTTGCAAGTGTTTCTTTCGCTGTAAACGCCGATGAGTTACCGAATCGAGACAAAGCCGTTGCCGTTATCTCAAGCATAGAAACTGGCGACCAAACGGCTATTTCTTATATCAACCCAAACAAGTACATTCAGCACAACCTTGCTGTTGCAGATGGTTTAGCGGGCTTTGGAGAAGTGATGAAAATGCTGCCGGAAGGCAGTGCTAAAGCAAAAGTAATTCGCACCATTCAAGATGGTGATTACGTTGCCTTGCATACCGAGTACGATTTTTTCGGACCAAAAGCGGGTTTTGATATCTTCCGTTTTGAAGATGGGCTGATCGTTGAGCACTGGGATAACTTACAAGACGTGGCGAAACCAAACCCAAGTGGCCGAACTCAATTTGACGGTGCAACAGAAATCACAGACGTAAATAAAACAGATGAGAATAAAGCCATTGTTTCTGATTTTGTTCAAACCATTCTGATGAAAGGGGACATGTCTCAGATCAGTAAGTTCATCGGTGAGAAAGACAGTGACTACATCCAACACAACGTTGCGGTTGCTGATGGTTTAAGCGGACTGAGCGTTGCGCTAAAGCAATTAGCGGAAGCGGGTATGCCGATGATGTACAGCAAAAATCATTTGATTCTCGGTGAAGGGAACTTCGTGTTATCAGTGAGCGAAGGCCAGTTCATGAACCAACATGTAGCGTTTTATGACTTATTCCGCGTCGACAACGGTAAGATTGTAGAGCATTGGGACACGATTGAGGCGATTCCACCGAAGTCAGAGTGGAAGAATGGTAATGGTAAGTTTGGTTTTTAATAAACCCTTTTCACCTTGTTAAGTTCTACTTAGAAAGAAGCCGTCAATATTAGACGGCTTCGGTGGCTGTTATAATGTAGGAAACTGACGGCATAATAACATCTCAAACTTCTACAAATTAAACTAATTTCATAATGGCAAAAAAGTGCTATCGGTTTCGATTTAAAAAATGATCTCCGGCCTCAAGTCACCCGTAATTCTCGGGTGATAGCGTTTTTAACGCTAAGAAAGGAGACTGATAATGAACACTTTTAAATGCACACTCAAAAGCCTGATCGTAAGTATTGCTCTATTCTCACTATTCAGCACCAGCGCTCTGGCAAAAAAACCTAAATGGGCAGATGAAATAGACGCAAGTATCGTTGAATTCGCCGTTGGGGCATCGGGCGAACCGTTTGATTTTGATGATAATGGTGGTGATTTTGACATCCTAGTTGCTGCGCTCATCGCCACAGGAACCGTTGCTATTTTTGATGGCACTGAGTACACAGTATTCGCGCCTACTGACCAGGCCTTTTACGACCTTACAGGAACGTCGACCGATGCAGACGCATTCAATGCAGCCGTTGACTTGCTCGAAGTAGAAGGCGTGGCAGCGGTACTTGCTTATCATGTGACGCTTGATACTCGCAACTCACGTTCTGTCGTAAGAGCAAAAAAAATAAATATGCTTGATGGCAACACCATCAGTTTTGAAAACGGGTTGATCATGGCAAACAAGTCGGAAGCAGGGTTGGTCGATATTGATAACAAACTGAGCGATGGTATGGTTCATGTAATCGACACAGTGCTACTGCCTTAGATGCAAACTAATATAAAAAGCGACCCTCAAGGGTCGCTTTTTTCCACGCTATGATAATCTAAAGTCTTGAACCTCAGGCCTGATATCTAAGTAGAGGATCATTCCATCAGCAATGCTACACTTTTGTTGAAACTTTGAGTAGGTCTTAAATCTCTTATGCAAAACAAACCCTTGATTAAGATAAAACTTATAGTTGCAGGTTAAATCCGTCCATAAGAAGATTCTCTTGAGTTCATTCGTTCTACAAAACTCGACATAACGTTCCAATAGCAATGATCCGATGCCTCGTCCCCTTAGTTCTACACCCACGATGAATAGATTGATTTCACCGTCAAACATAGCGGCATCTTGCTCTCCTGCGCAGTCATTTTTTAGAAATCCGGAGAAGGCCTTTTTTGCTGACTCTTTTTCACCAAAATTACCAGCAGCAAGGTTTTTGTTCTTCCATTTATTGAGCTTCTTGTCTTTTTTGGCAAATTTGAGTTCTTCTAGGTAAGAGATATTTTCTTTGCTTGCAAAGAGTACGCCCACCACTTTTCCTTGAGGATCGAGAACGACATCAAGGTGGTGATTCCAGTTAAGGCAAGTGGTGAGATAATGTTCGTAGACAATCCGTATATTCGGTACATTGACAAAACCTGAGTGAAGGTTCCATGTAGACATCACAAGATCAACGCATGAGTGGAAATGCGAATCTTGATAAGAGGTAAAGGTAAGGTTTTTCATTGTTTAGTATCGCTTTCTCTACCATTTATTCTTCATCTGATTCAGCTTGCAAGACCGCTTCATGTCCGGACTCAAAAGCCGCTTCAAATGTCGGATAGGACATATAATCTCCCGCGAGGTATACGCCTCTAAAACTCGCTTTTAATTGAACAAGTCTATGAAAGTAGTAAGGGTCGAAAACCGGATAGGCAGCATTGAAACGTGTGATGTCATAACCCTCTATTTTGTTATTGATGTCCGGCACTACCAAAGAGAGCTCACTCGTGACGATATCCAATATCTCTGAGTCCGATAGTGTTAACAGTGACATATCCGATGCGGTTTTCGGTGCTAGGTAGGCGCTCGCTATATACTCATCCACCTTTTTAAGGTCCTGATTATAGTGGCGCTCTACCCATGTTGAATCATATAGGTCAGTCACGTAACCTTTTCCGATGATCGCCATATCGAATGCTTTATTAAACACTGGCTGTTCAGAAAATAGAGCGACGGTTATGTATTGGGAATATTTAACTTGAGATAGCACCGATTTTTGCTCATCAGTCAGTACTGGTTGGGCGATATATTGAGCGATTGGTGCGGGCACTGCTACGATCACTTTGTTGGCCAGTACAGTGTTATTTTTTCCTTTGTGAGAAAAATGAACTTTGTATCCGTTAGGCGTTTTCTCAATGGTTTGAACTGTTGAGCGATACTGGATTTTATCTCCCAACGTGGAGGCGATGGACGTAGCAATGGTAGAAATACCGCTTTGTGTTGTCCACGAACCAGACTGGGAGGATTCTTCTTCAATAAGCTCACTAACGTCGGTTACATCTACGTAATCAAAACTCGCCTCAGGGATAAAGCTTAAGGCTGAGATGTCATCGAGACTTGCTCCGAATAACCCACGAGACATGACGTTATAGCGTAATTGAATAAACGGCGAGATATGGTGTGAATCTAGCCACTGTTTTGCCGTTATTTCGTCCAGTTGACTCAACTTTTGGCGCGAAAGTGATCGAGACTGATTGAGAACATCAATAAAGTGCTGAAACTCTTCTTCACTTGACTCGCTGATGGTGAGGTGGGCGAGTTGTTTGTCTCCGATGTGCATTTCGTTTTGATAGAATGCGATATCCATTGGAGAGGGGATTTCAACCAATGGAATCTTCAGTTTTTGAATGACTTTTGCAAGCTGTCCTTCTGGTTTACCGAGGTATTCCGTCCCTTTCGCATAATGGAAGCTACCTTTGATTCCGGTGTGAGCGATACCGCCAGCACGGTTATTTTTTTCGAGCACGATAAAGTTTTTGTTGAGCTCCTGAAGTTTGTAAGCAGCGGAGAGCCCAGCGGCTCCAGCTCCAACGACTACGTAATCATAGATTTGCTCGTTGGCGTTTACGTTTCCTGCCAATAAAACACTTGTAGCTAAAATCGCTAGCTTTGCTTTTGTATTGCTCATACAACCTTCTTTCAATGCTTATATTTGAGCCTAAACATAATGCATGAGAGGTTATCAATCGGTTATCGACGCAGATAAATCGACTATCGCAGTCGCTGAGCCAGCCTTGTAGGTTAGAGAAAACAAGTGGTTGCGATTTGAACAAATTTTCTCAACTAAGTACAAGCCATAGCCGTATGATTCGTTATCGGTACTTTGCTCTTGTTGCTCGACTGGATTGCTGATGGTCACAACGCCTTTGTGGTGATGAATAGTAATGATGCCATCGATACTGTGTTGAAGTGCATTTCTCAATAAATTAACCAGAATTAAATATACTGCGCCATAGTTATCTGTGACGATGCACTCTTCATCTAATTCCGTTTCTATAGAGAGTTTTGTTTCACGCCCCATGAGTAAGTATTCGTTGTCTTTTATGACATTTTCGATAACGTCTGAAAGATGTATTTCTGTATATTCAAGGGGTTGAGCGTCTTTCTTCGAGAGCCAAAGTAGTGTCTTTACGAGGATGTTCATATTCTTAATCGCGTAGTCGATTCTATGATTAACTTTGGTAACTTTCGGGCTTGTGTCGAGCCTTTCTACTAGTTCCACGCTGGATGATATGATCGCAATAGGCGTTCGTAGCTCATGACTCATCGTATTTAAGAAGAACTCCTCCTTATCAATAAGTTCTTTTTGCTTCTGATTACTTTCTTGGTAGCCTTTAGCAATGGCTATCATTTCTCGATATTTGATTTTGTCATCGGGAATGGCTTTGCTTGGTGTATCCAACCAGCTGGACAGTGCTCGAACTGGACTTAGCAGAGTGCGATAAATCAGAATGAAAATGATGGTGAAACTGAAAAGCACGGCGCAGGATATGATGATGATAAGGGAGGTGTTCGCGACAACGATGGTCTCATCGTAGCGCATTTCTTCCTCTATACTCTCTTGGTACTCCGAGACTATATATAAATAACCGCGCTGGTTTTGTAGTTCGTACTTTAATGCATAAGCGTAAATCCTTTGTTTCTCATCATTGTGTAGTGAACGTTCGTGTAGTTTGCCTGGTTGCATCTTTGCCCAAGGAAATCCTTTCTTGAGATACAGCGGAATGTCATCGATAGCACTGTAAGTTGCAATGATTTTACTATGCGTATCTTTTGCTAATGATTGTTCCAGATTATGCTCTTCAATAAACTTACCTTGGTAGATCATCATATTACGCGTATCAACACTAATGGCATTACCTAACACCATATAGTTTAGGGCACAGATAAGTAATAAAACAATTACAAGAAAAGCAGTGATAAAAAGGTAAATTCTTTTCTTCAGACTAGGCATCGCCTTGCCCTCGTAATACAAAACCGACTCTAGGAACACTGTGAATTAACGGTCTAGAAAAAGGCTTATCCACACTTTGCCTTAACTTGTGCATTTGGACCTTCAAGTTGTTGGCATTGGTTTCGTCACCCCAAACCTCTTGTTGAAGAGTCTCTTTTGTGACGACTTTTGGGCTGTGTTTCGCAAGTGTCACCAGTAGTTTCCAGCCAAGCGGTGATAGTGTTAATTCGTTGCCGTCTCGATGTGCTTTATGGGTACTGAGATCTAATTTGAGATCATCAACCTGAATAATATTTGAGACACAATTGGTACGTCGTTTTGATAATGCTTTTAAGCGAGCACTGAGTTCTGCCATGGCGAATGGCTTAGTGATGTAATCATCAGTTCCTGAGTCAAAACCTTGGAGCTTATCATTGAGTGAGTCCCTTGCTGTCATCATCAAAATCGACGTGTTAATGCCATTTTCTCTTAGCTGCTGACAGACAGTGAAGCCATTGAGCTTTGGCAGCATAATATCCAAGACAATCACGTCATACTCATTTTGCGTTGCTAGATTAAGTCCCGTTTGTCCGTTATAAGCAAAGTCGCATTCAATGCCATCAAGTGATAGATAGTCGCTTAGTGAGGCTGCTAAAACTTTGTCGTCTTCGATCAGTAGTACAAGCATAAATAACCAAATTACACAGAGTGCTAATGTTTGGATCCTAGCACACTAGTGGTTACCGAACGGTTAGCTAATCTACTTTGGAGCGAATACACGGAAACTTACTCAGCTTTCAAATTCTAAAAGTGTGATATTTATATAATTAATCACCAATTTTATTAAAGTTGTTGCATTTTCTTCAGATAAAGTAACTGAACATTTACATCTAACGTCGGGTCTTCGATGGCTTGGCTTTCAGTTGTCAGTATCAAAGTGCAAGGCTTAAACACCCCTGTAGATGGACATTAATAAATTGCGTTGAGACAATCAGAATGAAGAGAATAATCCTATTAGCCGTTTGTGCCATGTTTGGCATTGCTGTCATGGCGAGTATGGCGTCGACCTATCTTATATCCAGTCAAAAAATAGATGACATCATCTTACACAAATCTCAAGTTCAAGCAGAGTTCCTAGCTGAAAATGCGGGTTATATTCTAGAGAACTCACAACAGCCATTAGAAGATCTACAAGCCCTTGTTGACGGGTTAAAGCAACGTTCAGATGTTAGCTATGCGATTGTGATTGATAGCAATGTTACGGCGGTTGCACACAGTGACAAGCAGAAGCTCAACAAAACATACGAAGATGATTACACGGTCGAAGGAGCAACGAAAGGCGTTCAGCAATATTCCAAGTGGTATGCGGATGTACAAGAGGTGTGGGTATTCGACATTATGGCGCCAATCTATTTAAATGGTCAGCTGTATGGCACATTCGATATCGGTATTCCAATTACTGAAGTAAGCCAGGCGACTAATGGCATCATTGCCTATCAGCTTGGCTCAATGGTTGTCATATTCGTGCTGTGTGTTGTTGTGCTCTCATTATTATTGGGCAAACTGATGCAACCTCTATCGGTGCTTAAGAATGCATTAAATGACATTTCACAAGGCGATGGTGATTTAACGGTCCGCTTGCCGATTAAGGGAAATGATGAAGTCGCGCAAATATCATCGGCATTTAATTTATTTGTTGAAAAGGTACATGGCATTATCTCTCAAGTCGTCAACACTGGGGTCGAACTTAATGGTTCAGCCATCGCGCTTCGAGAGCAGTCACTACAAGCTCTTTCGCGAGGCCAAGAGCAAAATGAACAAACAATGCTGGTGGTCACTTCTATGAACGAAATGATCGCAACGGTAAATGAAATTGCATCAAACGCAGCGGGCGCAGCCGGGGCGGCTAGTACAGCGACTGACGAGACGCAAGCGGGATATCAAACGCTCCAAAGAACTACAACGGCGATCAGCAATCTTGAAACAGAGATGAATAGTACGTCTAGCATTATTGTTAGCTTAGCTGATAACACACAGTCGATCGGCACTATTCTAGAGGTAATTCGAGGGATCTCTGAGCAAACGAACTTATTGGCGCTAAATGCAGCGATTGAGGCAGCGCGTGCGGGAGATGCTGGCAGAGGTTTTGCAGTTGTTGCGGATGAGGTTCGTAACCTTGCAACAAAAACCGCTCAGTCAACGGACGAGATTGATTCAATGATCAGCCGCTTACAAACAGAAGCACAGAATGCGGTGAACTCAATGAGCAACAGTAAAGCGTTGATAGAAGAGGGAACCACGGAAACGGAGTTGGCTCGACAGGCATTAGAAGCGATTTCTAAGCAAGTAATGACCATCCTTGACATCAATACCCAAGTTGCGACAGCGACGGAGCAGCAATCGACCGTGGCTAACGAGATCAACATGAACATGGATACAGTGAGTAACTCAGTTAAGCATGGCTTAAATGCGAGTCAGCAACTAGAGCAATCAAGCCAACAATTGGCCGAGCTTTCTCAAACCCTCGACCGCTATGTCGGTGCGTTCAAAATCTAACTAGCGTGAGGAAACAAAAGGCGACCAGTAGGTCGCCTTTTTTGTTGGCTAGTAGGTGATGGATTAAGAACGACTAGGGAGTAATTCCTGTAAACGTTACCGCTTGGCGCTTACCGTCGTCTATTAAACCAACGTGTTTTACCTTACCCTTGAAATAGTATGGAGTGAAGCTTGGCATTGGCTTCTGTTCATTCGCATAGTATAAGGTGATCGGTTGATGGTTTAACGCACCAGATGTTAGCGTGCCGATTAACGCGTGTTCAAACTGATGATAACCATTGCCCCAATGGAACGCTTTGGTTGATTTTGGTTCGAGGCCAATGCCTCCATATTGATGATCGACCCATGCATCCATAAAGGTGCGAGTGGTGTATGGTAGTACGTTTCCAACCTTGCTATCTAGGATGGCAAGTGTCATTGCAGACTGGTCGAGCTCAGCCCACTCCCATGAAGAACTGCCATTAGAGTATGGCCGACTTTGCCACGCTGGAATTGCTTTGTTCGCCCATTCGTTTTGTAGTTCCGCAGAGAAGTAGTCGCTGACGGGGTCAAATGGGAACTGATATTCGGCACGTTCCAGAGTGGTTCTCATTCCTTCTATAGCAAACTGCTGCCAATCAGATGCTTGCAACTGTTCGCCAACGAGATAAGTCATCCAATACGCTTTGATCGTATGACCAAAGTCGTTGTGCTTAGCGTTGGGTTGCATTACCGCTTTATGATGAATAGCACCGTAGAAGCGCTGTTCCTGATCTGAGTGATAGTGCTCAACTAAGGTGTTAGTTAACCACTTAAGATCATTTAGCCATTGTGTTTTGTAAGGCTCAGGAAGAAGAGGCGCGACCAAAAGCATATAGCCATTAATTTGGTCCAGTTGCGCGACCAACTCATGCTGCTTTGCACTCTGTTCATCGCCATCTTCCAATACCCAAGCTAGGCCAACTTCATCGTTCACTTTGTAATTATCGAAGATAAACTTTTGCTGTTCGATAAGCACTTTCTCTACGTTTGGATCTCGTGTCAGGTAGTAATACATCGCTAGCCCAACGAGGGCATAAGCTTGGTCTTGTGACGTACGTTGCGTCCACTTTAAGCCCACTTGTTTGTTTTGCGTAAATGAGACAAAGCCGCCGTGCTCTTTATCTTGCAATTCGTTGATAAGGTAATATGCCCCTTTCTTAGCAAGCTCAAGAGCCTGTGTGTCCCCAGTTAGGTGATAAAGTACCCCATAAGCGTACGTTTGGCGTGACTTCATACGGGTGTATTCACGACCAAAGTGAGGAGTAATCCAGCCACGGTTTAATTCAGGGCAAACATTTTCCGTATCTAGCTTGCGGCCGTCGTTGCAACGGAAAGTAGGGAAGTTCCCAATAGGATCCCCGTAGGCTTTCTCATCCATCCAATATGGGGCTAATCCCTTTTTGACGTGGTTCAACCAAGCCTGAGTTGATGGGAAGCTCGTTGATATCGTTCTTTCTGGAATAGCGTTTTCACCTGTTGCCGCAAATGACAGCGTACTGGTGGCGAGGGAAAGCGCTACTATTAACGACTTTGTCGAAAAGTCCATAAAGCAAGTCCTTGAAAGAAAAGAAAGAGTATATCGGTAGATACCCTATACAAACCGTTGAACTAGTCGGGTTTTCAATTCGTTAGAATGATAAGGTTATCAACCGTTTTTAATGGAGCGGGCAGGATTTCCGACGACGCGATCTCCGGCTGCAACATCTTTGGTTACCACGGAGCCAGCTCCTACAACAGCTTCTTCTCCGATGGTTACTCCTGGCATGATGATGGCACCGCCTCCAACCCATACTTTGTCTTTGATTGTCACTGGCTTGGCCGTTTCATCTCCAGCAAGGCGTTGCTCGGTTTCTAAAGCATGTGCAGCGGTATAGATTTGAACTCGTGGACCAATCATCACGTTCGCACCAATAGCGACCTTCCCATTATCTAATATGATCGCATCCCAGTTGATATAGCTATTTTTTCCAATGGTTAGGTGGCAGCCGTAGGTTAGTTGCAGTGGCGCTTGGATACATGCTCCTTCACCTAAGCTCACCCCCATACTAGTCAGTAGTGCATGACGTTTTTCTGCGTCTGATTCATGATTGAATTTGAAGATCAATGCAGAAGTACTATCACGCATCATCTGAAGCTCTTTGTCCAAGCAGTTATACATCTCACCTGAACGCATACGATTAAGTTCTGACATGTTTGCCCTTAAAGCTAAATAGTGCAATTGCACACAAATATAAAGCTTTGAGAGCGTTAACTAAAATCCAAACAGAGAAAACCCGAATACCATCACCAAATTCAATTTATTCGGTACTTGACGCAACGAAACCGTGGAATATACGGGAGGGTGTACTAGGTTATATAGATGCGTACAAGCGTATTGGGCAGACTGGCTTCTGAGGTGTATTTAATATTCGTTCGAAGCTTTCTGTAATTAAAGCATCAAATGCTTCGGATTCGCTAGATGGGAGAAATCAAGCTTTGAGTAACTCAAATGAAAATCTAGAGAAAGTTCTCGCGAAAGCTCTTACTACTTCATTGATTAGGTTTTCAGTAACGACACTTATCGTTATTGTCTGTTGGTGGGCGTTCTTACCCTTTCTGCCTATCTTGCTTTGGGCTCTCGTACTGGCAATCGCACTCTATCCAATCAAATTATTGATAGAAAGAAAGTTCAGTTTGAGTTCTTCTCGATCAGCAACATTGATTGCCATTGTCGGAGTGTTGCTCCTCGGTACACCGACAGCAATGGTTGGTAACTCGTTTGCTTCTAAGACGCTTGGTGCCCTTGAGTCGTATCGAGATGGTACGTTGGTTGTTTCCAAACCAGCAGACAGTGTGAAAAGCTGGCCCTTGGTCGGTGAGAAAGTTCATGCGGTTTGGTATGAAGCCGCAGATGATTTGCCAACTTTTATTGAGAAGCGTCAGCCGCAGATTAAGACCTTCTTTAGCTGGTTTGTGGATAGTGCGACAGGCGCAGCGAAAAGCATGTTTATGTTGATTGGTGCGATTATTATCGCAGGTATTATGTTGGCCTGGGAACAACCTGCAGCAAAATCGATACGTAAGATTTTCATTAGCTTTACTGATGAAGTCAGAGGGCCAGACTTGCATGAGCTCACTACTGCAACCATCAGGCAAGTTGCAGTGGGTATTATTGGTATCGCTTTCTTAACAGCAATGGCATTTGGTGGCGTTGTTGCATTATCAGGCGTACCTGCTGCGGCTTTGTTTACGCTTATCGCATTAGTCTTCGCTATCGTTCAGCTTCCGGTCACCATCATTGCTTTGGTCGCAGTCGGCTTATTGTGGGCGGGGGATAGTGGCACGGTTCATAACGTCATCTTTACCATCTTACTGATCGCCGCTAGTTTAATTGATAACTTCTTAAAGCCATTGATACTGGGTCGTGGTTTAGATGTCCCCATGCCGATTGTTCTAATTGGTGCAGTTGGCGGCATGATGTCTGGTGGTATTCTTGGCATGTTCATCGGTGCGGCATTCTTAGCGGCTGGTTATCAAGTGTTTATGAAGTGGGTAGACACGGAGACTAAAGACGTTGCCGAAATCATTGAAAATACAAGCGTTAGAGAAGAGAAAAAAGAAGCAGCAGAGCCCAAAAACTAAGTTCATATCAAATTGGAAGCTAGGTAGCGGGATAGTACAAGCGAATGTGAAGTGAGCTTGAAAATATCTTGCTATACGCCGATTTAAGTTTCACTCAATGAGCTCGATGATCCATATTCTAATATCATACTTTTAAAGTTGGACGGTAAGAATATGAAAAGTCTACCTCTAATATTACTCTGCATTGCCGTCAGTGCGTGCGCTGAGTATAAAAAGGGCGTACCCGAGTCATCAAGCGGTAATGCGCTTAAGACTCAATTGGCCGCCTCCACTCATGAGCTATATGCAGAGGCCAATGAGCTTTATGAACAAGGTCGGATTTTAGATGCAGTTACCAAGCTAGAAGTCGCTGTTGAAAGAGGGGACGAGTATTGCCGTGAGCTTTTAGGTCTTATTTTACTACGAGAGCCATCAGTTCAAAATATAGCTCGTGGATTCTCGTTGATGTCGGAAGCGGCTCAAGGTGGTCTTGCTAGCGCTCAGTTTTATTTGGGGTCATGTCTATATGACGATGGCTGCTACTTACCGGAAAACAAAACACTATCCGCGTACTATCTTTCTCAAGCTTTTGAAAATGGGGAAGTGGGTGCAGAGATGTTGTTAGGTTTTTTGGAAGATGAACTTGGAGAGGTAAAACTCAGCCCAAAGGAACTTGAAAGTATGTTAGAGCAATACAAAAACAATCTCTAAGCACAGCGTAGAGCAACTTGTTGTGAATGGGGTAAGTAATTAAAAAGTTTAGAAGAGGTTGAACAGTATGAATTCCAAAAGACGGTCTTGTTATGGACCGTCTTTTTTGGGGTATCAGTCCCTAAGGGTTTCCAATTGCGCTCAGGTATTTAGCCATAAGGCGAATCTCTTCATCCGTGTAGTGTTCCATTGCTACCTCCATGGTCATGAATAAGCCGTTTTTACGTTTTTTCATCTTGTAATCTTTCATTTGATTGAAGAGGTAAAGTTCGTTTTGTCCACCGATTTTCGGGTACATAGGCATCACGGGCTCATTTCCGGTCTCACCATGGCACGTAGCGCAGCCACCTTTCCCTGGGGCGATGTAAAGCGCTTTGCCTTTATCACTTTCAGTGCTGGCAAAAGCAGAAAAGCTGATGGAGACAATAAGTAAAATAAGCATGCATTTCATGATTACAGCTCCTCTCTTAAGCAAGTTAGCCAGTCTTGAATCACTTCGGGTGATTGCTTGATATACCCAGAATAACGAAACTTGGTTTCACCATTAATCACTACCAATGTGGCTGGTAATCCTTGAAAACCGAGCGCGTGAATTGCTCCCATATCTGGTTCAATGGTTTTCGGTAAGTGATGAACACCCAATTTAGAAAAACGCTCTTCGATGGCCGGAAGATTATCCCCAATGTGTACTGTTTCAATACTAAAATTTTCGTTATTCGCTATGCTGTCGAGCGCAGGCAACTCCTTTAAACAAGGAGGGCACCAAACCGCCCATAGATTGACCAAGCTTACTGGGCTTTTTAACTCGGTAAGCTGATAAGTCGCGTTTTCTAGTGTAAACCCATCTGGGGTGGTGCATTCTTTTGCTGTTATCGAGAAGCTCAAGCATAACGTTACGCTAACCAGTGCAAGTGAGGTCCATTTATTCATTGATATACCTCTTCAAACTTTGACCGATTTTTACACCACCTTCGCCAAAACCAAATACATCGATAAGCTCTCTGTCTGGTCCGTAAAGGTAGATGTAGGCAGAGTGGTAAACTTCATATTGTTTTGGGAGAGGGGGATAAATCGGCTTGCCTTCAAGAGAGTAGCCATAGGTTGCTTTCATACTCTTTGCTATTGCTTTGATCTGATCTTGAGTTCCGGTTAATCCAACCATTTTGGGATCAAAGTACTTTACATACATGTCCAAGTTTTCAACGGTATCGCGGTTAGGATCAACAGAGATAAAGATTGGCGTAACCTTATCGGCCTCCTCTTTTAACGAATTCACCGCGGTCGCTAAATCGATAACAGTGGTGGGGCAAATGTCTGGGCAACTGGTGTAACCTATACCCATTAATAGGAATTTCCCGTGCCAATTTTTCTCGGTCACAGTACCTAAGGTATTCTCTTGCAGTTCAAACTTTAAAGGTTTAGCCGCGGCGCTAAAACTCAGCAAGCATGCCGCTAGAAAAGCATAGATAGTATAGGAAGTTTGTCGTCTCATTGTTCGTTCCTTTAGTGACATACAGTATTTGTAATGCCCATTGCTAGCAGGTGGGGCTTGGCGAGCTTGGTGTCGATCTCTTTCAACACCTTTTTGGTGCGGATGTCGTACACGAACAGTTTTGAAGAGCCTTCTTGCGTTGCAAACAGCGTCTTTGAGTCTGAAACCACAACTACTTCTCGCAAGTCATTTTTTAACGAGACTGATTGAACTGGTGTATTGGTCGAAAGCTCAAAAATGTCCAGAGCTCCCTTTGATTCAATGATGCCCATTGTCTCTATCCAACCAGTACGAATAGACTTTGGAGCCCCAGTAAGCTTGAGTTCTTTGACAACTTCACCTCCCCAAGATTCGATAACTTGCGCTTGACCACTTTCACTGGCAAGAACAATATATTCAGAATCTGAACTCACGTAGGGACGCCAAGGTTGTGAGTCGAAATGGAAGGTGTTGAATTCCATTTCCATAGAGAGATCCCAAACAACCACGGAATTATCTTTATATTGGGAGGTAAGTGCTAAGCGTGCGTCTGGTGACAAAGTCAGTTCAGATACGTTACCTTCGCCGACATTGATATAGCTTCTTTGACCATCGTGATTACGATAAATAAGTGTTTTTCCTGACTTGCTTTCTGAAACATACAAGTTGTAGCCGCCGTTATCAAAGTTCATGCTAAACGGCGATTTGATGTCGGTAATCGTGGCGGTGTATTCACGTTTTAGCGGTTTAATAATGTCTATGCGATCCTTCATTGCCACTGCCAGTTGGGCTTCATCAGCATGAAAGGTAATTTCTGTAGGAACACTTTCCATCTCCATCTGCCAGTGTGTTTTTTTAACTAAGTCGTAGACGAAGACGGTTGGTGTTTGTCCGTCGATGTAGACGAGAACGTCTTGTACGTCTGACACTTCAAGATGAATCGGTTTTGCCTTGAGTTCGATCTGGTCTGTGTAGGAAAACGTAAAGGTGTCAATAACGGCGACGTTTTTTGAGTCATCGTCAGAAATGAATGCCCAACGAGCACCATCATCATATCGACCTTCGATATCGGCGTACGCAGAAAAGGTAAGCAAAGAGGTAAGTAGGGGAATTAAAATCTTGTTCATAGTAACCTCGAACAATAGAAAGCATCATCGCAATCGAGCCATAAATGATTTTTGGGGCGACATTCTTGGTGTGGAAGTAAAGAAGCCCTCAAGAGGGCTTCATTGAAAAACTAAGGGTTGCGAACACAGCGAGTATAGAACTCGGAGTCTTTTGACATACCGAAGCCTTGTCCTGTCAAATAGCCATGTGCCCAACCTTCGTTATCACCCGTAAATCTCAAATCCAATTGCTCAGGCGTTTGGTTTTTCTTACGAGCCGATAACGGTCTTACGTGAAGCGTAGGGCCGGCAACATCAGAGGTACTGGTCCAGAAGAATGACTTCACTGGTGTGTTCGGGAAAAACTCTTCATCAATAGCTGGAGAAACTTTGTTGTAGTTTACAATTGAGTTCATCTCCTTGATATCTGGAGTGCGCCAGTCATCATAGCCAGCATATTCTAAGTCTTGGCAGTACTTCAGAGAGTCATCGAACTTGCGTTTCACATAATCAATGTTTTGCTGCCACATTCGATTGGTCACTTTTTCTGTGACTGTACCGTCACCGTTATCCACGTATTGCATGTTGTGGTATGCGGCGTCGTTATCCGCGCGAACACAGCGAACTAGCTTGGTTGAAGCGGTATGTTGACCCATGATATGAGCATCAGGGAAGCCTACGTGCCAAACGTGATCGTGACGGTCAGAAACAGGGAACGTCCAAATACCAGAGTTTTGACGAGGCATGTTCAAGAACACATCGGTATTAATAGCCGGACGGAACTCACCCATGTCAGCTATGGAGAATAGCTCTTTCATTAACGGGAAGCGCCAATCTGTGTAACCATCGATTTCTAGGTTTGCGCAGTATTCTTTACCTTCCACGGCCGTCATCCAGATTCGGGAGGAATCACGTTCCCACATCAGCTGGGTATTGTTGTCCAGAACGACTTTCCCTGATTCAGAGATAGTGTAACTAGGCTCATTACCTTGATAGTCAGAATCTTCGCCAAAGGTGTCAGTAAAGTTCTGAATTTGACCTGTTTCTGGCAACTTGAAACCTTTAGGTGCAGGCATTCCGATGCCAGTAATAAACTCTTCCTTTTCAATCGGCTTGACGCGTTGACCAGAAACATAAGCCGCTACATCACGGTAGTCTTGGTCTGACAACATCTTAGCGTAAGGCATCATGATGCCTGCTAATGCACCGTTTGTACGTTTGCCGTCGCGGTAGGCAATCATCTGTTCATAGATGTACGTTGGCATTTGGCCTTTCAATGGCGGGAAGTTTTTCTGAGTTGATGCGCCTTGTTCTCCATGACAGGCTTTACAGGTTCTGTCGTAAGTTTCTTTTCCGCGTTTAAACTCTTCACTTTCCAGTACATCCGGCATTGGGTTGTACTTCATTTTTTGCGCGCCAAGAAGGATCGCGGTCGATGCCATATCACGAGGCGGGTTAGCGTAAACGATCTCTTTCATTTGAGAAGAGATACCTGCGTGGCGCTCATTATCCATAGAGAACCATTGGTCTAAGAACCATTGCGGATCAAAGCCTTCAAGCTTAGGGCTCAGCGTTTCAGGCACTTCCTCTTTTGCTGGTCGGTGGCAACCGAGGTAACAACCAAACACGATACGTTTTGCTGCTTTTAGGTCCTTAGGTGATTTCTTTAAATCTTCAAAAGTTCGATTAATGGTGTAATCACCGTATCCATTATCGATGTCTTCTGCTGCTAAAGTGCTACCAGCCAATGCTAAGCTGATGGCAAGTGTCAATGCGGATGAATGTTTCATTTATAAGCCCTCAGTTGCCGCCAAATTACGAATTCGTTCTTCATCACGTAAACGCATCTCACGCTTTAAGTTAGGGTGGGCGATATCGTAGTGGCAGCTCGAACACTTCCAAGATGGATCGTTAGCTTTGTTGTTAAATGCAAGGTTATGAGAAAAGTCCGATGCAGGTGAGTTTTCGTCCGCACCTTGAGCGCGCTCTTCCAAGCCTCGGTGGCAATTGATACAGCCTGAGTCATAAACATACTCACCACGTTTAGGGTGAAGTTCTTCATAATCAAGCGATTCCATACCCAGCACAAACTCTCCCCATAGGTGGCGAGTTCCGGATGTTCCTTTTACCCAAAGCTCTTCGACAATATTCGATTTCGGCAGGTGACAATCGATACAATCTGCGACAAAACCATGTTGGTTATTACCGCCATGTATCGATTGAGAAAACGTTTCAGCCATTGGTTTCATCGTATGGCATGACGCACAAAATTCATTGGTACTGAATACATGCAGAACTTCGGTCGCAGGGAGTGCTGAGATCAAACCAATACCGATGCCGACTGCGACAATGGCAAGTTTAACCGAACGTTTCACTTGTTTAATTTGCTCAATAATTTTCATCATCTCACCTACATTTTATGCTTCGGGGGAAAGTCAGAAGATTTAAGAACGTTCGCTTCACATTGTTGGTCTGAAAGGTAGGTCAGCCATAAGTTGACCGTGTACTTTTCACCGGCGAGTGGGCGCTTCTTGAGGTCCATTAACATAAAGTGCGTTCCACCGCGTTCTAGTTTGGTCACCGTGTTCTTTTTGAGGAACAGTTTCGGAAAACGCTGCATCTTCATCACGCCATCTTTCATAATGGTGTTGTGCATCTGAACCTCATTGGTAAGCTCGGGTATTTCCGCTCCTAGAATGGCTTCCGGAGAAGGGAGTCTCAGTGCTTTTACTTCTTCGTCTTCAGTAAAGGTCGCATTAAAAAACAGTCCGGTTTTGTTGACGCCTGGAGCGGGTTCAACGATGACACAGTCGGTAATAGAGACACCTGCATAGGCTTGAGCTGCGCAGAGTAAGCTCAACGTAGTGAATAGCTTTTTCATCTGTTAGATCCTTAGCACAAGGCGTTAAAACTTGAAGTGGAGGCCGATGTTAATGTTGTCATTTCGGTTTTCACCGTTGTTGTTCGCCGGGTCATTGGTTGCTGAATCTTCAGCGTACTCAGCGACTTCAATATAGGTAGAGAACTGTTGACTAAAGGCATAGTTGAGACTTGCTAGGTAAAGCGTTTGGCTATCTTTATCGAAATCATCGAACGCTTTGTGTTGAGCTCCCAGCTTAAAGGTCAGCTTATCTAGAGAGTATTTACCTGAGATACCATATACCGCGCTGTCGCCTTGGGGGTCGTCGTAATTCAGCTCAATGAGGCCACCAAGGAAGAAGTTATCCCAAGTGTAAGAAGACGACAGAGCGTAACGAACGTAGTCATCGTTTTGATGCCCTGGCATTTGTTTCTCGTCGACTTGGGCACGATTCAGTACCAGATCGAAGTTATCAGTCACATACAATAAGCGCAGACCAAGAATATCAATGTCTTCTCCATTGCTATTGTCAGGGCTTATGACCGCGACTTTTGCGTACACACCGTTCCATTTGGGTGTCATATAGGCAAGTTGATTGTCGCCAGATTTTGCTTGACGAAATAAAGCTGCATTACTTGAACGGTGCATATTGTTGCTTTCAAAAATGTCTACATGAGAGTAGAGATCTCTATAGGTGCCAGTGGTCCCGTTACCGAAGTAGATGCCGCCGAAATCTTTGGTTACTAGAATTAAGTTTGCTTCGCTAACGCGGGTATCGAAGTCTTGCTCCTCTGTAACCTTTTGAGTTAAATCTTCAGAATACTCAGCTTCTAGGTTATAGATAACACGCAAAAGATCAGCATCATGTTTACCTTTGATGCCTGCATTAGCGCGATGAATTTCTGACTGATAATCTTGTCCCGCTTCCCAGCGTACTTGCCCTAAAATATCGCCATAAAAGTTGGGTGCTTCAAAGGTTGTTGCCGCGACAGGCGTGGTACACAAAGCGAGTGTGGAAAATAGTAAAGAGTGTTTTAACTGCATGAATAGACCTACTCTAAGGTGGTAGTTATGAAAAGTTGTGTCGAATTATATAGAGTTGTTCTTTTGGCAATACGCGAGTAGGAAATAGCAGCAATTCAGAAACTGAATAGCAGAGTTGAGATCAAATAAAGGGTAGATATTTTTTTACTTACAGTGATGAACAGAGAAAATTTACATAATAGTCAGTAATATCTTAGAGACACGATTAGGAGCTAAACATGGATATCGAAGCCGTTAAAATGTTCTCTGTTTTGGCTAAAAAATTAAACTACACCGAAACAGCAAAAGCACTCGATGTAAGCCAACCGACATTAAGCCGAAAAATCAAAGCATTAGAAGAAAGCTTAAATGTTACTTTGGTTCATAGGAGAGGGAGCAGTATTAGTCTTACGCCACAAGGCGAAACGTTTTTAGAGTCGGCAGGTCAAATTCTAGATCTTATCGACCACACTGTAGAAAAGCTTCATGTTGAACGTAAAGGTGTTAGCGGTCTACTACGTATAGGCTGTTTGCACCCGATGGCGAGGTTTTTAACAAAAAGCTTCTTACCGGATTTCCACGAAAAGTATCCGAATATTCACATTCATTTCCATACATTGACGCCAAATACTTTGAGCTTATTTGAAGATGTAGATTTGATGATTGCCCCGTTTTTACCGAATGATGAGTCAGTCGTATGCAGAAAAGCCTCTCGATTTACGCGGTGTTGCTATGCCTCACCAAAGTACATTCAAAAACGTGGAGAACCTAAATATGTTCATGATTTAGAGCTACACCAATGTATTACTCACACGAACACACCAGGTCAGGAAAGATATTGGAATCTGACGAATGAGAGCGGAGAAAAGCGCCAAATTGAAGTGACAGGTGATATGACGACTAACTCAATCGACATCGCGATTAATTTGGCTCAAGAGGGGTTTGGTATTGGTTTAATTCCTGATAACCAGGTGCGTGAACAAGTTCGTTGCGGCGAGCTCATTAAGTTGTTCAATGGCACATGGTATGAGGAAGGTACACTCTATATTTTATACAAACAGAGCATACATACGCCGAAGCGCTTTAAGGTGTTTATTGAAGAGTTTGAAGTTTTTCATGAACAATGGGGATTACAAAACTGATTTCTCGGGATTTTCAGTGCAAGTGTCGAGAGTATAATCAATCCTTGGAACCAATCGCACAAACTTGAGCCTAGAAAAGTAACTGACAATTTATAAACGATAATATTGATCCTTACTGCCAGTATAGGATTAAACATTCGTGATTTTAATGTGTTACAAGGCACAAATCCGCAACGAGCCTGGCCAATTTAATAAGGAAGATGGCTGGTATGCTTAAGTTGAGAGATGCAAATGTACTGCTTATTAAAGAGTTCGCAAATAAAAATATCAGTATATCGAGTCTCTTACTCTCCCTAGGAATTCGTCAGCATAAAATAGTGCACTTGAACTCACCGACAGAAGCGCTTAATCGGAGTTTCCACCAGCAGTTTGATATCTTGATATGTGATCAGAGCTTTCGAAACGGCCAGGTAAAATCTCAGGACTTAATTTATGAGCTAAAGAAGGCTAACGCCGTAGATGAGCGTTCTACTATTGTCATGGATTGTAAAAGAGGGTTCGTCCGCGATAGATCTTATTATTTGGCTGATGTCCACATTACTCCAGACGATAACCAACAAGATATCAGCGACCTCATCCGTAAGGTGTTCAAGAAAAAAAATAAAGTCTGGCCTTTATTACAAACCGAAAACCTAGATAGCCACAATGATATTGAAAAGCGCTATCAGTTTTTTGAACGCCATTATATCGACTATCAGCATGACTTGCGGCTCAATCGAGCAAATCATCATCTACTAAATCGAGAGCTCAAGCAGGCGTCTGAGCTCTATGGCGTTCTAATCAAAGAGGGGGGTAAACGTGACTCTTCTGTTGAAATTAGTTTATTTCTCAATACATTGGTTTTAAATGGCCAAACGGAAGAAGCGCTCGAACTGTATGAAAAGTTTGACTCAACTCGATTTCAACTAGGCCAACCTTTTGAGGAAATTGGTAGCCTATTGTTACTAAAAAGTGGCCATGTCAAACAAGCTTATCAGCTGGCTGCTCGATCTGGCCTCCAGTGGGGACTAAGTCGAGTACAGCATCAAATACTGGCATTGTTCGCCATTGGTTTAGGAAAATATGAAGATGCGCTTGTTCACTTTTCTTCAGACCTAAATGCAGCAAAACAAATCAATCAAAATGTTGTTCATAGCACCCTGAATTATTTGTTTGCGTTACTTATGGTGTGGATGAGAAGTGAAGAAGGGCGAATATTATATGAAAAGAAGTTTGCTCGGGTTCTTAATGAAGTATCCCGTTTAAAAATGAATGAGAGTGAAACTCTGCATTTCACTCTCATTCAACTTCATGCTGACTTTCTTAAGGGGGAGCGCCAAAATGCTGAAGCATCGCTGGATGCTTTTGTACGTAAGTTGGACAAAGCCAACGATATAGGAAAAATTCACGCGTTGTTCTTGTCTACAGGTTTATCTGACCAAGAAAATCTAGCGCAAATCTTTGACCATATTAAACATAATGACAGCGTATTCATGTTTGATCCTCTGCCCTCACTATGCGCAGCATTAGTTAAACACATCGACTTTCAAGAGTTTGCTAAAGAAATGAAGCGTTTCCATAGAACAGAGCTCTCTGAATCATGAGTAGATTTAAAAATAGAAATCGCTTGTTTTCTAAGCAAGTAGGCGGGTTGTTTTTTGCCGTGACGATTAAATTTGTTAATTAACAAATTCGATCGTATCGATCAATCTGTTCGATCGATAGAAGTTAACGATTATGAGATAAAAAATATTTGCCGTAACGATACCTTTTGATCATCGACTCATATTCATTTAGGCGTATAATTCGCATTCCTTTTGCCTATCGAATGTAAGTGCTTTATTTGGAAAGGCATTAATATATACCTAAGTCATTTTCGCTGAACTAAGCGTCTAGAAATTACTTGGGTATCAAGCTAAACGGATTTTAAGACATAAATTAAGGATATGGAGAACCAGCTGGATTAGGATAGTTGAAATGAGTAGAACTTTTAAAGTGGTATTGATGTTCTTGTTAATAATATTTACCGAACTGCTTGCTACAAGACTCAGCGCTATCAACAACCAAAATGAAACCGAAAAAGTGATTAACGCTATCAACAAAGAGATGAAAGTTATTTTTAATGATGCGTTGATTACCGCTGAGGTTGTGAGAGAAATGGTTATCCTTTCAGATGATGACTCAATATCTCAAGAAGCATTTAATAAACTAAGCCGAACATTGCTCCTTACTTATCGAAATGTTGATGCGTTGCTTTACTTACCAAAAGGTATTGTCGCATTGGTATATCCTTATGAGTCGCAAAAACTGGCCATCGGCCATAACGTTTTAAAAGACCAAAATAGAAAGGTTGGCGCTGCTCAATCGATTGACTGCAAGAAAAATACAATTATTGGGCCGGTAAAACTTGTCCAAAATGGTAAACAAGCATTTATTCTACGTAAGGGAATTTCAAATGAAGCGGGGTTTATTGGATTCTCTTCATCTGTTATCTACTTAGAATCCATATTAGCTTCACTAGAAGAGATACTGAGCGCCAACAACATCAAGAACTACTCAGTAGTTGGATACGATCCTGATAGCTCAAATTATTACGATAAAGTGATCAGTTCAAAAGGACAGAACGATGGTAACGCTTATACGGGAATAGTGAATATCTTCAATACTAATTGGCAGCTCTCCATAACATCCAACGATACTGGTATCACGCCAAGGTTAGTTATCTTTTTGACATTGTTTTCGGTACTGCTCGTCATCACGACATCTGTTAAATACTTTAATAAGTATCGCCATTCAGAAAAGCAACGTAGTGATTTACAAAATGAAGCCCAAACAGATTACCTGACGGGGTTGCTTAACCGACGAGGACTTGAAAGTAAGTTCGAAGCATTAAAAGCAGAAAATCCTGCTGGCGCAATTGCTGTACTTGATATCGATTTCTTTAAGCGTATTAACGATTCCCATGGTCATGAGGTTGGAGACCAGGTACTGGCGCATTTTTCCAAATTATGTAGCGCTAACATAAGCTCTGATTATTCTTTGGCACGCACGGGAGGCGAGGAGTTTATACTTTTAATGCCACATGTTGACGAGGAGCAAGCAATACTGTGCTGTGAGAGAATTCGACAAGAGGTCGCGCAAACATCTGTAGTTATCCATGAGTTAAATATTGATATTACAGTGAGCATTGGTATCACAAGCTTTAGTGGTTTTGACACTGTGCAAGGTGCACTCGCTGATGCAGACCGCGCTCTATATCAAGCAAAGAATTTAGGACGAGATCGAGTGCATTGTTTCCTAACTATCATATAAGTCTGAATCCATGTAGCCGCGCAGTTCGCACTGGCTATTGACGTAATAATCATCGTTTCCATTTTCATCAATAGAGAATGCAAAATACTTGAGTGGGTTCGTGATATCGCAAGCCAGACTTTTCATGTTTTGTATCAGATAGTCTTCTAAATCAAACCCGTCGTAGGAGCCTTCCCAAATGACCGCTCTGTTCTCAGAGTTGAGTTCCGCAGACACAACTATCGTTACATAGTGCTCAACCAGTGGTATGTTCAATAGAGGTGTTTTTTCTGAAACTGGGGCAAAACTAAACTGACCATCATGGTTAGTGAGCGTAGTAAAATCCAAGCATTTGTTATAAGCGCTTAACCCAATATTGAGAAAGACACATACATCGCCAATAGGTTCACCGTTATTCGTTAATCTACCATTAATTTGTGGCGAGTATTTTTGTTCACCTTTTTTCATCAGCGACCTTTTGAAAGTTTATAGAAGCGCGAACAGGTTAACTTCATCCCAATAACTATTGAATCATCCGCCAAATCTTAGCGGATATAATACTGCCACCGTGTGTTGATTATTCGGTGGTGTGTCTTTGTTTCGATCGGAAAGGTGTATATTGTGTAATCTTCAAGCTTGAAAGTTACATTACGAAAATCTTTGACATACCGTTAGAGGGTGTTTTTGTCGCTATCTTGTCCTACGGAGTTTGTCGTTTTACCTGATGTCTGAGAAGACTCACAGATATTAGGTTATCAGCTTGTAAACAAAGCCTTGTTTTGGTTTAACTTTAAGAGCGGAGCGATAGTGAATTGAAGGTGCAATACAATGCTATGGATAGTGACCAAGTACTTAACCACGGCGGCAATCGTCGTATTAATTTCTGAAGTGGCGAAAAGAAGTGACAAACTTGGTGCTTTGGTTGCTGCCTTACCAACGGTGACTATTCTGGCTCTGGTATGGATGTATATTGAAGGTCAGGGGACAGAGAAACTGTCCAACCACGCTTTCTATACGTTTTGGTTTGTCGTGCCGACGCTGCCAATGTTTTTACTCTTCCCATATTTGCTAACCAAATACTCCTTTTGGCTGACGCTATTAATCAGCTGCGTAGTATCGGTGGCTTGTTTTGCTTTGACAAACTTAATAGCAAAGCAATTCGGAATCAATTTGCTGTGACAAAGTTTTTTCTGGCTTCCAACCAGACATACCAACGTTTACCTCAATAGATTCGCAATCTGCTGTGATAAAGCGTGAAACAAATGCAACGCTCGCTGATAAGAACACAAGCGCATCGCACTTCAACCATCGACTTCTACAATGACCCGAAACATACGGTATTTGTAGGCTTCGTTGTTAGCGGTTAGGTCTTAGGATTGCTTATATTAGGTTGAATGCAAAAGGATAGGATCGTTGAGGAAAATGAACAACACTTGTCAAAATAAGAGCTTTGGTGTTTTACATCCTGGTGTTCGCTACCGAATCAAAAAAGAATTTTATGATTATAACGGTGAGCGGTATCAAGTTGATGAGGAAATGGTGTTTATTGACCATAACTTCGTTCCTTATGAAAGTGGTTTATCACTTTTTTTCCGAACACATAACCGAGAGCTTCAGATCATGCTTTGCAGTCTGGAGGGCTTTCAACAACACATCGTTCATGATCTAGATGCTTATTTTAAACGTCAGCAATAAATTTAATTAAAGGTGAACTGGAAAACCAAAATGATTTGTGAAGATTGTTCGGATGCCGCGAGAAAAATAAACAACCCTAAAGATTTGGCGAATGCAATCTGCTTTCTCAATGAAAGAACGGAGGCTAAAGCGCTTAAATACTTGGGTTACGGCAGTTGGGGTGAGCCTTTTTCTCAGATGGCAAAGCGGAAAGGGTGGAGTGATTTAATCTGTAACTACTTTGCCTGTCGAACCTGTGGTCAAGTATTCAATCTATATGCTGAAACCTACCACGGCTCGGGAGGAGCCATCGCCGCGATTGATTCGATTACAGGAAAGCTGTTTGTCGATGAATTTGTCATTTCTCAGATTGACGAGGATTGAAAAGCATAAGATGCTGTTGTTTGCCCTTATCTTGCTCTTTACGGTTTTATCAGTGCTTGGCTCGGTGGTAGGAACTTGTACTCAGGGAGACGATAGTCGTTTTTTCAGCTCTGCCAGTTATGTCGCTCTGACGTTGGTAATACTCATACCTTATTTGTTACGTGGCACTCAAAACTCGTTCTGGCGGCGAGTTTACGCTGTTGTAGGCATTATTGCGTCAGGCGTGATCTGTTGGTTTTGGTTTCCTTTTATTGTGGAAACCACGCTAATTGGGCATCATTTGTGCGGCAATGAGTTCGACCATTACCCCGACCGCCACCTCATGATTGAACGTATGATTCCTTTACTTCATGTATTGTCATCGATTTTTATCGCACTGTCATGCGTCGTGAAGTATTGGCGTGGTTTGAGATTTTCCCAATACCTTTAATGGCTGATTTGAGTCTTTTACTCACTTTCATCCCTTTGCTCCTGCAACCAGAGACGTGGTGACATTCCAGAGACACTTTGAAAAGCGCGGGAGAAGCCAGAATAGCTACTGTAACCGACGTCATCGGAAACCCAGTTGAGTGGCTTATTTTGCAGAAGCAAAGACTGAGCTACAGATATGCGCCATTTTTGAACGTAATCTCCAGGCGTTTCCCCAACCACTTGTTTAAAGGTCTCAATAAACTGTGTGCGCGACATTGCCGCGTTAGATGCCATCTCGCTTAGACTCAAATGGCGGGCAGGTAGCTGATGAATGATAGTCATTACAGCTGCAAGTCGTGGATGGGCAAGAGCCGCAAATAGCCCGTGCTCTATTTGATGTTCCTCAATCAAATAGCGAAAGATCAACGCCATTAAGGCATCGCTCAATTTACCCAGTAAGTACTCTTGACCAACTGAGCTTTCACTCGCTTCTCGAGATAGCATCTCTAATACTGGTGTTAGATTAGGAGCTGCATGGAAAGGTATTACTATCGCGTCCGGCAAAGCGGATAGCAATGGGTTTATCTGGCTACCTATATAATCCACATTGGCACAAACTAACTCGGTTTCTTCTGTTCCTTCTATCCTGTGAGGGGTAGTATTTGGCAAATAAACAACGCAAGGTTGTGTAAGTCGCTTTGGTTGTTCTCCTGCACACGTTAGGGTTAACTCTCCAGCGTTTAATACATGTAGATGACCTCGGTTATGTTGTTCCGGCTTGAATGACGAGACACCGCATAAATGCCCAGAATAGAACACGCCTGTACGTATTGAGAAGTGCTCCATCAACTGTGATAACAAGTCCATTTTGGCTCCGAACGATTTGCGTACTTTTTTGGTCTTTAGTCCCTCTATAGACCGGATTAGTTAGCTAACTTATTCACACAAGGTAAACAAACATAGAAAGGAGCTTACTATGTCACGCATTAAATCAACGGGTCGAAAACTCTCTTTAATGGCCGCTTTAATCGGAAGCAGTTTTTCACTGATGGCCGCAGATGTGGGCATGAGCGTTGATGCTAATGATCTTGCAATCAAGGGATATGACCCAGTTGCGTACTTTACAGATAATGGCGCAGTGCAAGGTAAAGCTGAGTATTCAGCCACGTATAACAACGCAATCTATCACTTTGCCAACGCTGCAAACCGTGAACAGTTTAAATCAGACCCACAAGCCTATGCACCGCAATATGGTGGTTACTGTGCATTTGGCGTTGCAATGGGTAAGAAGTTTGAAACCGATCCCGAGGCATGGAAGATAGAAGGTGGCAAACTCTACTTAAACTTGGATAAATCGGTACAGAAGCGCTGGCTAGAAGATACACAGGGCTTTATTCAAGATGCCAACACCAACTGGACAACGATCAAAGTTGTCGACGCAGATAAGCTGTAACTGACGTCGTTTTTACTCTTTCCTCATGTACTCAAGGCGAACCAATTGGTTCGCCTTTGTGCGATGGGTCGAAGGAACTGAACGTTTATAAGTTGATATTTACCCAAGTTAGAAGCGATACATTTGTCACGAAAATTGATTTATTCCCAATCAAATTAGTTAGGTAGGTTTTTTATAAATGCAGATAGGGTTACTGTTGTCGAATAATAATTTACATCAATAACAATCAGTTGGAACCTATCAGATATGAAAAACGATCTTCTTAAAAAACTTCAAGTACTTGTCGTTGTCGCATTGGCTTCTTTGACAGTGGGATGTTCATCTATGGATGCACATGCCAGAGGAGGTTACGGTAAGCCATTTTCCGGTACAGCGCTGTCCGTTGCTCGCCAACCATGCTTCTTGGATGGTTCAGCAGTGTCTTATGCTTTATATCCTATTTCATTTGTGGATATGCCATTGTCTTTGGTTACTGATGTTGTATTCCTACCTGCTGATTTAGTCATGTTATTTACCCCGACGACGAGCTACGGCAGTGTTTTGTCACAAGGTTGCCCGAGTGGCAGTATGATCTGAAATTCAGCCCTCTTAACCCAACAGTACTTAGAGTATTGATCAGGAACAAACCTATCATAGCTTGGTTAAAAGGAAGTAAGATGAGCTTCCAGGACTGAGAATACAATGGTTATTAAGCGAAATACGAAAAGTAGATACGATGAACGTTCAGTTAAACGTTCATCACTTCTAGCGTTACCATTTACATCGATATTTTGGAAATTTGTTTGATAAGTTAAGCGCTCTCAGACCATATTGACTATCTGAACTAAAAATGCATAAACCGTTATTTTCTATAATTTGGTTTAGTTCTTGACTACGTTCAATGCTTATTTCAAACCCCGAGTTTAGCATTCGACTATCGTTCAAAGCTTTGGATACATCGGGCCTCGGCTCGTTCGCTATGACAAAAATATCTGTAAGATCCATATTTCCTTTTAGTTTCATAGGTTTAGACATTGCCCAACCACTTATTACCAGTCTATCCGGTTCTTCAGCAATAGCATCTATATGACCACCATTATTAATGATGCTATTAAGTGGTAATTCGTCTATTGTTGAGTATACGTCGTTGATATCCGGCATTAAATCTGCTAAGGGTATTGATATTACATCTGGAAAAGGAGTATTTGGGCTTTTTTCCGTTGTACTTAGAGTAATGCGTCCATAACGATTAAATATATAGTTGAACTCATCTTCTGGCATTGCCGGGTACATGCTTCGAAACAATTCTAGTTGAGGTTGAATTAGTACTGAAACAAACGAATTTAAGCCCATACCTGACAATATAGCCCCGCGATAATCTCTTGAAACGATCCAGTTTGGCTCATTTTCATGTGCTGTTTCTTTCAGTACTTTTATCTCTTCTCTTTTATGAAGGTCAAAGATAGGAAAAGCAGATTGCCCTGGGTTAAACCAAGAGAAACTTATGACATTAGGGACTAATGCAATTAACAAGCAAATGACGTTTCCATTTTCGTTTCTGCTTTCCTTATCTTTTCTATATATGAAAAGATAAGTGTAAAGTATTGCTAGAGCTGACAATTCAAATACTGATTTTTCCCCAAAATTAATCAACGACAATAGACTAGGAAGTCCTATGATAGCAATGACTGAAATGGTGAACAAAGCACACCGATTTTTACTGACTGCGACTTTACCTGAGACTATAATGACTAGTGCAAGATAGTTGAATGTCAAGCCACAGAGGAATAGCATTCTTAATCCGGGAACTTTGTATAGGAGAGTGATCTTAGCTAACAGAGCTGGTACAGGTAATAACATCCAAATTGTACAAATAGTAGATAAAACAGCACTGCCAATGATAGCTCTTTTAACTGTAGGGTTTGATGTGTTGGGTTTTACAAAACAAACTGCTACTAATGGTAATAAACTAGAGATAGCTCCGACGTTACATATGTTTCTTTCTACGAGATTATCAAAGTAAGAATGTGTTATATATGGTACGAGTGTTGACAACCAGATAAGCCAGCCGCGCTCTCCACCTTGAGATATTCTTTGGCCAGGGTAAACAGTCTCCATCATTATTGGTATTGCATCACTGTAGTAGATTAGTGATATGGTTAATGCTACCAAACAGGCGACGGCTGTTGATGTCAGCTTTGTTAGCGAACTCCGCCACCAGAAAGGTTGATGGACATACAGCAACAAAATACCAAAGTAAGCGATTGAAATAATAATTGGTGGATAAGTATGAGATAACAACCATACAGTAGCGACATAGCTAAGACATATATAATGACTTAGAGAATTCTTCCATCTTAAAAATAATAATAACAACCAAGGGCTCAAAGCTAGGATTGGGCCAAGAGTTGTCCACCAAAACTGTACGAAACCGGTAAAAAACAATAGTAATGAAAAAGCACTTGATAATATTTTATTTTTCTCTGATTTTGATAAATCTTTTATAATAATCAAAGTGAGATTTTTCCACCCTATTAAAAATGTCATAATGATTAAACCATGATGTAAAGCAAATGCACGTGCAGGGCTTAGCAACCAAAAAGGCCACATAAATGGTTTGAAAATTAAGGCCCAATCTTGCAAAGGAAGGGCATTGAAGCCTCTCAAATCTTGATGATAAGTAGACAATTCATTGAAACGGCCGAAGTTGTTTAATATAGACATCTGTAAGTAAGGCGTCCATACAGACCATTCATCTGAGCGAATGGGGCGAGGTGTCCCCCAAAGTAGACCTTCTCCATTGTAACCAAAAAGGTTCAAAGCTATTCCATAGGATGATGGGGTGATTGCTAGAAATGTAATAGGTACTAATAGGGAAATACAAAGCCAGTCGAAGCGATCAGCTTTTAACAAATTAAATAAACTCATACTCTCACTAATATAGTTGTTATTTTTCGTGCGGACTTTATTGTTATGTCATCTTTTCTGCAATAAGGATTGGTGTGATATGAGTTGCATATTCTTTCTTTGCTTGTAAAATTAACATATTATCACATTTAATATTACTTAAATGTGAGTAAGATTTACTATTTTTAGTCGTTTTAACTAAATGTAATATACATTTTCATTTCTATTTTAAAGTTTGAGTGTTTGTTTTTTAAATATCTTTCTCATCAGTATATCTTATAGCGTTACTTATACTGTATTTCGTGAAATAGCAGTCTCTTCAATACTTGTGAATTCTAAGTTTACTGTCTTGTTTCAGAAAGCTAAAAGTAGATAAACAATTTTCTGAGGACTTACAAGCTGCGCAACAAGAGTACATTGCGCTAACCCAATAACGATAAATCGACACAGCTACAGGTGGCCACAGTGCCGCCTTTTTCATTTTGAGCTCTTGCTATACATAGACTTCTAATCACGGTAGAAATCACTTCTTGACCTTAAGTTAGCTTGAGGTTTTATTCTCACAGCCTTGAACAGTCAAACCAAAAATTGTTAAGCAACTATTCGGAAAAGGATATTTCTATGAATCTAAATCAAGTGTTGTTAACCGTTAAAGACATCAAGCTATCAATCGAGTTTTATCAAAAACTTGGGTTCAATTTGATCGTTGAAACAGAGAATTATGCGCGCTTTGAGTGCCTTGAAGGAGACGCCACTTTTTCTCTGTATCTCGGTGCTCCAGAATCCAAAAACAACAGCGTGATCTATTTTGAACACGAAGAGCTTGATGCGTTAGTCGCAAGTTTAAAGAGGAAAGGCATCGAGTTTGAGCAAGATCCTACTGAAAAAGATTACCTTTGGAGAGAAGCCATGCTTAATGATCCTTCAGGCAATGAAATTAAACTATATTGGGCGGGCGAAAACCGAAAGAACCCGCCTTGGCGATTAGATCAGTAATAGACTAATAGCCAGTCAGCGACTATTTCGTTCGTAAGAACGTTTGCGTGCAGTTTATTGGCGATGATAGTCTTATCTGACCGGAAGAAGAGGAGTAGAAGGTAGTCTAGTTAATGGATTGGTTGTGTTTATGGGATGAACACCAGCCTCTTAACTTCTCAAAGAATAAAAGGAACTTGCTATGCTAACTATTCGACAAGCTTGTATCGCAGATATAGACGCCGTAAAGCGATTACAATTTCAGCTTAATTCATATCACCAAGAAAACCTCCCAAATGATTTTTTAGCTCCAGAAGAGATTGAGTTAAAAATTGATATGCACAAAGTCATCAAGAGCGATCGTACGATATGCCTAGCTGCTGAAGAAGAAGGGCGACTGGTTGGTTTTGTATATGGGGAGTTGTGGGAAAGGAAGTCTTGGACGCTGAAGCAACGGAAAATAGCGAGCATCGAGCAGATTGTTGTTGATTCTTGCTCAAGAGGACAAGGCGTTGGGTTGAAGTTAATTGAAGAGTTTGAGCGCCGTGCGATTGCACAAGGTAGTGAAGAACTGTGGTTAGAAGTGTACTCGTTTAATGAATCTGCGCTGAGCTTATACAGTAAGGCGGGGATAGATCCAAAGATCCAACTCGGTCAAAAATCGTTAGTGTAGAAATAGTAACAACAAAGTAAGTTGTTCAAAAATAATGGCTAATGAACACTGTATCTATTGTGCATTCTGTTTAAGGTGTTGTTGAAGCTCAACAAGTAGTTATATCAAAAGGATAGAAATCAATTGAATATTCCTGTGTTGTATATTTTTTCCGGCCTGCCAGCTTCAGGGAAGTCCACTCTAGCCAAGCTACTAGCACGCAAAACTGGAGCTATGTACCTTCGTGTTGATACTGTAGAGCAAGGGCTAAGGGATCTGTGCAACGTTAAAGTTGAAGGGGAAGGCTACCGATTAAGTTATCGAGTCATTCGCGACAATCTAGAGCTTGGCGTTAGCTGTATAGCGGACTCCTGTAATCCAATTGAGTTAACTCGTCAGGAGTGGCAACAAGTGGCTGAGAGCGTTGATGCAAGATTTGTGAACATTGAAGTGTGTTGCTCAGATAGTGATGAGCATGAATATAGGGTCAATACCCGAGTCTCGGAAGTGACTAATTTAAGGCTGCCGGATTGGAATCAGGTAAGAAATCGCCACTATGAAGCATGGAAAGGTAACGTGATTCGCATCGATACATCTGGTCAACAGATTGAAACGTCTTTTTCAGAATTAGTAGATAAGTTGGGAATATGATAATTGGACCTCACCAGTGGTAATAGCTTCCTTTTCGAACTGAGAGTGAGGTCAGGTCTGATCATCTGAAAATCGACTGCTTCTTGTCTTTGAAGTAGAAAAACACGCTGATGATAAAAAACAAGAACGTGAAGTAATAGAAAAACGAAGAAAGCGAAGCGATGAAGTCTACGTGTTGTGCAATCTGTTCTTGCGTATAGTTTTGCGAGATCAACTTGTAGTAATACGCATAGAGAATACCAATTGAGCCGTAGCCTAGGTTAAACATCAAACCTTTAAAGCTCAGCACCGTCGCTCGGTTGTGAGATTCCGTTTTCTTGTTGAGATGGTAACTAATGAAAATGTTCATCGTCATAATGATGAAGATAAGAATCAATGCCGGAATGACACCATAAATGGACCATCCAAGACTAATCCAATAATACGTTGCCATACTTGCAAGGCCCATTATCGCAATGAATGTTTTCGGCTCCATGCTTTCTGCTAAACGACGACTCTGACTGGCCAATAGAATCTGCAATACACTGATGCCTGCGCCAATAAAACCAAAGTAAATAATCGGAATATCAATCGCACGATAGTACTGACTGTTCATGGTTAAAAACATACGCGATGTATGTTCGAACAAACTGTAGTAGAGCAGAATGAACAATACGTAAGGCGTAGACAAGACCCATTTCGCCGTGTCGAGTGTCAGCTTCATACTTGCCATGGTAGAGGCCAACTTACTTTCACTGCTTGGCATGACTTTTTTGGCTTCCCTCATACCCAGCGCCGCGTAGATCGCAATCATCGCAACAAACAGGGTGGCATACACGGGGATTCTCATAATGTCTTGCGTGCTCTCAGGCTCTGCCAGCCCAAGGAAGTGATAAACACTAGCCATAAAGTTTACGTCGTACATAGCCGCACCCACCAGAGTGACAACAATTCCAACGCTTGAAGAAAGACGAAGTTGAATTTGCAATACTCTTGGCCAAAGCTCCTCTTTGCCTTGTTCCTTCAATGTGTCGTAAGCCAGTGCTTCGTCCGCGCCACTTGCCAGCGCCATCGCTAAGCCACTCAATACTCGGTTAATCAAAAATACAACGAAAACAAAACTGGGATTCCCTGTCGGGACAAAGGCGATCATTGCGATTTCGATGAACATGACCAGCGATGACAACACCACTAGCCGTTTCCGACCGAGCGTATCGGCAAATGCACCTGATGGTACTTCGGCTAATACAATCGTGGCGGCCCAAACAACATTGAGCATGGCGAACTGAGACAGAGTCAACCCGTAATCCAGATAGAGCAGGGTGAATACAGGGTAATAGAAGCGCGCGAAATAGCTGCTTCGGAACATAAGGAAGCAGCGGACATTGCGGATTTTTAGTATTTCTTTTGACGTCATGAAACATTCAGCACTTTGAATAACATAATGTTATGTATAAACCTTTTTGTGATTAATAGGAAAGGTTTGTGCTTAAACGGTATCCGATAATGATGAATAGTCGCTATTCGCTTATTGGCGACTTAGTGCTTCACCAAGTGGTCGGAAATAAGCTTGCAGTGCACCATAGATAACGTGGCGATGCGCAATATCCGGGTAGAGGGTGATGGTGTCAGCCTTGGCAGTTCCAGACACTAGATAAGCGTTTTCTATGCCAGAGCATGACTCTACAACGGCTTCAAAGGCTCTTGCCATCATCTCTGTTGGTTGAGAAAAATAACTTGAACCCATTGCCTTATCCGCTTTGACACTTCGAGTCACGTAGTGGTGCTTATCTTGACCATCCGCACTGAGCAAAGTCGCATCGAAAATCTTAAGCAAGCGCTCGTTTAATAGGTGAGGAAAGTGGTTGGCGTTACGTAGCCAGCAATCACTGGCGAAAATCGTTTTACGTTGAGGACCAGAACGGTCGCCAATATCAAAGGCCTTTTCAGCTATATAGTGATCGAACGCGTGCCAAAACTCATGAGCAAGTGCTCCTGCTCCTGCATTTTTGGCTAATGCTAACTCGCGCTGATTTGGAGCATAGTGCGCTTGAACGCCTTTTCGTCCTCCGGTGCCAAAAGCAAGGTTTAAGTTACCTCTTAGCCCAATTGCTGAAGGCGGTAAGGCCAATATGTAGGCCAAGTCTGCCAAAGAATCGAATATTAAATTCGCAGCAAGATCCTTTTCTTCGGTGTTCACCCACTTACCAATACGAATACCACCGATGCCAAACGTCTCTTTGATATCGATGAACGACACTTGGTCGCCATGACGATAATCAGGGCCTTTACGCGTTTTATATTTAAAACTGGTTAACTGCAAGATATGCCTCAGTGGTGGTACTAAAGGGGAACAAACTTATACTCAAAATATTGGTTGCGAGATTATACTGCAATCACTGAAAGAATTAGAGTGTTACCTAAACACTACCATTTCTGTGTAAATATACCTGTGTTAACAAGCATCAGCTCCGTTAAAGCTATGTTCGAATTTGAAAGTACGATGGAGTGGCTATTATTGGAGCGCTCAGTTCTTTAAGTTCATGAAAAACCATGACTTGTGGCTCGAAGAACGAAGCGATGAGTATTTTGGGTAGCCGGTTTGCTTTAAAGTTGGTTTTAGTCGCTAATCGATGCGGGCTTAAAAGATAGGTTAAGTATGAAAATGATTAAGTTAGGTTTTATTGCCGCAGCCATGATGAACATCGGTGGCGTATTGGTATTCTCGCGAGTTTTCACAAACTCCGTGATCAACGAGTTTGACCCTGTCGTGATGTCCAATTTTGGTTTGCTGATGATCGTCATATGGGGCTTGGCTTATCTTGGGGCTGCAGCGACTACATCCGGCATTAAGTGGTTAGCAGGTGCGTTCGCTATCGAGAAATTCGTTTATGTATTGGCATGGTTGTTTTGGTTCAAAGATAACAGCCTTGGCGCCGTGTATGACAAAGACTTATTTGCGGGCATCTTTTACAGCATCTATGGATTGAATGACTTCGTATTCATGCTGTTCTTCGCATGGGTATTTTATTCTCAAAGCAAAACATCGAAATAAGCTGCGCCAAAGATCTTACCTCAGATTTCTAACGCTCTAATTTTACAAATTTGCAACAAGTTCATTTTATTATTCTGTTCAATATATTAGAGTTAGCACACAACAGTGTACTTGAGGTTTACGCCTTAAGTAGGCGTTATGCGACAGGAGTGTCGTTATAGAACATGTAAAAGGGACTATTACATGAGAAAAAACATACTGAGGTCTATCCTAGCGGTCATTTTTATCGCAGTTATTTTGTATTTCATTACTCCGTCTTCGACCATATCTCAATATTTGATTAAAGCAGAGCGAAGCCTCGCACACCTTGAAGTGGAAAGAATAAAGGTGGGTGAATTAGAAATTGAGTACCTTCGTGGTGGTAGTGGAAAACCGCTAGTTTTACTTCATGGCTTTGGCGCAGATAAAGATAACTGGAATCGAATAGCTCGCTATTTAATTGATGATTTTGATGTCATCGCGATTGACTTACCAGGCTTCGGAAATAGCACAAAGGACATAGAACTGAACTACGATGTTCAGTCGCAGATAGACAGGCTAAAGCTGGTAACAGAAGCTTTAGGGTTAAAAAAGTTTCATCTCGCGGGTAATTCTATGGGTGGGTATATTGCAGGAAATTTTGCTGTCCAATACCCCGAGAGCGTCGAAAGTTTATGGCTCATCAGCCCCTTTGGAGTAGAAAGGGCGCAAGTAAGTGAAATGTTTTTAGCAACAAAACAAGGCCAAAATCCAGTGGTTCTCGCTCGTACAGAAAACGAGTTCTCGGCGCTCTTCCGCTTTTTGTTTGTTGAGCCTCCCTTTGTCCCGTCACCAATTATCAGTCATTTGGCCAACAAAGCCAAAGAGCATGCAGATATAAACACAAAGATATTTGAACAAATTCATCGGATGAAAGGTGGGGAGCCACACCCAGACTTACCCTTAGATAGCACATTAGAAAACTACACAGGTCGAGTGCTAATCTCTTGGGGGGACAAAGATAGGGTTTTGCATGCATCGGGTGCCATGGTTTTAAAGTCAGTCGCTCCCCATGCTAAATCAGTGGTTATGCCAAACGTGGGGCATTTGCCAATGGTTGAAGCTCCGTCAAAGACCGCTGATTCCTTTTTGCTCTTTGCTAAGTAGTGTTTGAGAGCACGAAGCCGCACTCACGAAAGCTTTTGAGCTCGTTAATAGCGTTATTGTCCCTCATGCTAACCAATTAGAATTCGATGGCTTCAAGTCTCCTTAATGCTGCGTTGATTGTCGCGGTCGCTAGGAACCTTGTATGGAAGTGGTTCCAGTTGTTTTAGAAAAGTAAATCCTCTAGTGGAACTAGTTTGACCGACGACACGTTTACATCCCCCGAAAATAACAGTGGCAATTGAAATTACAGCCCTTAGAATGCGCAGACTAAAAGTTTATAACTGATGTAGAGTGATTTTATGCTTCGTGATTACACATTCGATTGTCTTGTAACCATGCCTCGCCATGAACTGGAAGAGTTCAGTGCTCGCATGATCAGTAAAATGGTGCCAGAAGATGTGATGAACGAACTGTTTACCTTTGATCAAGAAGAAGTAGACAGTGAAGACCGCATGTTGTCAGCGCGCCTCGATGCGATGTTACGCATGACAGCAATCGCATTGAGCGAGATTCAGCAAGCTTTCGATGATTCAGATAACGCGAAACAAAACAGCGAACGTATGACGCGTCTTGTGCTTTGGCATTTCTACGCAATCTCATTTCGTTTGGAAGAAGCTATTACGCTTGAAACGCATTGTGAGCAAGTAGAAAAGCTACTTCAAAACACACCGACAGACGTATTTGCATGGGTTAAGACGCTAACAGAACTGCTACACACATACGCTGAGATTAACGCAAAGGAAGAATCTCAAGACTAAGTTTTTAACTTCAGCGATCTATCGAGTAAGGCGAGCGATTGGGTTCGCCTTGTTTCATTTAAGGGGGGGAAACTTTTGCATTTCTAGATTTAGCACAGCGTAGTTCACCAACTAGCGGGCTCGGCTATTCCTACTTACACTACAATAGAAGTACGTGTCTTCAACCAATTGAATGTGTCACTTCTAACAAACGAATGCCTTCGCGAGGGTAACTAATGGATCCATTAACGCAGGGATTACTGGGCGCTTCTTTGCCACAGGCGATAAGCAAAAAACAGCACTTGGTTGTTGCTGGAGTGCTCGGCATGCTGGCGGGTATGACACCAGACTTAGACGTACTCATCCGTTCATCAAGCGATCCACTGCTGTTTTTGGAATACCACCGTCAGTTTACGCATTCTCTCTTATTTATTCCCATTGGTAGCTTCATTTGTGCCTTGCTTCTGCATAATCTGATCGCAAAGAAGCGTGGATTGTTGTTTAAACAAACCTGGTTTTATTGTGCGCTAGGCTACGGTACTCATGCTTTGTTGGATGCTTGTACCACTTATGGCACCCAGCTGTTATGGCCATTATCTGAAGAGCGGTATGCGTGGAACACCATCTCCGTTATTGACCCTCTATTCACACTGCCCATCTTGAGCCTTCTATTTTTTACAGTATTGAAGCGAAACCCTTGGTATGCGCGCGCCGCATTTATATGGGTTTTAGCATACCTCGCGTTGGGGACGTACCAACGAAACAAAGCTGAAGCCATAGGGTGGGAGTTAGCGCAAGCTCGTCAACACTCTCCGATACGGCTGGAGGCAAAACCAACGTTCGCAAACATCCTAGTTTGGAAAGTGATTTATGAAACGAAGCAGGCTTATTATGTAGATGCGGTAAGGGTAGGAGGATATTCGAAAACCTACCAAGGCCAATCTATTGCAAAGCTGGACTTGAGCAAAGATTTCCCATGGCTCGACATGAAATCGCAACAGGCGAAGGACATTGAGCGCTTTCGTTGGTTTTCAAACGGTTATATCGCCCAAGATCCCTACGATGAACTAAGGATCATCGATATCCGTTACTCAATCGTTCCAAATCAAATTAAGGCGTTATGGGGGATAACCCTATCCCCAACAGCAGAAGAAGAAACCCATGCTGATTACACCGCGCATCGCGACAGCAGCCCGGAATCAAGGCAAGTGTTTTTCAATATGCTAAAGGGCATTGATTGTACTACCTGTTAAAGGCGAGACAAGCAGTCGCTTAGAGGCATTTTTGTATCTCGGAAGTCGTTTGTTCACACTACTTGATTGGAAAAGAAGACTTGATTGGAGAAAATAAAGAGACTAATCGTTGATGGAGTTGAACATGCAGAGTAAACCATTCCCCATCCTCTATTCCTTACACAATTGCCCGTATGCTATTAGGGCTCGCTTTGCTTTGTTGAAAGCACATCAGAGAGTATTTCTTCGGTCAATAAAACTCGATAACAAACCGCCTGAGATGTTGAATATGTCGCCAAAGGGGAGCGTTCCCGTGTTAGTTGTACCAAAAGTGCAATGCGAGAATAGGGAGGTTCCAGAAGCTCCGCTTGTTCTTGAAGAGAGCTTAGAGATTATGATTTGGGCGCTATGTGAGTATGATCCTGACAATTTACTACAGAGCGGGAATCCCAACGCACTGCCAGAAATTATCACTGTAATACAAGAGTTTGAGCGCTACTTCGTGCCAGCGCTCAATGCCTTTGGGTGCGCCAAACGTTATCATGAAGCCGATATAAAAGAACGGCGTAAAGTATGTGAAATTCAACTGGCGAAACTTGAAGAGCGCTTAACAGAACACCCATTTTTGTTCGCGGAACAAGAGAGTTTAGTCGACATCGCTTTACTGCCATTTTTGCGTAAATATGCTCGCATTGATAAGCAATGGTTTCGCCATAGCCAATACACCAGATTAAGGGCTTGGTTGAACGGCTATCTTCATAGCGCTGAGTTTTCGAAAGTGATGACAAACTACGATTTGTGGATAGATGTGCAAAAAGATGAGTATTTTCCGATATAGATACTAAGGTCATTTGTTAGGTCTTATTCTTAATATCAGAACCTCCTCGAATAGTTTCAAGAGAATCAGCTTGCTTGTGGCTAGCGTATTGATTTTATTATGACAATAATTCAATTTAACGCCCTTGCTGTAAACGCGTGCTCGTGACTGTTTTGAGTGCTTATTACCACAACATAGTGAAGAGAAGTTCGCTAAGCGACTGGAATGAACGATAACAATTAATCACATACGATACGCTATGTGCAGGGAAGAAACCGTTAGGAAGTAGGTGTAATTCATTGGATAAAATCACATTTTTCGCCAGGATGGAGCGACAAATCTTATCTGGAAAGAAGACGGCAACGATTCGTGATAAATCAGAGAGTCATTATGCCGTTGGGCAAGTCGTTGAGGCGTTTACTCACGAAGACAACAGAAAGATCGGTAAGTTAGAAATACTCGGCGTTGAGTCGGTAGCGTTTGAGCAACTCAATAGAAAGCATGCAAAAGCTGAAAACCTACCATTCGTTTTCATGCTCAAATGGATTTTACGTAAAATTTATCCAACTGAAAGTAATCTGTATTTCATCCAGTTTAAAGTTGTTGAGTGATGGTCTAAATGCGAACTGTACTAAAGCTGCATAATAATCGTGTGGTTCTGACGATGTTGTGATTGCTCTATTCGTCATGTAGACGAGAGTTTGTATAGTGAATTCAATATGGAGGTTGAAGTGTATATCAAAGAAGCATCTGAACTGTCAGGGGCGACTCAAAGGGCCATCAGACTCTATGAGTCATTGGGCTTACTCAACGTCGCCCGTTCAGGTAAGTATCGAGTGTATACCCAAACGAATATCAATTTGATAAAGCTGATCAAAGAAGCACAGACACTAGGAATCCAGCTCTCTGAAATGGCGCACTTAAAGAGTGATCAGGAAGAGTTCGATTGGCAAATAGTGAGAGACTTTTTAATTGATAAGCAACGAGATGTGGAACTTCAGATCAAGCAGCTGGAAATTCAAAGAGACCGAATTCAGCAATATCGAGAGTCAATAAATGTTTGTCTTCAAGGGGTTGACTCTGACCTATAGGTAAGACCTTAAACTGTACTTTTCGTCAACATGGATGATTATATTTTGAAAAAAGTACTGGTTATAAACGCAAACCCAAAAACTGACAGCTTCTGTAAATCTCTAGCGGACAATTATGCTCTCACCGCCGCGTTGAAGAACGAAGTGAAGCAAGTAGAGATCAGTGAAATGCACTTCGAAATCAGTTTAGATAATGGCTATGACAGCCGCACATCACTAGAACCTGATTTGCTGCGCTTTCAAGAGCTCGTCCTCTGGGCTGAGCATATCGTCATCATTACTCCTGTTTGGTGGGGGACTGTGCCCGCTAAATTTAAGGGTGTTGTAGATCGCGTATTCTTGCCGAACTTCGCCTTTAAATACACTGAAGGAAACATGTTTCCAGAAAAGTTACTATCAGGACGCAGTTCAGAGCTATTTATTACATTAGATACACCGCCATTATTGTACAAACTCTTCAAAGGCAATGTGATTTATAAACACCTTAAAAAGTCTATATTGGACTTTTCCGGTATCAAAAATCGCTCTGCAACCTATTTTGGTCCCGTCCTGGGTTCAAACATTAATAAAAGAAATAATTGGCTTGATAAGGTTGCGAAGTCTGCAAGAAAGATAAAGTGAATTTATAACTTCACCACGAACCAATTAGTCCCCATTAAATGTGAAATATTAGCTTACTGACATTAGGCTGATAACGCGTTGACGACTATACAGAAGAAGCGCATTCTTTTACGTTCACTCAGCACAAGGCGGGCTCTTGAGAAGGAGTAATACTTATCCGTCTGTTCTGTAAAATGTATCTATATCAATGGCAGGGCGTATGAACAAAATAGTGATGTTAGTAATGGGGCTGCTTTTTGCTAGCCGATTGTTTGCAAGCATTGTCCCACATGCTAGTCAACTTGAGCATGACGCACCTATCCTCATTCGCTCTGCACTCATTGTTGCCGCCGCAGGATTTCTCATCTGGAAAGTGTTCCAGTACGTTAAGAAAAGCAAATCGTCCGATTAATAGTATCGCTCACTCAAAGCAGTATTGCAGCGTCGTTCCTATTTTCCATAGTTTACAACGCACTTAAGCTTGGCTAAGTTTTTATAAGTGTCAGTAAGAACTGATTTATTAAAATTTAGCTGAGAAAAGCTTGGTTAAGGAACGGTATGGGACGCACCCCATTTTTTGATAACGCAAAGTTTATATTGGTCTTTCTTGTTGTGTTCGGACACCTGATTGAGCCCCTCATCGAAAATAGTCCAATAATTAAGATCGTTTACCTCTCCATATATTCCTTCCATATGCCTGCCTTTGTCATCATTTCTGGGATGCTGTCTCGCAGTGATGGAAGCTCAGATGCAGTAGCGAAAGCCGTCCGTAATATACTGATTCCATTCGTAGCTTTTACTATTGCTTATGAAGCGTTCAATTATCTTACAACAGGGAGTATCAGTAACTACACAAAGAATGTTCAGCCATACTGGATGCTATGGTTTTTATATAGCTTGTTTTTATGGAAGTTAATGTTGCCTAGCATACTGAAGTTTAAATACCCAATTGCAATGACGTTACTTATCGCGTTAAGTGCCGGCTACATAGGATCTATCGGGTATGATTTTGGTGTGTCCCGAACACTCTATTTCCTGCCTTTTTTTGTCATTGGACATAAGATCACTCCTGATACTTTTATGGGCGTTAGGAGCAAGTATTGTGGTCGCTCGCTCAAAGCTGCCATGGTTGGGGTTGTGGTACTAAATGTTGCTTTATTTTCTTATTACAATGGCATGCCGCACCAATGGTTATATGGTAGCTTTTCCTACTCACGTCTTGGCATCGGTGACATTTCGGCTGGACTAATCAGGCTTGGTCTGATGCTTATCTCACTGCTTACGGCTTTTGCTGTGTTATTACTAATTCCTGTTGGAAGTAACAAAATCTTGTCGCAGGGGAAAAACTCTTTATATGTATACGCTTGGCATGGATTCTTTATAAAAGCCTTTATAATTCTTGGCGTACCAATGCTGCTGACTAGCTATTCAGTCGTAACTTGCTTGTCTTTTCTATTTGTTTTTTCGGTGATATTGACCTTAACGCTGTCACAGGAGTTCATTGCCAATAAAACCAAGCAGTTGGTATTAAATCCGCTACATCACATTCTACAGAGCCGAAAAATATCGTAAGACGATAACCTTTACCTTACTGTGATGCGTTAATTAGAGGCTGCTTTAATCGAATCGCTACCAAACTTGCCATTGAAATTGACAGGGTGTAATTAACTAAATAGTTAATTAAGTTATTGATTTATTGTTGCATTTTGATTGCGGCTGCGGCAGTGTAACAGCCTAGCTCTTTCATAGTCAGTTAGTTTAAATCATTAACAAGGATGTGTAGTGAAAAATAGAAAATGGATATTTGCGGCTATCTTACTCATCGGTGGGCCTTCACTATTACCATTTAGTTTAGAGGTAATCTCTTTAATCGAGTTAATTGGTGTTTTGGGTTTATGGACAATTTATTCATCCTACGCTGAATATTTGCTGAGTCATCCTCGGTTGAAAAGAGTCCTTCGTTTCGCAACCAGTTGGGATGTTCAGCCTCAAATGCTGTTTCTTCCTCGTGAAATTAAAAGCTGTCCCCAGTTGATTGTTCATATGCTGCCTATCCAAAGCACAATGGTATGGACAGCAAATATAATGTTCTGGGGTGGCTTAGCATGGTGCTATTTAATTTAGGCTCACCCCCTAAGCATCACTCTAAGTACTAAGTACTAAGTACTAAGTACTAAGTAATGGAGGGAAAATGGATTATTTTCAGTACTATGGGATCGATTGGATTGCGATGGTGCTTACGTTTCTTGCCATATGGCAAATAGGAAATAAGAATAAAATTGGTTTCGTACTCATGATGTGTGGCAATACAAGCTGGGTAGCAGTGGGTTATCTCACCGGAAGTGTGGCAATGATAATCGCAAATATCATTTTCTTCTCTATGAACCTACGTGCCATCATCAAGTGGTCTAAGCCAGAGCAAAAAACTAACGGCGTTGAGGTGTAGTCGTTTACCAAAACGACACCGAGGTAGAGTTAAAAAATAGCGCTTTTGAAGGATGTAATGTGAATAAAGAAGTAAGAGTTGGTGTCGCGACCATTATCCTTCGTGACGGAAAAATATTGCTTGGTGAGAGAATTGGTTCTCATGGTGCAAACACTTGGGCGACCCCAGGCGGACACCTTGAACTAGGTGAGAGCATTGAAGAGTGTGCTAAGCGTGAGGCTTTCGAAGAAACGGGCTTAGTCGTCGATTCGATTGAAAAACTGACCTTTACCAATGACATTTTTGAGAAAGAGGGCAAGCACTACGTGACGTTATTTGTCTTAGCATCGTGCGGTAGCGGTGAGCCTCAAGTGGCCGAGCCAGATAAATGCAAGCAGTGGCAGTGGTGTGAGCTAAACAACTTACCAGAGCCACTATTCTTGCCTCTAAGTAATTTGCTTAAAGAGAGCCGCAATCTCGGTCAGTTAATCTAGTTGGTGTCGTATGCCTCGGCATTGATATTTTTCTAGAAAAAAGCGCGTTGCTCTTTTTGAAATACGCTCGTTAAAACAACAGGATACCGCTTCGACACGTGTGGTGTTGAAGTGTGGTCAACTATATCTAGTGAAAATCCCCCTCGTAGTTACTCCCCTCTGGAACAAATCTTAAAAAATTTGTGCGTATTACTTTTCCACACCTACAAAATTATTTTTCAAGAAACTAATTATAGTTAACATTATTTATTGCAAATAATTGTGAAGTTGCACGAATTATTATCAATGTATTTTAATAGGTGGGTGATAAATATATATGGTTTCGATATATTTTAAATCAAAATTCGAGATGTATTAATGTTTAAGTACAAATGCACAATAACGGTTGCATTTTTTTTGTTTTTTATTATGAGTTATAGTGACGTGTTTAATTATTTTAAACCCTATAAACTAGTAGTTAGCCCTCCTATATCCGGTACTGTTTTAAAATACGGGGAGCCAATTGATAATATCGAAGTGGCTCTGCTTGCGGGTTTTAGTGAGTATTATGAAAGAACTACTATAACAGATAAAGACGGCAGGTTTCATTTTGAACCAATCATTCACCGTCAATGGTTTAAGCCGCTGTCAATCAACACAAATTTAATTGGAATTCAGATCACTGCAAATATAAATAACAATCAAATTTTAATGTGGTCTTCACATACTGGCTTGGACATCCATGATTATGTTATTGATAATTTGGAGAATCTAGAGTGCGATCTAGATGATTCTCCTTATGAATATCATTTTAAAAACCGAGTTGTGCAAAACGGGCGAGAGCACTCGGTTTTTGGTATATGCCGCCTTCGAGGATATGACGAAAAAATACATATTTGTCCGTCAGCGAAACCCACAACTTAGAGCGGGTTTAATAATTATGTTTACCCCATGCGCTTGAATTCGAGGAGCATCAATCGCTGATACAGCTCACAGCTTTGTATTAATGGCTGATGGTTGCCGATATCAATCAACTCGCCGACGTCTAGTACGGCAATGTTTTCTGCATGTTGAATCGCCGACAGGCGTTGCTTTTCCAGATGTGTATGAGAGTCTAAAAACTAAGAATTAGTCAAATGAAGATGCCTTTAGAGTAGCTCTGCATTGATAGTGCCAAATGCAGTATATAGCATTAGCTCAAATAAAACTGATTGTCTATGAGGTATGATGCGTATGGTTAGAAGTCCCTCATCGCTAGTTCTCATTATTTTCCTGTTATCTTTTGCATTTGAAGCCTATGGATTGGAGATAGAAATGTTTAAAAAGGAAACTGTCGAGCTATTTCCAGCTGTACGCGGACAGCTCACTTACAATGGCAAACCGCTGGTTGGTATTAAGCTGAAAAGAAGCTACGAGTTTATAGATATCACGGATGGTGAGATACACGACTATACAACAACCGATAGTGAAGGGCGTTTTAGCTTTCCGGAGCTAACTATGCAATCGCGTCAAGCTAATAACCCGTTGAGAACCAATGTGATTTGGCAAGGCATCCGCGTTGATGATCAGCAATTCAATACTCAAAAGGATGAAATTTACCTTTGGGACGCAAACTCCCGTGGTGTAACACACAACTCTTACTTTTCTGAAATGCTGTCGGAATTAAATTGTGACCTAGCTAACGACGAAGAAATCGTTGACATCTACAACTCTGATTTTCCAAATGGGGTAGTTAATTATACGGTCGTAAGCGTCTGCAGATGGCCTGTTCGCTCAGAAATAGAGAAAAAGAAAGCTGCTGATATTGAAGAGTTTGGTGAACTTCAAGATCTAGAGAAATACGGCAATATTAATGGACTAATTTAAGGGATTTAAATGGGAACTCTTTCTCCTAAGCTAGCCTCGGAACTAGCTTTCTTCGCATATTCTATACGAGAACAACAGCGTAATGTTACACCCCCGCCTTCTATTCGTAGTTATTTTAAAAGTAAAGATAATCTGGCTAGCAAAACTGGAGGCTACCTGTTCAATAAAGAGACGGGATTTGCAGCGTTAGGTTATGGTGATGGTCCATATGATGGAGATGCTATTATCGCTATTCGCGGAACTAAAATGACATCTGGTCATGATTGGGGGACTAACTTGCAAATTGGTTTGAAGGGGAGTGCCAATGGACAAACTGTTCATGCTGGCTTTCAGCGTACATTTTCACTGTTACGCCCACAATTAAAAAAGTTTCTAGATGAATGGCGAAAAAATTCAAAGACAGGAACAGTGCATTGTATTGGACATAGTCTAGGCGGAGCTTTGGCTACGTTAACTGCCGATTGGGTCGCAACTAGCTCTTATAGCAACAACGTGAAACTGTATACGTTTGGTGCACCTAGGGTTGGCTTGTCTGGTTTTGCTAGTGCGAATACGAACAGAATCAACGATATTTATCGTTGTACGCATGGAGCGGATGTTGTACCAAAAGTGCCACTTTGGCCATTTTTTCATTCGCCGTATAAAGGCTTAGAGTTTCGCCTCGACGGTGGGCAAGGTATTTGCGCTAGCGCTCATGGCATGGATCCTGATCAAGGAGCTGTTCCAGGTTATCTTGCAACAGCAAAAGGTGAAGATTGGCAAGAGTTACAAATGGCTGCTAGCGATTTTCTTCGCCCTGTGCGGTTGGATTACAATAAACGCAATCAGGCTAATTATAGTAATTATTGGACTGACCGTTTAAGTGCTGCTTTAGTCACCCTACTTAAGGATACTGGTTACTATTCACTTATAGCCGCTCAAGGAGCGATTAGTACAGGTGCGACACTTTACGACTTTATTGCACAAACGTTGGTAAAAATAGCCGAAGCAGGAAAAACTGCTGCATCCCAAGTGAAAGGTCTTCTGGGTCATATGTTGGTATTTGCCGGTTCGGCTAGCTCTGTTGTTATCGATTTGACTTATAAAACAATTAGAGAGATTTTCAATAAGATGCTTAAACGTTTATATCGAGGCGTAAATGAGGCAATTAAGCGTTTCCATGATTGAGCGGTAACGTATTAACAAAAACTTTGAGGACGTGCTCTTACGACAGCATACTTACTTCGTGTTCGAAGATAGAAGATGTACAGTTTGGGGAAGTAGCAGGAGGCGGTCCTCAACAGAATGTTCGAAGTGCTCTATTCCTTTAGCTTCTTGATTGCCGCAGGATTATATGTGTTAGCTTCGCGTATTTGGTATCGTTGAGGACTTTCTCTGCCGTTGCTGAGTGGCTTATCTGTACAATTAGCAAAAAGGCTCCTTTTACTCGAAATGTTTAAACTGTAACGCCACCAATCGCTGATACAACTCACAGCTTTGCATTAATGACTGATGGTTGCCGATATCAATCAGCTCGCCGCCGTCTAGTACGGCAATCTTATCTGCATGTTGGATCGTCGACAGGCGGTGCGCGATGATCAACGTGGTGCGGTCTTTCATCAATGCCTCTAGCGCTTGCTGAACATGGTGTTCACTCTCACTGTCTAGTGCGCTGGTGGCTTCATCCAGTAATAGGATTTTAGGGTCTTTCAGAATCGCACGTGCAATCGCTATTCGCTGTTTCTGGCCGCCAGACAATCTCACGCCGCGCTCACCCAAAAAGCTATGGTAACCGTCCGGTAGCTTCTCAATAAACTCATGGGCATGGGCTTTCTTCGCCGCTTCTATTACTTGTTCGTCAGTTGCATCTGGGTTGCCGTAGCGAATGTTATGGAACACATCGTGACTAAACAAAGCAGGCTGCTGCGGCACTAATGCCATTTGACGGCGCAGATCATTTGGATCGAACTGTCGAATGTCTTCACCCCCAAACAATACTTGCCCCTGTTGTGGGTCATAAAAGCGTTGCAGTAGTTCAAACAGTGTCGTTTTTCCTGCACCAGAAGGGCCGACTAGCGCCAGCACTTTGCCTCGCTCCGCAGTCAGTTTTAAGTCTTTGATCGCGGGTTGATCTGGACGAGAAGGGTAGTTGAAGTTCACCGACTCAAAGGTCACTTCTGCGGGCATATCCTCGGTGATTGGAAGGTGATTGTTTGGCGCGCTGATATCACTTTCGACTTGCAGAATCTCAATCAGCCTCTCTGTTGCACCAGCTGCTCTTTGCAGTTCGCCCATCACTTCAGAAATGGTCGCCGTAGACGATGCAACCATGATGGCATAGAACACGAATGCGGCTAGATCACCGGCAGACATCTTACCGTGGATAACATCACTGCCGCCTACCCAAAGCATGCCAGCAATGGCGCTGAATACAATCACAATCACGCCAGAGATCAGAATCGCACGTTGTTTTACTCGTTGTCTGCCGACCTCGTAAGCTTTTTCTACTTCAATTGCAAAAGCGGCTCTCTCATGTTGTTCTGAGCTAAAGCTTTGTACCGTTTTGATATGTTCAATTGCTTCACCTGCATAGCTGCCTACATCTGCCATCGTGTCTTGGCTTTTGCGAGATAGGGCGCGGACACGTCTTCCGTAAACCAGAATCGGGACCAATACAAATGGCACCGAAGCCAGCACAATTAGCGTGAGTTTAAAGTTGGTCGCGAACAACATAATGATCGCACCAATACACATTAAAGCACTGCGCATTGTCATAGAAAATGATGAGCCAATAATGCTCTGCAGCAACGTGGTATCCGTGGTGAGACGAGAAATAATATCGCCGCTGCTATTGGTTTCAAAATAGCTAGGATGTAGCGTAATCACATGGTTAAACACCGCAAGACGAATATCTGCGCTGACGCGTTCGCCTACCGAAGAAACCAGATAGAAACGGAAGAAAGTCCCCACCGCAATACATAGCGTGACACCAATAATAAACTGAATCGCATAGGTGAGCTCTTGGAGAGATTGCTGAGCAAACCCTTGGTCAATAAGGATGCGAACACCATAGCCAACGGACAACGTTAAACTGGCTGTTGCAACCAGTGCCACCAAGGCAGCAGCAACACGCCATTTATAAGGGGACACGAAGGTGTTGAGTTTAAGAAGAATACTGAGGTTTTTATTATTTTTACGGCTCATGAATAACTCACAAAGCGTTATAGGTAATAAGCATAGTAAGCGACTTTAGAGGGTGAGACCAGTAATGCGTCCATTTCTGTTGAAGGGGGAGGTTGGGCAGAAACACGCATAGTCGCCACTATGTAAGCCTCGTCCCGTGCTAGTTGAAACGTCTAAATACCATTCAATTTTTGAAATTGTTTGATGGTGAAGATTCGGTGGAAATTGCATAGACAGAGGGCGTTAGGCTATCGGTGTGCCAGTTAAGGCAATATAATCATTGCCTTGCACAACACATCGAAGGCCTTTGCTTCTAGTCAAGATGTCTATGTAATGTCAATAATGTCTGTGGTGAAGTTCGTCAAGCATGTTGTTGGTGCTTATTGCCAACGTTAGAAACCATTGGGGTTATCGATAACGTAAACCCAGCCACAATCCACATAATGCATCACCTCTAGCGCCGTTCCTTGGATGGCCTTTTCTTGCGAAGCGTTCGATATTTCCCAATCAGAGCGCACCATGGCAACGTCATCGTTTATGTGGAACGAAACGCTTTTGGTGAGCATATATACATCGCCTTTCATATAGCCTTTCAATACCTGCTTAATCGCTTCTCTTCCCTTAGCTTGGTTGCCTTCTTTATCTAATACAAACACAGCGTCTGGATGAAAAAGTGTCTCCAATCCTTCCAAATCTTTATTTGCAAAATACTGGCCAAATAACGAATGTAGCTCAGAAGGGGTTTGTGGTTTCGAATAAAGCGTCTCAGCGTGTAAACCAAGCGAGAGTAAGTAAATAAACAATAGAATGTAACGCATAACTTAGTCCTTTTGATATTGGCTCCGGTAGTGCGTGAACCCAAGCCTTGTTGCGAGGTAACAATAGATAAGTCAGTTACGAATTAAAATTAGCTTCCTAAAAGTAACTAGTTACCCCTAGGTAACTATTGGTTTGTGAAGCCACGTTTGATTACACTGTCTTAGTAGAGAAGGAATCAGGAAAGAGCGATGTCGCCGAAAGTAAATCATCAATTACAGCCAGACAGATGGCTATTGCAGTGTAGATAAATACTTAACATTGATATCGACGAAATGGACAGCGCACATCGTATGGCTACTCGGGCAACAAGAAGAGATGCGATTTGGCCAAATTCGCAAGCAGTTAGCACTAGTCTCTAGCAAAGTACTTACCGAGCGCTTGAAGCTGTTGTCCGAACATGGCTTTGTATGGCGAAAACAACAAGACACCATCCCAGTAACAGTGAACTACGGGTTAACCCCAAAAGGCAAAGAGCTTGCTAGTGTCGTAGATATCATTGTTCAAAAAGCAGATGATTGGGACCTGAGTGATTTATGTACTCGGAGCCAGAAATAAGTCATGCTGCTTATATGATAAATGCAATTGACGCGTCCTCCCTCTAAAAGCTCTAATTAAATAGCCCATAGAGGGATTTCGCCCGGCGAATATACAGCTTTTTATAAGTAAATAGCTCCGTGTGTTATGCAGATGCTTTCCACCCATTATGTATGTAAGCTAATTGGTACTTGCAGCTGACAAAGGTGTACGTAACTCTAACCTCGAAATTAATGCTTAATGGGAGGATCGACATTAATTTGCGAAGTTCAATGCATGTCCAACATATTGTTTGAGTTTCCTGATAAAGCGTGAGAAGCAATTTTTTATGATGGAGTAAGTGAGGTGTGACATATCTAACGCCAGATTTCCAGACATGACATTCATATGTCCAAGGATTCCACGCAAATGGTCCGCATATTTGTCTTTCATCTTACTTATACTATGAAGCAATTTAGCTAACAAATCCCAGCAAGTCATTCCTGCCGTCATATATGCTTGCGCTCGGTGCGCCTGCCCGCTTAACTTGAGCAAGGTCAATATTGCAGAGCTTATTTTTGCAACCCAGCCAGAATTGAAGTGGGCATTATGACGATTAAAATATGAAAGAATTACAGGCTGGTGCAGGTAGATGTTTGACGCATACTCTAATCCACCCCAATCTTGTGTGTTCGCGGTGTTTAGGTAGCCTGGAGTTGCTGTTGAGCTTAGTCCATGGGCACAGCCGTAAATACCAGTGCTTCTATCTAATCGGTATTCATTTCCGCCGTGAATGAATGGCCAAAGAGGTACCATAGGAACTGGGTCCGCACCATGCGTACAACGATAAGTTTTTTCTATTTCACTGCCTACTCCTCGCGCAAAAGGCAGAAATCCTACTCTAGGTGCGCCGAATGTATATAAGTGAACCCTAGAATGGTATGTACACTTTAGCCATTCAGCAGCTAGTGAGGCTACTGCACCTCCCAAACTATGGCCTACACAATGGATGACTTTGGGCCTTGTTCTATAGGTTTTCTTATATGACAGAATATAGCTTTCAATTTGAGGTCTAACGCTATTGAAGCAGTTTTCAAAGCCAGCATGTACAATATGGCCAGAGGAGGTACCTGTTAGGCCGAGATTTCCGTCAGTAATAATATCACCGATTATTTTCTCAGTGCCTCTAAAAGATATGACTAAAGAATCAGCGTATAACGATCCCTTTCTACCTTCTGCAATTACGGCAAACTTTGTAGTTTGCTTTACAAGTCCTATCAAGTGGGAAGTCGCTTTTAACACCTTGAATTTGGTATCAAACTCAAACAACTTCGCAACATCAGTTGGAACGTTGTTTAATTCACCTCCAAAAACGTCATATGGTATCTCGGCAATTGCTGATGCGAGGCGGGGGGTTAATGATTTCACAATTATTCTCCGATGGCTTCTGATTCAAAATAGCCGAATAACGAGCATTGACTATAAACATAAATTGGCGCCGAGTTTGCGTTCTCATTGCGAAAAGAAAAGGAGGTGATAGGACTGTCTAAATCACACCGCAAGCTTCCAAGGTTATTTCTTTCAAAATCACTTACCTCAAATCCACTCAAAGTGCTATTCCATATTATCGATCTTTTTCCTTCATATTCAGTGATAATATAAAGTGATACACGTTTTTCCGAAAAAATAACTTCCGTTTCTTTATCTCTTTCAACAAAAATAGAGTTGAAACTAAAACCACCATTGTTATCAGTTTTACAGATGATTTCTTTGTTTATTTTTTCTGAGTTTATTCCAAATACAATTTCTTGGTTTGCAATTGGGTTTTTATGATTAAATATTTTCCCACTGATGTTAGGTGTATATTCATAAAAGTCTTCTTTATTTAATGTTACCTCTCCTTGTAAAGTTTAATATTTATCTAAATGCCAAAAGGATTAAGGTTGATCTTTAAATCAAACCAAACCCAAAATAATCCGCATGCCGGGTAGTTTATGGCATGGTTTATGAAAGCTCGTTTTTATGTGATCCTGTTATTGCGCTTGATGGTAGGTTTTTGATTTTGTTAGGTTTTTCTGGTGTTTAAATCATCTACACTGAAGAAGTTAGTTAGACTACATTGGCTTGTTACATAACCCCCACTTGAGGTGAACTTATATCTCCTTATGGGGTTGTTAATATCGCAACGTAGGTTTAATAGGTTGCTTCTTTCATGTTTGTGGATTGTAAAATCTCTAAAAACCCCTTTCCAAATAATGATTTTTTCATTATCAATATTAGTCGTTACTTCCACGTAAAACCTTGTTTGAAAAAGACCATCAAAAATACTTAGCACCTTTTTTCTTTTTAAGAAAATCGGGTCAAACTCGAATTCTCCACGCTCGTTTGTATTACATTTTTTCTGAAGTGAATAATCTGTTGAAGTGATTTTTAGAATAATATTGATGTTTTTCTCGAAACTATCACGTCTAAAGATATATCCATTAATAATAGGGGAGCATTCTAGAGTTTCTTCACCGCAAAAAACATAACCTATGGCTAATATTGCAAATAGTGAAAGCAATAAAATTATTGCGGAATATTCAAACACTATAAAAATGTTATCGATCATGATTAAATCTCAATGAGTGTTAACGTTATCTAATGTTACGTTTTGTTTTATAAGATAATATGCTATATCAATATAATTTAGATGTAATTAACACTTTGTCATTCATTTGGACATATCGATTGCAAAAAATTAGTGCATAAACCACAAAATACTTAGTTTAAAGGATATATTATATCGAGGGAAATTTATGATTTCCTGAACAAGTCACTTACATGACTGATTATGGCTAAAGAGGCATAGGTAAATCCAGTATAGTGGAAGGTTCGGTAACTACTTTCCCGAATGATGTGTGATATTTACAGCTTTAAGCCTACTAGTGTTTAAAGCAATGGTTTGCAGGTCATTTTTGTCCCAGTAAGCAACGCCTCCCCAAAGTACTGTAAGCACTATTTGCATCATGAATATTGAAAATACGCCAATGCGAACTCAACCCAGGGTTGATCGGTTATTGACCATGCGAATGAAAATGTAAGCAGTGTTGTTTAGGCTAGACTAGCGGATTTGCATAAAAAGTGAGTTAGTCGAATTGGCTAACTCACTTTTAGTCGTGGTTTGTTATCGTAGAGCCTAAATTGCCGTTACCTTAATCAACATAAGCCACAGAGCTAGGCTCTTTATAAATGCAGTCAACTTTTGTCACACTGCCACTCGAGTCTTGATATTGAGCATAGACGGTCCATAGCCCATTGATTCGCGCGCCCATGACCGTAACGCGAGTATTTTCGCCGTAAGTTGTACTGTCTGTACCAGATCCTCTGCCAAAAGAAACTTGAAACTCCTTCTGGACAGCACGTTGTACTTCCATGCCGTTAAAGTCTCCCTTTGGTTGTACATGCAAGAACTCAAGTCCGCCTCCTTTTGCTTTACGGATAGCAAAGGTACAACCTGTCAACTGAGTGGTTACCAGGTAGTCTGCAGCATCATAGTGGGTGACTTTAGAAATGGAGTCGGGTTTAAGTTGTTCAAAAGGAGAGACAGGGATATGAATACATTGAAGTGCTTTCGCGTTTTTAGCTAACGATTTTGGGCCAAGGCGGAAACGCATCTCCTTCATCCTAACCCCTTGGTTTATCCCAAAGGCGGTATCGCCATGGCTATACAAGTAAAACCTCATAGCACCTTTTGATTGACCCGCGCTCGTAATGGACAGTGGGAAACGAAGTAAAAATTCTTCTAAATCTCGGTCTAAAACCTGAACAGCCTGATCTAACGTTTGTGGCATAACACAGTCCTTTGTTGTTATTTATAGAATGCGTGAAACCTTATCGATTCCAGTTAATAAGCATATATGAACATATCGAATCCATCGAAGTTTCTTGTTCTTTCATCGTAGGAACATGAGATTACTCGAAAATAATCGGGCGGCTTTTTTATTCGTCATTGATGCTCATCAAATCTATTTGGGCGTAGGAATGCTCAAGGTAGATAAAGAACCAGGTCTAAAAAAGAAGCGAGCTCTTACTCACTTTCCTCATTGTGTGCTTGATGGAGTAAGTGTTCGATAAACATTGGGATTTTTTTCGATACATGTTTTCTGGAAGCGTAAAAGGCGTACAACACTAAATCCTCTGGCGCATACTCAAGATCAACCACTTTTAATGTTCCACATTGCATTTCTTTACGGCAAAACTCTTCGGGTAGAAGGGCAAAGCCGAATCCTGCCAATGCTCCAGCTTTAGCAAGCTGTCCGCTGTTTACCTTAAACGAAGATTTTACTCGTTGAGTGATCAGTTCACCTTGAGAGCTTCTAAACACCCAAGGCGTTCCTTTCAATGCAGTGAAGCTGCTAATACAAGGAACATGCTTTAAGTCGGTAACTTGGAAAGGTCTCTGGCATGTTTGTAGTAAACTAGGTGAGGCGACCACAATACTAGACCAGCGCTTAATCTCTTTGGCAATCCAGTTGCTGTCTTCAAGCTTTCCACGATGGAAACTTAAGATAACGTCAAATCCATCAAGCAAATCTTCTTTAGGGCTCAGATTGGTTTCACAGTTCAACGAAATATTGGGGTACTGAGAACAAAAGGAGACAACTGCTCGTGCCAACTCCGGTGAATCTGGCATTAAAACGTTAAGTCGCCCCACGACTTCATGTGAGTGCTGAGTAACCTCTTCAAGCGCGTCGTTCAACTTGGTGAACAAAGGCTGTGTACGTAAATAGAGATGTTCTCCGGCGTTTGTGGCGCAGATGCGCCGAGTCGTTCTATCAAACAAACGCACACCAAGCTGCTCTTCCAGTAAAGCAATATGGCGACTGACATTCGATGTCGGCAAGGATAAAAACTCTGCGGCTTTCTTAAAGCTGTTGTTCTCATATACACAATGAAAGCTTTTCAGCCATTGCTGATCAATTTTATCAAGCATATTGTTTATCCCATATTGTTGGATTATCTAGCCAATAAGTTGCACTTTATTACTTGAATCAGGTTAATACAATGTTCGTTATCTTTGTTTCTGAATGAAAGATTTCTTATGAGTTGGTTAGAAAAGCTATTAGAAAAGAAAAACATCATTAACACGCGTAAAGCGTCAATTCCAGAAGGGGTATGGACCAAGTGTCCGTCTTGCGATCAAGTATTGTATCGGTTTGCCCTTAAGGAGAATTTAGAAGTTTGTACGAAATGCCAACATCATATGCGGATGCCTGCGCGGGGTCGTTTGGATAGCTTCTTGGATAAAGGAGAGCGGATAGAAATCGGCAGTGAATATGAGCCAAAAGATCTGCTTAATTTTAAGGATAAAAAGCGTTACAAAGAACGTATCGCGCTTGCTCAAAAAAATACCGGAGAGAAAGATGCATTAGTCGCAATGAAAGGCGAGCTACTAGGTATACCCATTGTCGCCTGTGCATTTGAGTTTTCCTTTATGGCTGGTTCGATGGGGTCGGTCGTAGGTGCACGTTTTGTTGATGCCATCGATACAGCAATAGAAGATAAATGTGCATTAGTTTGTTTTTCAGCTTGTGGTGGCGCTCGCATGCAAGAGTCCTTGATAGCGCTAATGCAGATGGCAAAAACTAGCGCGGCGTTGGCGCGTTTATCACATGCTCGTTTACCTTATATCTCGGTATTAACTGATCAAACGTTTGGCGGTGTTTCTGCCAGTCTGGCAATGTTGGGGGACATCAATATCGGTGAGCCTGAAGCAAGAATCGGGTTTGCTGGGCGTCGTGTTATCGAGCAGACCGTACGAGAAAAGTTACCTGATGCCTTCCAGCAAAGTGAGTTTCTACTTGAGCATGGCGCTTTAGATATGATTGTACAAAGGTGCGATATGCGACAAAGGATAGGTGGGTTAATTTCAAAACTAACCAATACGACAATTCAGTCCACTTTTTAAGCCGTTACCGATTGGCGTGACTTAAAGTTATCAATATGAGAGCTTACTAACACGCTGTTAGTGCCACTTAATGTATTCTTAATTGAAGCGAAGAAGAGGATTTATCAATGTCAAAAAGCTCCAAGCTTCAAAATGAAGACAAACTGGTTAAGAAGGCACTAGAGATTGGTGGGAAGATGGCGAAGCTACAAGGTTTTGATCTTCCTCAGTCACCACAACCTTTAAGAGTAAAAGCGATTTACCTATTCTTGGTTGATGCCAAACAGATCACGCCACTACCGGAAAGTAAGCTAGATGGTGCGAGCATCAAACACCGACTGGCGGTATGGATACACAGTGCGTTGCCAGACGACGACCCTCTAAAATAAGCATCATCTTGTAGTCGCAACTTTCACTAATTTACAGTTATAGATAGTTAATAAGGCGAGCCAAATGGTTCGCCTTGTCGATCATGGAATCTCATTAATCAATAAAGCTTGGTCAGGGCCAGCCATTCTCGTTGATATTTATCGGATCGTCGAAGAATACCATCGTACTGGTTGCTTATTTAGCTCAAAAAGTAACCGTTCATTATTGTTTTTTGGCATCTCTACAGTTTTTTGTTTGGTGTGCAATATTCATTGTGTGAATTATATGTAATGATAAATGATTCTGTGCAATTCAACAGAAATGCATTATTTACATATAGTTAAGTTAAAACAATGGAGGTTCTAGATTGACTGAAGATGTACTAGTCAGCAATGGTGAGAAGCCCGAAAGAATGAAGAGATATAAATATTTTGCATGGCTCATCATATCTATTGCTGTTGTTATTGGGATTGCTCACTTTGTTGAGACACTAAACTCTCAAACCCCAGTTCACGACAAGATTGTATATATCAACGCATTTTTAATTACCTTAATCTACTTTTTACTGTCTGTGGATTATGATGGACAAGTCAAATGCTCTCTCAAAATTGGCCGATGCAAGGTTAGTATTGCTGTTATTTCGTTGTATATAACTGAGCTTGTCATGTCGTTGTTGGAACAACTAACAACTGTGAGTTCCGGTAGCTATATTATGGAGCTGATCTCCGTAGGTATTCTGATTACTGCCGGTATCTTTGTAGCTAAATTGGTTGAAAAAGAGGATGATTACAAAATCATCAAAGCTGTTAACTCCATGGTGTTCTTTATTCTGTATGGTAACTTTATGATGATTTCCTACTTTGCTTACAGCACATTTACCGATCCCGACCTCCTAAACTTGCAGCAACAAATGTTAGACACTGTGCGTGATTTCTCTTCAGTTATTGGAGATGTAATCTGATGAATTTCAAAAAGACACTACTAATAATAGTGACTAGCCTGACTATTGTTACTGCTTACGTAAATGCGGGTCCTTTAACGAAAGCAATCAATCTTGGTGCCGAATTCGTGATTACTGGGCTTGAGAAATACAGAGTTTACGTGAGTGATAAGCTATTTAAGGCTGATATCGATAAAAACTACGTAAGAAGCCAAGACAGCTGGACAGGAGAAATAGGTACACTGAAAAAGAAAGCGGGTGAGCTCGTTGGGGACGCAAAAAGTGGTTTGAACGAAAATCAGATATCGTCCAACACTAAAAGTGCTGTTAGTTACGTTTTTAATGAAAAAGTTGAAAAAGAGCTGACTGAGTCGGTTAAAGCTGAAGTTTCAAATACTGTTGTTTCAAACACGATCGACGCGTCAAAAGAGGTGCGTGAATCGGTCGAGTTGGTTCAAAAGCAAGCGGAAAAACTAGCTAAAAAGCTACTGAAAAAATCAACCACATTTCCCGTTACCATCAATACAACGCCAAATAATTCGAAAGTTCGAATCATGAATATTGGGCCTAAGTACAAAGACGGAATCAAACTAACCAAGGGCCGATATGACATCGAAGTATCCAAGAGTGGATACCGGACTCAACGGTTCTGGATAGATTTTGACCCTGTCTTTAACTCGCTTGATGTCAAACTTCATAAGAAGGGCTCTTTAATATGTTCTGATTACAACGTTGTAAAATCGGGTAGCATCCTTCAACCATATGGTTCTCAAGTTCAGATAGTCGATTATTTGGAGGGAGTTACTGTGTCGGAGCTCTATTTCTCAATGGTGGACTACTTATCCTCCAAAAACTTTATTGAGTTTTACGATGCGGATATTGCGGGTAACTTTGCGTACTTTAGTTTTATCTACGGATTCCTAGATATGGATGACATCAATCAGAACAAGAAAATAAAGATCAACCCAGACCGATTCATACGAGAGTTTGTGGGATTTGAAAATGATGAGAAGAACAATCGTGTTAAATTAGTCATGCATATCGAAACACCACAGTATGGGGTTGCGTACAATATCGATGAGGCATACTGCGAGTTCATTAAGGAGTTATAATGAAAATTAATTTTCTGGTTTACTCGAGCATGCTCTCTTTATTTGGTTGTGCATCAAATAACATGGATATAGATAATCTTTTACCCAGATATGTGAGCCCTCTCGTCTACTTAGATTATAGTTGCCAGCAGTCCCAAAGAACGTTTAAGGAGTTTCAGGAAGCTAAAATGGTCTATCAGAAACTCTCAAAACCTATGCCAACGAGGGTCTTTGCTTATAAGCAGAGAAACGAAATTGATTACTACGATACAAAATTGGACCAGATAGGGCAGTCTGTATTGTTAGGCCATGAGACAGCACTAATAAGAGCCGCGAAGCAAAATCAGTGTGCTTTTTAACGTTCATTGATAAGTTCTTCCTGTCAAAAGTAAAAGGCGAGCCAGATGGTTCGCCTTTTACTTTTCGGTGTTAGTAGCCGTTGGGATTGTCGATCACATAAACCCAACCTCCATCCACATAATGCATCACCTCTAACGCTGTTCCTTGGATGTTTTTACCTTGCAACGCGTTCAATATTTCCCAATCAGAGCGCACCATGGCAACGTCCCCGTTAATATGGATAGAAACGCTTTTGGTGAATATGTCTACATCGCCTTTCATATAACCCTTCAATACCTGCTTAATTTCTTCTCTGCCTTTGGCTTGATTACCTTCTTTATCTAAAACAAACACGGCGTCTGGATGAAAAAGTGTACCTAGTCCTTCCAGATCTTTATTCGCGAAATACTGGCCAAATAACGAATGTAACTCAGAAGGTGTTTGTGGTTTTGAATACAGAATCTCGGCATGTAAGCCAAGGGAGAAAAAATAGATAAACAGTAAAACGTAACGCATAACTTCATCCTTTTGATATTGGCTTAGGCCTCAGTTGAGCCTTTGCCTTGTTGTGTTTTCACAATAGATAAGTCGGTTACGATTTAAAATTAGCTTCCCAAAAGTAACTAGTTACTCCTAGGTAACTATTGGTTTGTGATGCGTCGTTTGATTACACTGGCGTAGCAGAGAATGAATTAGGGAAGTGCGATGTTGACCAAAGTGAATCATCAAGTGCAGCCAGATGGCTATTGTAGTGTAGATAAATATTTAACCTTGATATCGACGAAATGGACAGCGCACATTGTATGGTTGCTCGGGCAACAAGAAGAGATGCGATTCGGTCAAATTCGGAAGCAGTTGGCGTTGGTGTCCAGCAAAGTACTTACTGAGCGTTTGAAGTTGTTATCCGAACATGGATTTGTGTGGCGAAAACAGCAAGACACCATTCCTGTTACAGTGAACTACGGATTAACCCCAAAAGGTAAAGAGCTTGCTGGCGTTGTGGAGCTCATTGTCCAAAAAGCCGATGACTGGGACGCCGAGTAGGCGGTATATCGAACCGTCGTCGTCTTTCGGTATCATTGATTTACAAAACAGAATCAAAAGGACTAAAGATAAATCCTGAGAAGCGCTACAATGCATGCGTTGCGAGAGTGCAACCAAGATTACTCATTTACAGAAGCCTTGAAGTAACCATACATGTCTAAAGATTTCGAATTCACTACAGAATACATACTCGACAAGCCTTTCTTTGCTGAGTGTTATGATCAAACTAGCCAGCCAACGAAGTTCCCACAAGCATATCTAAAAGGGATATTGTTTCTTATCTTTGGTGTGGTTTTATTGGAGTTTGAACTGCTACCTAACGGTTATGTCGGTTGGTTCTTTATCGTATTGAGTGTGATTGAAGCATGCAGTGTTTACTTCAAAAGAACTTGGTGGTTGTGGCGTCAAACCATCAGCTCAAGCCGTGGCAGCAAAGTGGTTTTTGATGTGAATGCAGATGGCGTGCGCTACAAAAGCGGTAAAGTTGACCGCAGCCTCGCTTGGAATGAAATCGATCAACTCGAACAAACCGATTTGGGCTTAATCCTTCATCTGGGTAAACAACGCCAATACATCAGCAAATCTTGCTTAAATGAAGAAGTCATCGCGTTTATGATAGCGCAGCACGCGGCATCAAAAGCGAGCTAACAAATCCTTACTGACAAAAGAGGCGAGCCAAGTGGTTCGCCTTTTTTGGATCTTGGCTTTGAGTAGTTAGATTGTTAGCTTTTGCCTAATAATAATTTAGCTATTCATCATCTAGTTCTAACTCATCTTATCTATATCATTTATTCCATAGACGCAGAGTGCGTAACTTATTGGAAAAGCACCTTGAAAAGTTCAGGGTGTAGATAGGACAGTTATTATGACGACAGCAACAAAAACAGCCCCAATGACAAACAGTGTCGGGCTGACTCTTCTTGCGGGTTTACCTCTTTTCACTCTACTGCCACTTGGCTTAGACATCTTCTTACCTGCGGTATATCAAATCGGTGAATTCTTCTCTGACCAAGGCGTGCCCTCAATGGCGATCAGCATCTACATGTTGTTCTGGGGGCTTGGCCAATTGTTCTGGGGTGGCATGGCTGACACCATAGGCAAAAAGAACATCGCGCTGATTGGTCTCGCTTTGTTTGCTTTCAGCTCTTTTATGATTTCGACCATTGATAGCGACCAAGCAATGCAGTTCTTGGCGTTTCGTGCGCTACAAAGCTTTGCTGGCAGCGCGTGCTTTACCGCGATCTTTGCTCTTATCCGCATGCGATTTGAAGGTGAGCACTTGAATAAAGCATACAGCTACCTGAATGGTATTCTTGCGTTTGTTCCGGTTAGTGCTCCGCTGGCTGGTGCGTACATCGTCGAGACAAACTCTTGGTTTACGTTGTTTACGATTATGTCGGTGCTTGGCGTTGTTAGCATTGTTTGGATTTTCCTGACTTTGCCAAATGACAAAAACGCGCAGCAATCATCGGTAACAGAAGCATCGAACGTAACAAACACGAGCTTTATTCGCCGTTATGCCGACGTAGTTTTGAATACGCGCTTTAAGACATACCTATTCTTTGCGCTGGTGGCTCAGAGCTTGTTTATCTACCTACTGACCGTTGCGCCAATGTACCTAATGGGCAAACTTGAAGTATCACAGGTCGCATTTGGTCAAATGTTTATGGCAATCGCGATTGTCTTCATGCTTGGTAGCTTCTTATCGCCAGCCATTAACGCACGCTTAAGCATTAAAGCTTTAATCGCACTTTCACTCGGATTGATTGTGACGGGCGGCGTACTCATGTTTGTTATGAGCGGCATTCAAGCTTGGTATTCTCTCATTGGTCCTATGGTGATTATTGCTATCGGTTGCACCATGCTTCTATGCAGCTGTCCGGCAAACGCACTGGCAGATTTTAAAGAAAACGCAGGTGTGGCAAGCGGTTTATACACAGCGACGACATTCGGTGCTGGCGCACTAATCTCAGCCTTGTTTACTCATGTGATTGATAGCACCGACCTTAGCCAAGTTTCTCTGGTTTACGCGTTGTTCGCACTGTTTGCATTGGCGGTATTCTCAATAAATAAAACAGTGAAAGCATGAGTCTCTGAGCCAAATCCAACAGAGCTCAGAGTCACTAGCAATAAAGTACAAAAAACGAAGCAGGATTCTTCAATCTATTGCGGCTCACACTAAGTAATCTAGAACCTATCGAAGCGCAGAATACACAAAATAAGAGAGAGAATTATGATCATCGTTACTGTAACAGGCAAAGTAAAACCTCAATTTAAATCGCTTTTTATCGAGCACATGGCGGAGCTGGCAAAAGTGGTTCGTGCAGAAGATGGCTGCATTACCTATCACCAAAACATCAGTGCAGACGACGAAAATACGCTATTCCTTTATGAAGAATGGCAGTCAGAGCAACAACTACAGGCACATCTGGCCACAGCGCACATGACAGAGCATTTTGAGATGGCTCGACCATGGTTTGATTCAGTTGAGATGAAAACCTTCGAAGCAACTGAAACCCAAGCTTAAGCAGATAAAAAACTGACGAGGAACTCGACATGAAAAACACAACCCAGCGAGTCGCGATTGTTACTGGCGCAAACCGTGGCCTCGGTAAAGAAGTCAGTCGTCAATTGGCAGAGCAAGGTGACATCGTCATTGTTACGGCTCGTCAGTTGAGTAGCGCACAGCAAACAGTAGAAGAGTTGGGTATGGATAACTTATTAGCGGCGCAACTTGATATTACTAACCAAGAGAGCGTTGACCAATTGGTTGAATTTGTTAAGCAACGTTTTTCTGCTGTCGATGTGTTAATCAACAATGCCGCCATTCATTATGACACTTGGCAAAACGTGGTTAATGCCAACCTCAATACCGTTCAAGAAGCGATGGATACCAATGTTTATGGAGCATGGCGGATGACACAAGCCTTCTTACATTTGCTACAAAACAGCCAACAAGCTCGAATCGTTAACGTCAGCAGTGGGGCGGGTGCAATTAAGAACCAGACTGGCAGCACTCCTGCATACAGCATGTCGAAGATCGCCCTTAACTCATTGACCTTAATGTTGGCCAATCAACTCAAAAGCAGTGGCATTTTGGTTAACGCTGTCTGTCCGGGTTGGGTCGCGACAGACATGGGCGGAAGCGGTGGTAGACCTGTAGAGCAGGGGGCAAGTGGTGTAACTTGGGCTGCAAACTTGCCAGCAAATGGACCAACAGGTGGCTTCTTCCGAGATGGTGAAGAAATCGAATTCTAGTCGTTAATGGGTATAAGCTTTATTTAATGTTATGGCTTCTTTGACGCATGGAAGCTGATAAAACAAGAAACAAAAATAGTGGGTAATATGAAAAAGTTAATTGTCATTTTGTCGTTGGCAGCCGTTGCCATCACTGCAGCATTTCAAGCGTTTTGCGCAGATACCATTCACCTTGCCGCTTACAATGGCAATGAGGCTCAAGTGATTGAACTATTGAAAACCAATCCCGATCCGGATGAGAGAGATTCTTACGGTGGCACCGCACTGCATGCCGCGATGTTCCAAAACAATACGAGAATCGTCGAACTGCTGATTGAAGCAGGCTATGACGTTAACGCTGTTGGCCCTAGAAATGGATACACACCGCTGCATGATGCGGTATGGGCTAACAACCTTTCGGCACTAAAAATCTTGGTTGCCAATGGTGGTGATATCACGATTAAAGGGAAAGACGGTAATACGCCACTTGAAAAGGCAATCGCTGAAGACAAACCAGAAATCGTCGCTTACTTACAAAGCCTTAAATAAGGAATAGGTGTCCACAATGCAATATCAAAAGGCGGATTACGACAAATTGATTCAGCAGTATGCCAAGCGCAAGTTTACCAAGAATGACATCAAGAGCTTTGTCTACCGAGTGTTCTCAATGTATGAGCGTGCAACCGTAGGTAAGGTGCGAGTGCCAGCAGAAGCATTTGCAGATCTCGTTGATGAAAATATCCAAGTCGACTTTCCCGATTACAAAATCCGTTCTCGCCAAGAGTTTATGGAATGGCACCATTGGATACATGACTTATTGCTGTCTGACGACCACGATATCGAGCGAATCGAAGTCTCTTACCTCGGCGAAGGTAAGTATGCCGCTGAATTTGATGTTCGATGGCGCGGTGACTTTAAGGATGGTTCGTTTACTGACCTCACCGTAGCGCAACGCTGGGTGATGTACGAATCGAAACAGTTCGACCACCCAGTGATTGAGAGCTACGTTGCGGTGGTAAAGAGCAATAACCTGACTGGTGATTAGGGGAGGTCGGAACAAGTTACCCTTGATTAGCTTAGGTTGAGCATCATAAACGTCTCAGTTACCTCATCCCATACAAAAAAGGCGAACCACGCGGTTCGCCTTTTTCGATCTTGAACCTGTGTGTTTAGTGGGTTACTCAAATTCAGACGCAAAAAGCTGAACCACTACACTCGGTGTTTTTTCTGGGTGATTCCAGCGAGCCTAGGCGAGACTAGGAATCTAATTCAGCATGCTGCGGAGTTAGTATTTGGATGGACGGCAAAGAAAGTGATAGGGAGCGGCTATTTGTGCTCTTGAAGTAATGGAGCAAAGACGTCAGCATTTTAGCTCATTTTTGTCCCATTGTGAGTTACGCCTCCAAGTCAAACAATGATGATACCTAGTCAACTTTGATATACAAAAAGTAACGAGAGACGAAAAGGCGAGACCTGATCCCATGAGTTTCTAACAGGTAAGCCGTGCGGAAAGTAAGGTTTTTTGAGCCATAATCAACTAGATGCTGTTATGCTTCCTAACTAATTGATATATTGTCACTACTTTGTTTGCCATGTTGTCATTAGGAGTACAAGAGGATGGCTCAAGATTTTGATTTTTACCAGAAAAGAGAAGGGTGTCGCAATCTTGTGTTGTTCGTACACGGGTTTACAGGAGACTCAAAGAAAACTTGGACGAATGCAAATGGTACTGCGTTTCCAGAGCTCTTGTTAGCTGATGAAACGATTTCAGATAACTTCGATGTTGCTTCATATAATTATTTCACTGAGCTACTAAATCTTTTTGCTGACACTAAAGAAAAAGCAAGACGCATTCGAGATTTGATTAGGAGAAGGACCCACAAAAAAGAAAGAAATCTTGATATAGACGAGCTTTCCAAAAATCTATCTAGCCATTTGAGGTTTTCTCTAGAGCAGTACGATAATATTTATGTGATTGCCCATAGTATGGGAGGGTTGATTACTAAAAGCTTGATTAAAAACGATCTCAACCTCAACAGTCACACTAAGGTAAAACTCTTCATTTCATTGGCTGTTCCGCATCAAGGTGCTTCAAGCGCAGTTTTGGGAAGTATTATTAGTAGCAACTTACAAATTTCAAACCTAAACCCTGTGGAACAGTTTATTACCGAGCTCAATCAAAGTTGGGTATATCTAGATTCCAAGCCAACCACAAAGTACTTTTACGGAGGCTACGATAATATCGTAACTAAGTATAGTGCAGTTGCTATCGACAAAATTGAAAAAGACATTGTTTCAGTTGCTGAAGATCATACTACAATTTGTAAACCTGAAAATAATCAGGCTATTGTATATCTCAGTGTACTTCAATTTATTAAAGAACAATTTAAGAATGAAGAGTTGAGTGACATAGGATTTCAAAAGTTAAATGATTCAGATGGTTCTGATTTGGATAACGAACTCTTTGTCTTAAAGTTAATTGTAGCTAATATAGAAGAAGATACTCAAGATAACGCTAAAGAGTTATATTATAATGCAGAGTTTGTAAGAAAGCTGTTTAACTCAAGGCATGATAAAGAACAGTTGGAAAAATTATTTGTAAATATTCGACAACTATATAAAGATAGTTACGATAAATATCTTGCAGATAATAGTGTTAATTCGGGGATCTTACTTTCTGAAGTACATACAAAGATAACCGAGCAGGATTCACTTCTACTCAAGTCGTTAATCCCTTCACTTCAGAATTTTCACAAAAAAGGAATGCTACACCAAATGGCTAATGATAGTACATGTGATATTTGGTGGTGTAAAGATAAGTCGATAGACAAGGTGAAATGATGAAACTACCGTTCGTTGAGCCAGATGACGATATTTATCTAAACATAAGTGTAGTTCTGATAATTATATATTACCTAAGCTCTACTAAACGTGGAGTATTGAAGATGAATAATGAACGAATTCATTTATATGAATACCTAGTTAGAAATCCACAGAAACTTAGTTATGTCTTACGTCAGTTAGGTAAAGGAAATCTAATTGTAAATAGAGACGACTACTCTGTATCTGCAATATCATATAATTTAGACCCATTGTTTGACAGAGATAGAATGAAGTATATTCTGACAATTTTATCCCAGAAAAAACTTGTATGTGTTAGCTATAAAAGTAAAGAGGGATTTATGTACTCATTAACGGAGTCTGGGATAAAGATCGTTGAGGAACTAGAAGGGGAGTACTTTTCGGAAATTAAACTGTACGCTAAACAGCTAGTGTCGACGCTCAGTATAAATGTTTCTCAGTTAAATTCTATTTTAAATCAGTTAATTACAATAGGTGTTGTTTAATGGCAAGTAGTATTTTAATTAATGAGCTAATTGTTGTTGGCCATGAGAAAAACTATAGAGTTAAATTTTTTAAAGGCGTAAATATTATCTATGGGGATTCTGCAACCGGTAAATCAAGTATACTAAATCTGATTGATTATCTGCTTGGTTCCAAGAAGTTTGATCTCTACCCAGAAATTGAAGCTTCCGGTAAATATGCTGCTTTAGACGTCGAGCTAAATGGTACTAGATATACAATAAAAAGAGATATATTCAAGCCTAACCAACCAATTGAAGTCTATCCTTGCAATTTTGATTCTGTAGATAATCACGCTTGTAAAAAATACCTTCCTAGCTTTGCTAAGAGCTCCGCTCATGGTGAGCTTGATTTTTATTCTGATTTTCTGTTAGATTCATTAGATTTGCCGAAAATTAAGCTGAAGGAGTCACCAACAAAAGATGACTCAAAACTCGTTAGACTTAGCTTTAGAGATATTTTTAAATTTTGTTATGTAGATCAAGACACACTGGGTAATAAATCATTTCTTAAACCAGATAACTACGTAGTACAAACTAAGAATAAAGAAGTTTTTAAATATATTTTTAATGCACTTGATAACAACCTAAGTACTTTGGAGGGCTTTCTTTCTGATAGGATTAGAGAACGAAAGACTATTGAGAATAAATTCAATATGGTAGCAGAGTTTCTTAGAGAATCAGAATTTGAAACGCTTAGTACTCTAGACGATGGCGTGACCAAAATTGACCAAAAGATTATAGAAGTTGAGACGGCTTTAAAAGAGCTAAATAAATCAAATGTCAGCGATGATGAAATATACAAAATAATAAAATCTGAGTTGGAAAATATCTCTCTGGAGAGGAAAAACCTTTTTCAGAAATCACAAGATATAAAATTAAAAATTGAAAAATTCACTAGGCTTAAAAATGATTATGTAAATGATGTTAATAAGTTTAAAGCTTCTATTTCTGCCAGAAGTACAATTGGGGCGATAAATGAAGAAGTAGAGCTATGTCCCATTTGTGATAGTACATTAGATGTAAGTATTGTTAAAGAACGGTTCACGATTGATGAGAAAGATAAGATTTCTCACGAGATAAACTTGTTAAAGCGGAGAATAAGGGATACTGAATCCATTGTTTCGCAGGCTAGACAAGAGTTGGATAATACTAACTCTGAACTAAAGAAACTTGATGATGTTGAAAGTGAAGCATTGAGATTGCAAGAAAAGAACACAAAGGAGCTAACAAGTCCATATTTGGCTGAGAGAGATATGTATACTCTACAGCTAGGCGAACTGAAGCAAAAACGAAAGGACATAGTTAACAGGCTTAAAGTTAGAAATCAGCACAAGCACCTTTCAACAAATATTAAGTCTTTAGAAATTAGAATCGGTAAGTTACAAGAAGAAATTGATAACTTGAAGAAAACAGCACCTTCCATGGTTGAGGTGTTGAGTGATCTTGGAGATTATCTCGACAATTATCTGAAGTTTGTAAAAATCAAATCACCAAGTGATATTTCCTTTGACCCAGTTAGCTTTTCTGCAAAGGTCAGAGGTATCGAATATTCAAATCTCACGTCAGGTGGCTTGAGGACTATCGTAAGTATAGGGTATTTGTGCTCGCTATTAGAGGCGTCTTTGGAGTCGAATATAAATTACCCTTCTTTTCTCATGATAGATACTGTAGGTAAGTACCTTGGCAAAACGAAGGAGCAGAATTATGAAATCAGCTCTGATGAGAAAGTGGAAGACGAGATAGAGGCAGTGTCTGATCCAATGAAGTATAAGAATATCTATGAATTCATCATTGGGCTAACGGAAAAATTTGAGAACAGAGATAAAGTTAGTCAGGTTATTCTTGTAGATAATGATGTCCCCGATCATATAGTCAGTGATTTGTCAGGTTTTATCGTTGCACAATATAGTTCAGAAAGAGCAAATGGCCTGCCGGTCGGTTTTATTGACAATTTATAAAAGCAACTAGAGCCGCCAATCACTTTTAGTAAGTTTTGTTAGCGGCTGTCTGGTTTCAAGTTTAGAAAGGAAGAGTTAAACTTCTTTCGAATCTCAGGGTCCTCAAGTGTATTAATTTTATAGTCCGGACAAGGAGTGCCGATGTTTTTTGATGTGAACTGAAAAATTTTCTGGTGACGTCTTTCTTTTTACCAAAGCAAAATCTATCCGAAAGTCCGATATCAACTAGCAGTCGTAACACGGAACTGTCCAAAAGCTGAGTTACAAAAGTCTTGTCCTAAAACAAAAAGGCGAACCAATCGGTTCGCCTTTGTCAATTTAGATGCTACAAAAATTAATCTTCGTAGTTATCAATGCTTGGGCACGAGCAGATTAGGTTACGGTCGCCGTATACGTTATCTACGCGGTTTACTGTTGGCCAGTACTTCCAAGATTTGGTTGCTTTAGAAGGGAAGCAGCCAAGCTCACGAGAGTAAGGGCGGTCCCATTCATCTTTCGCTAGGTCAACTTGAGTGTGTGGTGCGTTAACAAGCGGGTTGTTATCTAGCGGCCATTCACCGTTCTTAACCTTCGCCATCTCTTCGCGGATTGCGATCATCGCATCACAGAAGCGGTCTAGCTCTTCTAGGTCTTCCGATTCTGTTGGCTCAACCATTAGCGTGCCTGCTACAGGGAACGACATAGTTGGTGCGTGGAAACCGTAGTCCATTAGACGCTTCGCGATGTCTTCTTCGCTGATGCCTGTTTCTTCTTTTAGTGGACGAATGTCGATAATACATTCGTGCGCTACACGGCCGTTAGAGCCACGGTAAAGAACAGGGTAGTGAGGGCGTAGTGTTTCCATCACGTAGTTCGCGTTCAGAATCGCTACTTTTGTTGCGTCTGTTAGGCCAGCTTCGCCCATCATTGCAATGTAAGCCCAAGAGATAGGCAGGATAGATGCGCTACCCATATCCGCTGCGGATACTGCGAAGTTTTCGCCGTCTGCACCGTTTTCAATGTGACCCGGTAGGAAAGGCGCTAGGTGCGATTTCACACCGATAGGGCCCATACCCGGACCGCCACCACCGTGTGGGATACAGAAGGTTTTGTGTAGGTTCAGGTGAGAAACGTCTGAGCCAATAAAGCCCGGCGTTGTTAGACCAACTTGTGCGTTCATGTTTGCGCCGTCTAGGTAAACCTGACCGCCCGCTGCATGGACCATTTCACACACTTCTTTCACTTGCTCTTCGTATACGCCGTGCGTAGAAGGGTAAGTGATCATAATGCTTGATAGGTTGTCTTTGTGCTTCTCGATTTTCGCTGCTAGGTCAGTGACGTCGATGTTGCCTTCTTCATCACACTTAACCACAACCACTTTCATTGACACCATAGACGCTGTTGCAGGGTTAGTACCGTGCGCAGAGCTTGGAATCAAACATACGTTGCGGTGACCTTCGCCACGGCTTTCGTGGTAGCGTTGAATCGCGATAAGACCTGCGTACTCACCTGATGCACCAGAGTTTGGTTGTAGTGAGAATGCGTCGTAGCCTGTGATTTCACATAGCTTCTCTTTCAGATCTTTTGCTAGTGCTGCGTAACCGGCTGCTTGTTCTGCTGGTGCGAACGGGTGGATTGAACCAAACTCAGGCCAAGTTACCGGGATCATCTCTGCTGCTGCGTTCAGCTTCATCGTACAGCTGCCCAGTGGGATCATGCCGTGCGTTAGCGAGAAGTCTTTGTTCTCTAGCTGTTTTAGGTAACGCATCATCTGTGTTTCGCTGTGGTGCGTGTTAAACACAGGGTGCGTTAGGTATTCTGTTGTGCGGCGCAGTGCTTCTGGAATCGCTGCAAATTCGTTGCCTGCGATTTCAGTGGATAGTGCTGCGACTTCTTCTTTCACATCGAATACTGCGAATAGCGCTTCTACGTCTGCCACGGTTGTGGTTTCGTCGAAGCTCACACCTAGCTGAGTACCTAACTTACGAAGGTTGATGTCTGCTGCTAGTGCTTTCGCGTATAGGTCTTCAGTTTGTCCACCAGTATTGATGGTGATGGTGTCGAAGAAGCTGTTGTGAGCAAGCTCGAAGCCGCCTTTCGTTAGGCCAGCAGCTAGGATAGCGGTCATGTGGTGCGTACGACGAGCAATCGTGCGTAGACCTTCTGCGCCGTGGTAAACCGCGTAGAAAGACGCCATGTTCGCTAGTAGAGCTTGAGCGGTACAGATGTTTGATGTCGCTTTTTCACGACGGATGTGCTGCTCACGCGTTTGCATTGCCATGCGCAGTGCTTGGTTGCCGTTGGTATCGATAGAAACACCGATAACACGACCTGGCATTGTGCGCTTGTGCTTGTCACGTGTTGCCATGAAGGCTGCGTGTGGACCGCCGTAACCCATAGGTACGCCAAAACGTTGTGCAGAGCCAATTGCAACGTCTGCACCCATTTCACCCGCAGGTTTTAGTAGGGCAGAAGCCAATAGGTCAGTTGCTACGGTTACTAGCGTTTTGTTTGCTTGCGCTTTTGCGATGATGTCCGTTAGGTCACGAACTTCACCCGTTGTGCCTGGGTATTGAACTAGTGCGCCGAATACGTCTTGCTCTGGCAGTGAATCTAGAGAACCGACTAGGACTTCAAAGCCGATGAATTTCGCACGAGTTTTTACTACTTCGATGGTTTGTGGGTGAACGTCGTCAGCAACGAAGAATACGTTACTCTTGCTCTTACCCGCACGCTTACAAAGTGTCATCGCTTCTGCGGCTGCCGTTGCTTCATCGAGCAATGACGCGTTCGCGATTTCCATTCCAGTAAGATCCATCACCATTTGTTGGTAGTTTAGAAGGGCTTCTAGACGACCTTGTGAGATCTCTGGTTGGTAAGGAGTGTAAGCGGTGTACCAGCCTGGGTTTTCCATCACGTTACGTAGAATTACGTTCGGCGTGAAGGTGTTGTAGTAACCCTGACCGATGAATGTACGTTTAACTTGGTTCTGATCAGCGAATTCACGCATCGCTGCCAGCATGTCTGCTTCGCTTTTTGCTTCTGCCAAGCTCATTGGCTGCTCTAGGCGAATTTGTGCTGGTACGGTTTCGTCGATAAGCGCATCTAGGCTTACTGCGTTGATCGCTTCCAACATTTTCTGTTGATCAGATTTGTTTGGTCCATTGTGGCGAGCAACGAACTCGTTTTGTGTGCTGAGGCTTTGAAGTAATTCAGTCATTGTCCTTTACCTACTCCTTGGTCCGGGTAACGGAAATGGTCGTCTGACACATTTAATTATACGTCCGAACCTAGAAAAAAAGCTGTCCACTAATCGTTATGCTAGGGGACAGCTTTCGTCTCATCCTAATTACTCTTCTTCGATAGAGCTTAGGTATTCTTCCGCATCTTTTAAGTCATCCAACTCAGATGGGTTTGAAAGCTTCACTTTCACAATCCAACCACCTTCGTATGGTTCTTCGTTGATTAGCTCTGGGCTGTCTTCTAGTTCTTCATTGATTTCAACTACTTCACCAGTGATTGGTGAGTAGATGTCTGAAGCCGCTTTTACTGACTCAACCAAAGAAAAGCTTTCGCCTGCTTCAACTTCGTCATCTACGTCTGGTAGGTCAACGAATACTACGTCACCTAGCATCTCTTGAGCGTGCTCTGAAATACCGATAGTTACTGTGCCGTCACCGTTGTCACGTACCCACTCGTGGCTATCTGTAAACTTCAGTGTTTTGTCCATTGCTTAATCTCCAAATAACTTGTCAGGATAGTTTCTGATTTAATAAATCTTTCTTACTGGTAAAGAGGGAAGCGACTGCAAAGCTCTTTTACTTGCTTGCGTACGCGTTGTTCTACTTCTGCGTCACCTTCTGGGTTGTTGACCAATCCGTCCAGTACGTCACCAATCCAATTACCGATGAGTTTGAATTCTTCAGCGCCAAAGCCGCGGCTTGTACCCGCAGGCGTTCCTAAACGGATGCCCGATGTAATCATAGGCTTCTCTGTGTCGAATGGGATGCCATTTTTGTTACATGTGATGCCTGCACGCTCTAGAGCTTCTTCTGCTTTGTTACCTTTCAAGCCTTTAGGGCGAAGGTCTACCAGCATTAGGTGCGTATCAGTACCACCAGTTACGATGTCGCAACCGCGAGTTTGCAATACTTCTGCCATGACTTTTGCGTTGTTGATCACTGAATCAATATAAGTTCTGAATTCAGGACCTAGGGCTTCACCGAATGCCACTGCTTTAGAAGCAATCACGTGCATCAGTGGGCCGCCTTGTAAACCTGGGAATACCGCTGAGTTGATTTTCTTAATGATGTCTTCGTGGTTGGTCAGGATCATACCGCCACGTGGGCCACGCAATGTTTTGTGCGTCGTCGTCGTTACAACGTGTGCGTGTGGAAGCGGGCTAGGGTGCGCGCCTGTTGCGATAAGACCAGCAATGTGCGCCATGTCGACCATAAGAATCGCGTTTACTTCGTCTGCGATTTCACGGAATTTTGCGAAGTCGATAGTACGTGGAATTGCACTACCACCTGCGATGATCATTTTAGGTTGGTGCTCAAGTGCTAGCTCACGAACGTCGTCGTAGTTGATTTCTAGTGTTTCGCGGTCAACGCCGTATTGCACTGCGTTAAACCATTTACCAGAAAGCGCTGGGCGTGCACCGTGTGTTAGGTGACCACCTGCGTCAAGAGACATACCAAGAATGGTGTCGCCAGGTTGAAGCAGTGCCAGTTTAACTGCGCCGTTTGCTTGTGCGCCTGAGTGTGGTTGAACGTTTGCGTATTCACAATTGAAAAGTTTTTTCGCGCGTTCGATAGCAATGGCTTCCACTGTATCTACGTGCTCACAACCACCATAGTAACGGCGACCTGGGTAACCTTCAGCGTATTTGTTTGTTAGGCATGTGCCTTGAGCTTGCATTACCGCTTTAGAAACGATGTTCTCAGAAGCGATAAGTTCGATTTGTTCGTTTTGGCGAGCGAATTCTGCCTGAATTCCAGCAAAGACAGCGTCATCTGTCGCGGAGAGGTTGGTAGAGAAAAAGTTTTCCAAGCTGTGGTTAGGGTAACTCTTGTTCATGGTAGTTGACCTTCCAAATCTGAAAATGAACCCGCAGTAGAAATAGTTGTTTGATTGCGATGGTGGCTCATTTGTCCTCAAAACAGCTGAACTGCATAGCAGAACAGAGTGACTTTCGACCCGAATAAGTGGGTTAAAACTCCGCTGGATTGTGCTTTCTCCAGTCCAATCTCTAACGGAAATGTGCATCTCTACATCTAACAAGTTGGTAACATACCCCCTAGGGAACGAACAATCAACCAAAAATTTCCTATAGGAAACGAGATTTCTGGTTTTGTTAACAAGAGCACGCTTTAATTAACTCGGTGGACTTTTATCCACTATAGGGTTCATGCACAATGCTAATAGGAAGGAATAAAGAAGTTTTACAGAGGGATTTATGGCAGAAAGTATTTACGATGAATACCCGTCAATGACGTTGGCGAAAGAGCAGCAAGACCAGAATATAGAACCGCTTAAGCTCGGTCAGCGCATTAAAGATATCCGCTCTAAACTTGGTATCACGCTAGAAGAGGCGAGCCAACGTACTGGCCTTGCTCGTTCTACGCTAAGTAAGATCGAGAACGAACAGATCTCTCCAACGTTCCAAGCAATGCAGAAACTGGCACTTGGTCTGCAAATTGATATGCCGCAACTCTTTGAACCACCTAGGAAAAAGGTGGCGACAGGTCGTCGTGATATCACTAAGAAGAAAGAGGGTAAACCACACCCTACTCAAACCTACGAACACGAGCTGCTGGCGACTCAACTTTCCAATAAGAAAATGATGCCTTTTAAGAGCCAAATTCGTGCTCGCAGTTTTGATGAATACAAAGACTGGGTCCGTCATGATGGCGAAGAGTTTCTGCTTATATTATCAGGCGAGGTTATGTTCTATTCGGAGTTCTATGAGCCTGTTGTATTAAGTGAAGGCGACAGTGTTTACTACGATGCGAACATGGGCCATATGTTGACCAGTGTGAGCGAAGAAGATGCGCACATTTTGTGGGTCACTGCCAAATAGTGATAAATAGTTGTAAATTTCCTATAGTGAAAGCAAACGATTGCTATTGGTTTTAAATGCGTTATCATGGCGCTCTATTGATGACATCTCACTCAATAGAGCGCCTTTTTTGTGCGTTTTATTGTGATTAAAATGTTAAAAGTCACACTTTTGAAAGTCGAGCGATGTCTTGTTCGTGCAAAATTGAATCAAGCGTGTTTATTATTGGAAACACATTGAATGCCGACAGCATTCTCGGGTCTATCTAAATGGAGACGAAAATGACTCAAGAACTTCTGAAAACACCACTGCATGCACTTCATGTTGAAGTAGGCGCAAAGATGGTCCCGTTCGCGGGTTACGACATGCCAGTTCAATACCCACTAGGCGTAAAGAAAGAACACTTACACACACGTGATGCAGCAGGTCTGTTCGATGTTTCTCACATGGGTCAACTTCGTTTGATTGGTGACGGTGCAGCTGCATTCCTAGAAACTCTGGTTCCAGTGGATATTGTTGACCTAGGCGCAGGCAAGCAACGTTACGCTTTCTTTACTAACGAACAGGGCGGCATCATGGATGACTTGATGGTGGCTAACCTTGGCGATCATCTGTTTGTGGTTGTAAACGCTGCATGTAAAGAACAAGACATTGCCCACCTTCAAGCGCACCTTCCATCTGGCATTGAGCTAGAAATCATTGATGATCGTGCACTGCTTGCGATTCAAGGCCCTAAAGCGGCAGAAGTGCTTGCGCGTTTTGCTCCTGAAGTAGCTGAGATGCTGTTTATGGACGTTCGCAAGGTTGAGCTACTAGGCGTTGAGTGCATTGTTTCTCGTAGTGGTTACACTGGCGAAGACGGTTACGAAATCTCGGTTCCTGCGGACAAAGCAGATGAGCTGGCTCGTAAACTCACAGGTGAAGAAGAAGTCGAGTGGATTGGCCTTGGCGCTCGTGATTCACTTCGTCTTGAATGTGGCCTGTGTCTGTACGGTCATGACTTAGACACAACAACAACGCCTGTTGAAGCAAGCCTACTATGGGGTATCCAAAAAGTACGTCGCGCTGATGGCGAGCGTGCAGGTGGCTTCCCAGGTGCTGACATCATTCTTAAGCAGATCGAAACGAAAGACGTTGCACGTAAGCGTATTGGCTTGGTTGGTCAAACCAAAGCGCCAGTTCGTGAAGGCGCAGAGCTGTTCGATGCAGATGGTAACAAGATTGGCGTGGTAACCAGTGGTACAGCAGGCCCTAACGCAGGTAAGCCTGTATCAATGGGTTACGTACGTGCCGATCTAGCGGCTATCGGTACAGAGCTGTTTGCAGAAGTACGTGGCAAGATGCTACCAATGACGGTAGAAAAAATGCCGTTCGTACCACAACGCTACTACCGTGGTTAATTCGCTTATTTCATTGATTTAGAGAGTTAAATAAGGCTCGTCATTTCAGCGAGACCAGCTGAAACTAGGCGAGACTAGGAATCTAACCATCAGAACGTAGGTTCCATTAAGTTTCCTCTCTGAAGCGACAAGCACAAACAAAAATGCCGAGCTCAGTGCTCGGCATTTTTTATGTTCTTTTGAAAGCTCAACTTATGCGGTGAGCTCTTCGATAGGGCAACACATCTCAATCACAACTTCACTCAGTTTGCTTGGGTGAATCATGTCTTCTTTGTTCACGCTAAACTGACTTGCCATGATGGTGTTGAACAATTCCCAGTGGTTGATCAGCATTTTCTCGCGATTGTCTGCATCTTCTGGCCACGTCTCTTGCATCATAGGCGCTAGGCTAATCGCACCATGTGCAAACACCAGCATTTGCCACTTTGATTCCCATTGATCAATACGATGCTCTGGGTATTCCACGTTGTAGTCAGCAAAGAGGTCAGTGAAGATCGCCGCGAACTCATCTTTTGATCTTAAGAAGTATTGCAGCAATGCATCGTCGCCTTGGCGAATCGCATCGGCAATCATTTGAACTGGGTGCGGGTTAACGAGTGCAAACGCCAGCATTCTTACCATGAACAAGTAGATTTTTTGATTCGATGGCGTATTCGCTGGCATTTCGCTTACCAACTGCGCCATGTAGCTTTGCATGAATTCGTCCATGCCATCACTGACGGCTTGCCAGATCTTCTCTTTGCTACCGAAGTGGTGGCGAATCAAACTATGGGACACACCAGCTTTCTCACTGATGTTTCGAAGCGAGACACGTTCGTACCCTAACTCACAGAACATATCTGCCGCGACTCTTAGAATCAGGCACTTAGTTTGCTCAGCGGCTTCAGCACTTCTACGGCCTTGCTTTCTTTCTGTCATAGTTCGAATTTTCCCGAATATTAATCAACGCGCCTATTTTTACCAGAAACCGGACAGTTTGCCTAATTATTTTATTATCCACGTGGAAAATATGTTGATCATTTTTTTGTTATACATATACTGCACACCTGTGTAGTAAATATAAAGTCGATGGAGAAAGCCAGTGCGAAAACAATACTTAAAGCGCACATTTGTCGGAGCAGCGGTGGCATTGAGCCTCGCCACGATGCTGACAGGGTGTAACAAAGCCGTATCAGAACCGTCTGAGCCATTAATCAAACCTGTAAAATTACTTGCTGTTAATGATCTGACTGTTGCCGATTCCGATGCATTCCTTGCACGAATAGATGCAACGTACAGAGCCCAACTTTCATTTCAGGTAGGTGGCGAAATTGAGAAGTTGATCGTGAGAATGGGCGAAGAGGTGAAGCAGGGCGATGTACTTGCAACGCTAGACCCAAAAGACTTGCAATTAGCTCTTGATGCATCACAAGCGCAGTACGCATTAGCGAAAACCCAATGGGAACGCTCGAAAAGTTTGTACAACAAGAAGCTGATTAGTACAGACAGTTACGACCAACAAGAAACGCAATACAAAGCGGCACTGGCAAATCTAGAGCAAGCGAAAACCGATTTGAGCTACACAGAGATTCATGCGCCGTTTGATGGTGTGGTGTCTTATACCTACGTGAAGCCATACCAAGTGGTCGCTGCTAAGCAAGAAATCCTAAACCTAATCGACAACACCACTTTGGACGTGTCGTTTACTTTGCCTGTAACTTACGCCGAAGCAGTGTCATTGAACTCGCTTAAAGACGCAGAGATGTGGGTGACGATGGACAGCGAACCAAACAACCGCATCCAAGGCAAATTCAAAGAAATTTCTACTCAACCCAATGCCGATACCAACAGCTACGAAGCGATCGTGACCATTACTCGTCCTTCTGATCGTAACTTGCTAACTGGCATGACGGGCCAAGTACACATTGCGAAGCAAAACGTGTCGAACGCGATGATGCTGCCAAATGCGGCTTGGGTGTCGAAAGATGCCGCTCATGGTGAAGTTTGGGTAATGGACAGCGATACACAGCAAGTGAATAAAGTGACCTTGTCACTAAATGCGAACGGTGCTGTTGAGTCGGGTCTGGATAAGAATGATTACGTTGTTATTGCAGGTGTTGAACGCCTAGTGGAAGGCCAAGTAGTGAAAGCTTGGGTTCGTGAGGAAGGTATCTAATGAAACGTTCATTATTCACAGTATCGGCTATCGCACTGGCGGTACTCACCGGTTGTAACAGCACAGACGAAGTGGCCGCAGAGCAGCCTTTGTATGTTTCTACGGTTGCTGTCGATGTTCCAGTAAAAAGCCAATACCGCACATTCAAAGGCCAAGTCGTGCCTGCGGAACAAACGCCAATTGCATTCCGTCGCGCAGGCGAAGTTCAGCATGTGCTAGTTAAAGCGGGTGACACGGTTAAAGAAGGCCAGATGATCGCCAAACTAGACGACAGCAAAGAGAAGCAAGCGGTAAACGATGCAGAAGCGCAATACACGCTAGCGATTCGTCAGCTTAAACGTGGTGAAGAGCTGCATAACCGCCAAATGATTTCTAAAGCGGAGCTGGATGAACTAACGGCAAACAAAGAGCTGGCGGAAGCAAACTTTTACAACGCAACTAACCAACTGAACTACACGCGTTTGTTTGCCCCGTTTGCGGGCAAGGTTTCTGATGTATTCAAAGAGCGCTTTGAGCGTGTTGCGATTGGTGAACCGGTTTTAAACCTGTACCAAAGCGACAAAGTTTACGTTCGTATCGAGCTGTCAGACAACGTGCTTGCGATGGTAAACCCAAATACACAAAGCATGAGCTACCAACCGCAAGCAACGTTCTCAGGTGACGCGAAATCTTATGCGTTGGATTACTTGGAGCACACCAGTGAGCCAAATGCTCAAACGCAAACTTACCAGATGTATTTAACCATGCCACAACCTGAGGAAGAGATTCTGCCGGGTACTAGCGTAAGCGTTGCAGTAGACATGGTGGCTGCGGGCATTACTTCTATTGATGGCTACAACATCCCAATGACTGCATTACAAGCGGGCAATCAAGATGGTGAGTTTTTCGTCTGGAAATTAAATAGTGACACTGTCACTAAAGTGGAAGTAACCATCGACCAAGTTAATGGTGAAGGTGCGATTGTGTCATCAGGTGTTGCTCAAGGCGATGTATTAGTGAATTCCAGCTTACGCAAACTGCGCGAAGGTAAGCATGTGGATGTGGTGGAGAAACAACAATAATGAGCATTGCTGAATACTCAATTAAGAACAAAGTCATCAGCTGGCTGTTCATCGTTATTCTAGCGATCGGCGGTGTGACGTCGTTCCTAGAACTTGGTCGATTGGAAGACCCGGCATTTACCATCAAAGATGCGATGGTGATTGCGACTTATCCTGGTGCGACTTCTAAAGAAGTAGAAGAAGAGCTGACGTATCCGCTTGAGAAAGAGATTCGTAAGCTGCCTTATATCGATAAGATTACGTCGACGTCCTCAAGTGGAATGTCACAGATTATGGTGAGCATGAAGATGGACTACGGTCCGGATGAATTGCCGCAAATCTGGGATGAAATGCGCCGTAAAATCAACGATCTGCAACCAACTTTGCCCCAAGGCGTTCAATCTCTGCAAATCATTGATGACTTTGGTGACGTGTACGGCGTAATGCTGATGCTAACGGGTGATGACTACGATTATGTAGAACTGAAACGTTACGCAGACCAGCTCACGCGTGAACTCGAACTGATCGATGGCGTGGGTAAAGTTGACATCGCTGGCGACCAACAAGATATGCTGTTTGTTGAGATTTCATTGGATCGCTTAGCGGCTCTGAACCTCGACATGAACGTGATTTCTGGCTTACTGAACCAACAGAACAATGTGGTTTCTGCAGGCGAGGTAATGGTAAACGGCGAGAGCCTCATTATTCGCCCAAGCGGTACGTTAAACACCGTAGAAGCGCTAGAGAACCTGATTATTCATGGTCGTGACACAGGTAATCTGATCCGTTTGAAAGACGTTGCAACCATCAGCCGTGGCATTCAAGAAAAGCCGGGTAATGTGCTGCTGTACAACGGTAAGAAAGCAATCAACATTGGTATTTCGTTTGCGTCTGGCGTAAACGTAGTAGAAGTCGGTCAACGTATTGAAGCAGAACTAGCAAGCCTTGAGACCATCAAGCCAGCCGGTATCGATATGAACTACTTCTACAACCAATCGCAAGAAGTAGACGATTCAGTAAAAGCGTTTGTTATTAGTTTGGCAGAAGCTGTTGCTATCGTAATCATCGTACTGCTGTTCACCATGGGTTTACGCAGTGGTGTGATCATCGGTCTGGTGCTGTTGTTGACGGTATTCGGTACCTTCATCTTGATGAACTACAACAACATTGAACTGCACCGTATCTCACTTGGCGCGCTGATCATTGCACTCGGTATGCTGGTGGATAACGCCATCGTGGTGGTCGAGGGGATATTGGTTGGCCTTAAGAAAGGACGAACCAAAGTTCAAGCGGCAACAGATATCGTGAAACAAACTCAGTGGCCGCTGCTTGGTGCGACAGTCATTGCTATTACCGCGTTTGCGCCTATCGGTCTGTCACAAGATGCGACTGGTGAGTTCATGGGCTCTCTGTTCTGGGTTCTGTGTTTCTCGCTATTCTTGAGCTGGATTACGGCGATTACGCTAACGCCATTCCTAGCCGATCTTCTATTGAAAGAAGAAGACAAGAACGCAGATGCAGAAGACGAAGACCCATACAAAGGTTGGTTGTTCGTCGCGTTTGGTGCGTCTCTTAAACTTGCGCTTCGTTTCCGTTGGTTAACGGTAGCAGGCATGGTCGCGCTGCTAGTTGGTGCTGTGGTTGCGTTTGGTAGTGTGAAACAACAGTTCTTCCCGCCGTCAAACACGCCGATGTTCTACGTTGATATGTGGATGCCTGAAGGCACAGACATTCGCGAGACCATCAAGAAAGCGGAAGAAGTTGAAAGCTACATTCGCACTCAAGATGATATCGACTTTGTATCCGTATCGATTGGTCAAGGTCTGCAACGTTTTGCTCTGACTTATCAACCGGAGAAGAGCTATGAAGCCTACGCGCAGTTCCAAGTTCGTACTACCGACCGTGAGAACATGTTCAAGCTTCTACATAAGTTGGATGACAGCCTAGCTAAGACGTTTGATAAGCCTACATTCCAGTTCAAACTGATGGAATTTGGTCCGTCGCCAGCGTCTAAGATTGAAGCGCGCATTACTGGCCCAGATCCACAAGTGCTGCGTGACCTAGCGGTACAAGTCGAAGACATTTTGCATACCGACCCAGGTGCTCGTAACATTCGCCACGACTGGCGTGAGCGCACCAAAGAGTTAGTGCCGGTATTTAACGAATCAAAAGCACGTCGCTTGGGTATCTCAAAAGAGGATCTTTCAAGCACGCTACAGATGGCGTTTGGCGGTAGTGCACTTGGCTTCCTACGTGATGGTACCCACACGCTGCCTATCGTTACTCGTTTGCCAGAAGCAGAACGTGTGGACTTTGAGTCACTGCAGAACGTGAATATCTGGAGTCCGTCTCTACAAACGTACATCCCGGTAGATCAAGTAATTGATGGTGTGAAGCTAGATTGGGAAGAGCCGTTGATCCAACGTCGTGACCGTAAGCGTACTCTAACGGTATTGGCTGACCACGATGTGCTGAGTGACGATACCGCGGCAAGCTTGTTTGCACGTGTACAACCGAAAGTAATGGCGCTGCACATTCCTGAAGGCTACGAAATTACGTGGGGCGGTGAATACGAATCATCGAAAGATGCACAAGAAGGTCTGTTTGGCTCACTGCCGATGGGTTACTTGTTGATGTTCATCATTACGATGCTGCTGTTTAACTCACTTAAGAAGCCACTGGTTATTTGGTTCACGGTTCCGCTATCAATTATCGGTGTTTCGTTTGGTTTGTTAACCACTAACATGCCATTCAGCTTTACCGCGTTCCTTGGTTTATTGAGTTTGAGCGGTATGATTCTGAAAAACGGTATCGTACTTCTAGACCAAATCAACCTTGAGCTAGAGTCGGGCAAGGATCCTTACTTAGCGATTGTTGACAGTGCAATTAGCCGCGTACGTCCAGTAAGCATGGCAGCACTAACAACGATTCTGGGTATGATTCCATTGGTGTTCGATGCGTTCTTTGGCTCAATGGCAATTACGATTATGGCAGGCCTTGGTTTTGCTACAGTGCTTACGTTGATTGTTGTCCCAGTCATGTTTGCAATTCTGTTTAAGATCAAACCAACCACTGCATAAGGGACTTCCTGGCTTTTATTATTGTCAGATTCCTGCCTAGCCCTGGGGACTTTCCTCAGGGCTTTTTTTGATCTTGGCGTATAGGGACGAGAATCGAGGTACGAGAGGAAGAAGACAGAGACGAGAAGAAGATAAAGTCGAAAAGGAGGGCTGGTGGTTTGATGCACACCTTGCTGATTTTTATGATTTTCTTACAAGCGATTGAGCAATCATGGGTATACTTATGTTAATTCATCAATATAAGAGCGAACGCAAATGAACAATCGCGGATTACAAGGACTCTTCCTTTTAGGTTCACTAACGCTTATTGGCTGTTCTTCTACAGACGGCATTTCTACCGATAATGCTGACTCCCAAGCCTCTGTTGAGGTAAAAAGCGCCGATGCAGCGACCATTGCGACTTGGATTGACCAAAGCGTTTTGATGCCGCAGGGGCTTTCTTTGGAGACTGACAAGATCCGATACATGACTGGGTCTGCTGATTTGAACAGCGATGGTTCAGCAGAGCACTTTGTCCTTCTTCAAGATCGTTACTTCTGCGGAAGTGGTGGTTGTGCAGCCTACATGTTCGATAACAGTGGCAAGGTGATCAATCGCATGTCAGTGACGAGAACGCCCGTGGTATTAGCAGACAGCTACAGCAATGGTTGGCAAGACTTTATTGTGTGGAGTAACGGTGCATACCGCCAAATGAGCTTTAATGGTGAGTCTTACCCAAGTAATCCGTCGTTAGAGCCTAAGGTTGATCGTGATACCAATGTACAAGCTGCTATTGCTTATGTAATGGCGACAGAGCTGTACCAACAAGATGGTTACGATATTTTGCCTGCGGATGATAAAGAGATCTGGACGCCAGCAAATATATACCACTTCACGTTTAAGCATTATGGAGACCCACACAGTGTGTATCAGGCCACGGTCAATATCGACAGTGGGGATGTGGATATCGAATCGGTACCGATGCAATAAATCGACTTGTTAAACAAGAAAAGGGCGAACACTTATTATAAGCGTTCGCCCTTTGTTTTAGGTGCTCATGTACGCGATATGGTGTTTGTTTTCGTAAGGCTTTCGAGGTTACTAGGGCACAATAAAAAACACCTCCCAAAGCCGAGGCTAGAGGGAGGTGTCGAATGCCAAATCGAGGGAGGCATTGTTAACTGTTATTTAATCGCTGTTTGCGATTAAGCTGCAGCTTGTTGTTTCGCTTCTGATTTGTTCTTTAGGAACGCGTAAGTGAAGCCCGTTACCGCTGTACCTGCTGCAATTGCTACCAAGTACATCAGTACTGGAGAGATTGCGTTAGGGATTAGCAGTACGAATAGACCACCGTGTGGTGCCATTAGTTTTGCGCCAAACAGCATAGATAGAGCACCTGTTAGTGCGCCACCAGCCATGCATGATGGGATTACACGCATTGGATCTTTCGCTGCAAATGGGATTGCACCTTCAGAGATAAAGCACAGACCAAGAACGAATGATGCTTTACCCGCTTCACGCTCGCTTTGCTCAAACTTGTTCTTAGCAAGGAATGTCGCAAGGCCCATACCAAGCGCAGGAACCATACCTGCCGCCATGATTGCCGCCATTGGTGCGTAAGTTTGTGAAGCCAATAGACCCACACCGAATGCGTAAGCAGCTTTGTTTACTGGACCACCTAGGTCGAAACACATCATTGCGCCAAGGATAATACCCAGTAGAACTGCGCTGTCAGAACCCATGTTGTTTAGGAAGTCAGTTAGGCCGTTCATGATGCCTGAAACCGGGCCACCTACGATGTAAATCATCACCAGACCCGTGAACAGTGTCGCCACGAATGGGATGATCAGAATCGGTTTAAGCGCTTCCATTGATTGTGGAAGTTTTACTTTGTCGGCTAGGAACTTCGCTGCGTAACCGGCAATGAAACCTGCTGCGATACCACCAAGGAAACCTGCACCAGTTGAGCTAGCAAGCATACCGCCCACAAGACCCGGAGCCAGACCTGGACGGTCAGCAATAGAGAAGGCGATGTAGCCAGCAAGAACTGGAATCATCAGAGCGAATGCCGAGCCGCCACCGATGTTCATCAGTGCTGCTGCTAACGTGCCTTCTTCTTTAAATGCTTCGATACCAAATACGAAGGATAGGGCGATGATCAAACCACCTGCAACCACAACAGGAAGCATGTGCGATACACCTGTCATTAGGTGTTTGTATGCGCCTTTCTTCTCTTCTGTTGCTGATGATGCGCTAGAAGAGCCAGAGTGTTGGTATACGCTTGCTTGTTCAAACGCTTTGTCCATCTCTTCAGCCGTTTTCTTAAGAGCTGGACCAGTCTTAGTACGGTACATCTTCTTGCCGTTGAAGCGGTCTAGAGGCACTTCGATATCGGCTGCGATGATCACTAGATCTGCGTCTGCGATTTCTTGGTCAGTCAGTTGGTTTTTTGCCCCTACTGAACCACGCGTTTCCACTTTGATTTGGTGACCACGACGTTTGCCTTCTTCTTCTAGCGCTTCTGCTGCCATGAAAGTGTGTGCAACGCCCGTAGGGCATGCTGTGATCGCAACGATCTTCTTCGTTGCAGATCCGCTTTCTGCTGGTGATGCTACTTGTGCCGTAACTGTGGTTGCTTGCTCTAGTGTTGCTGAGTTTTCAACCGCAGTCTGTAGGAAAGCCATTGCGTCTTTTGCAACGGTGCTGATATCTGCTTGGTAGACTTTTTTACCTACGAAACGAGAAGTATCAACTGGAGTGTTAGCCGCAATTACGATCGCTTCTGCTTGTTCAATGTCAGCGTCTGTTAGCAGTGTTGGTTCAACCACGTTTGATTGGCATTCAATCTTAGCGTTCCAACCCAACTTAGCTGCTGCTTGTTCTAGTAGGCCTGCCGCAATGATGCTGTTGGCAACACCACTTGGACAAGCTGTAATAATGGCAATATTCATACTGATAACCTTCTGTTCCTTAGTTTTTGTCTAAGTTCGTATTAGGGTAAAGCTCGGTAACTTCGGTTTGGAGCTTAATGTTCTCCAGTTCTTCCTGACTGGTTAGGCCAACGCCAACTTGACTTACTGCTAGGGCAGAAAGCGCGGTAGCGAAGCGCAGTAAATCGTTTTTCGGCATCACTTGCATGTGACCCCAGCACAAGCCAGCCACAAGCGTATCGCCTGCGCCAACGGTGCTTACAACATTCATTCGTGGTGGTTGAGCACGCAACCATTCGCCTTGGTTCAGCCACATCACGCCGTCTGCACCCATAGAAACCACGATGTTCTCAATGCCTTTGTCGCTTAGCGTCTGTGCTGCTGCTTGGCATTGCTCTGGTGTGGTTAGGTGCTCGCCAACAAAGTCGCTTAGCTCTTCATCGTTTGGCTTGATCAACCAAGGGTGAGCGTCGATGCCCGAACGCAGCGCTGCTTTGCTGCTATCGAATAAGACTTTCTTACCTTGCTGATGCAGCTTTTCAATCCATGCCGCGCATTGCTCTGCAGTAACGCCGCCCGGTAGGCTACCTGCCAATACGAAGTAATCGTGTGTTTCTGCAAGGCGGAATAGGGTTTCTTCAAAGCGCGCGATTTCTTCTGCCGTAACTTGAACGCCAGGGAAGTTGATGTCGCTCACTTGGCCATCTGCTTCAACCAATTTCACGTTGATGCGAGTTGCGCCTTCTACTTCAACGAACTCGTTTTTAACCTTGATATCGCTAAATAGCTGGTGGAACAGCTCTGGGTTGTCTTTGCCAAGAAAGCCCGTAACTGTTACGTCTGCACCTAGGTCGCTCAGTACTTTCGCTACGTTTACGCCTTTACCAGCCGCGTGTAGGTTGCTCTTTTCAACTAGGCTGACAGAACCCACTTTGATTGAGTCCAGCGAACCTGTTAGATCAAGGGCAGGGTTAAGCGTGATGGTAACGACTTTGTTTGTTTTCAATGCTGTCATTTTCTCGCCCCTTAACCTTCGCCAAGACCAGATGCGATTGCGTTACCGATTGACTCAAGCGCTTGTGCAGCGTCTGGACCCTCAGCAGAGAATTGAAGCTGGTGGCCGTGTTTCACGCCAAGTGCGATAACTTTCATTAGGCTCTTCGCATTTACCGCTTTGCCATCACCGTCAAGGTTTGCTACTCGAATGTTCGATTCGAATTTCTTCGCTTCAGCAACCAGCATTGCACCTGGACGAGCGTGTAGGCCGTGAGCATTCTTGATCTTGAAGACCGCTGTATTGCCATCTTCAGCCGCTTCAGTAGCCATTTCTTCGCCTTTGAATAGCGCAAGAATCTGTTCAGCAGACGCATCAAGTAGTTTGTTGTGTTCATTGTTAAACACAAGCTTAGAAATTGTGCTTAAGATAGATTGATGTGCGTTGTTGCAAGCAGCAAAAGCGACTAGAGCGCGAACTTTCTCGCCTTCAAACTCACAGAAGTTGGCGGTTGACACAAAAGCAACACCAGTGCGAGTGACTTGCTTATCGCTACCAACTAGCCATAGCCCTTGGCCAAGGTGCGTCGGTGTTTTCGTTACTAGGTCAGCTACAAACTCTGTACCAGCACAACCTGTGTTTTTAAGTAGGCCGCCCGCAACCGCGCTCATTTGAACCATGTCGCTTGCTGGGAACTGAAGCTGAATCAAAGATGCATCGAAATCCGCTTCGAGTTGAACATCACCATGAAGTAGGGCGATGATATCGTCTTCACTTTTCGCATCACGTAGACGTGCTTCAACACCGTCCGCACCCAGTACTTTGGTTAGCTGCTTAAGAATGCCTAAGTGCTCGTCCGATTTTGCTGCGATACCGATAGCAACGAATACTTTATTGCCGTCACCCCATTCAACGCCTTCTGGGAAGTGGTGAACAGCAACACCCGTGGTTTTCACCATTGAACGTGTATCGGTTGTTCCATGTGGAATCGCAATACCGTTACCCAAGAATGTTGAGTTTTGGTTTTCACGGTTTAGCATGCCTTCTACATAGCCTTGTTCAACCAGACCTTTGTCTGTCAGGCTTTGAGCGATGTTTTTGATCGCTTCAAACTTATCTGTAGCGGATTGAGATAGGGTAATGTCGTTCTTACTTAGCTTAAGCATGGTGCTTCTCCAGCCTTAAGGTATCTATTTCTAATTCATCTTGGCTACGCAGTGTTTTGTTTGCGTAACGCCGTTTATCTATAGTTGCTGAACGTGTCTTTGTTCGTCATTTCTCTATTCGAGACGGTTTTGCTTAACAACAATTTGCTGAACATAAGAAACTGAATCGATTCAGCACTTGGTCAAATTTTTTAAAACACTCAGCGAAACTGTTTTTAAAATCGAAACTTAAACACTCAGTGTCTCAATGCTTTTAAAGCCTAGCAAAGGGAGACTGTATTGCTTGATTTTGGTGATTCTCGTCAATTTTTGAGTTTTGCTGAATCCTTTCAGCTTTTATACTGAATCGGTTCAGCATATAATTCAACTTATCGAAGGATCGTTGATGTATTAATATGATCCTGCGCACAGAATAAGGCTTACGATATGACACTGGATGAGATAGCAAAATTGGCTGGGGTTTCTAAGACCACAGCAAGCTATGTGATTAACGGAAAGGCGCAGAAGTACCGCATTAGCGAGAAGACCCAAAAGAAAGTGATGGCGGTAGTCGAGCAATACAACTATAAGCCGGATCACGCCGCGTCTTCACTGCGGGCAGGCAATTCACGCTCGTTCGGATTAATCATTCCTGATTTAGAGAACACCAGTTACGCACGTTTAGCAAAGCTGATTGAGCAGAACTCGCGTAAAGCGGGCTATCAGATTCTAATTGGTTGCTCAGATGACAATCCACAAACTGAAGAGAAGGTCGCGGAAGCGCTGGTTAGTCGCCGCATTGATGCGTTGTTTGTGGCCAGCAGTATGCCAGCAGCCAGTGAGTATTACTTAAAGCTGCAAAACTCGGGCACGCCAGTTATCGCACTCGACCGCCCTATGGATGATGAACACTTTTGTTGTGTGATCAGTGAAGATTTCGATGCGGCATTTGAACTTACCGAATCGGTGCTGTCTTCGGAAATTGAATCCATCGGTTTGATTGGCGCATTGGAAGAGCTTCAAGTTTCTAAAGAGCGTGAACTGGGTTTCCGTTCTGCTTGCCAGCAAGAGGGGAAAAAGGTGCTTGTGGGTTATGGCCAGCACTTCTCTCGTGAGGAAGGCAAGAAAGTGCTGGAAGAGTGGATTGCAAAAGGCCAACTACCTGATGCGGTAGTGACGATGTCTTACACTTTATTGGAAGGCGTGTTGGACGTGATGTTAGAAAAGCCACAACTGATGGGCGAAGTACGTTTGGCTACCTTTGGTGATAACCGCTTACTGGACTTCCTGCCAATCAAAATCAACTCGCTACCACAGCAATTTGAGCTGATTGCTGACAGCGCAATGGAGCTTGCACTTAACGCTTCAGCGAAACGCTATAAAGCGGGTGTAGAGTTGATTCCGCGTAAGATTGTAAAGCGTCACACTGACGCTAAAGCTTAATTTCTACCGTCAGCGCCACAAACGCGTGATCGCTGGCGTTCTTATCTCTCTCAAACGACGGATTGATTAAGTGCGAATCCAGCACTTGGTAGTTCGTGACTTCCGCTATTGATACATCGGCATGCGCATCAAACTCCTGCGACAGTAAGATGTAATCCAACACGTTTCCTGTGGCAAAATGGTAGTGTGTCGCCGGTCGTGACTCTAGCGACGGTGACATTTGTAACTCCCAGCCATCGTTGAGTTGTAAGTCAGTGACGCTGTCACCGTAATGTTCGGTCAAAACATTGTTAACGCTCGTTGGAGTGATGGCTTGGTTCATGTCCCCCATTAATACTGTCGGCATTGGAATCAATGCGTACTGCCTTTGCATGGCGTCGCGCAGCATTGCTGCTTCCCAACCGCGTTGTTGCGTTGATAGCCAGCGGGCAATCGGTCGGCTTGCTTGTTCAGGTGTATCTGAGTCTGCAGGGCGTTGTGACTTCAAATGTGTGACGTACACAGAGAGATGACCAATGATTGGGTGAATAATGGTTGCCCGAACGGGTTTGCGGCTGAAAGTTGGCGCGTCAATTTCACCAAAGGAATTGAGTGTCTCTTTATCGAATGTAACTGCTTCAAAGCTTTCAATCGGAAAGCGTGAGGCGACAGCGACAACAGGGCGAGAGTAGATGTAATCGCCTTCGATATGTGGCGTGTCGACCGTGGCAAAGTACTCGTAACCTATTTCGGCAAAGAAGGCTTTGGTCTCTTCTATGCTAAATACTTCTTGTAAGCCAATGACATCAGGATCGAGCTGTTCGAATTGCGATTTGGTCCAAGCGAGTTTGTCGTGCCAATCATCGAGTGAGTAGATGTTCTCGAAATCATAATACGCACCAGGTGGAGCAATAAAGTTAAACAGGTTGGCGCTGGCAAAGGTAATGTGGTTCTTATTAGACAAAATATCGCTCGTTCAAGGAGTTATTGGGTGAGTATATACCCAATTGGACAAGTTGAGTGAAGATCACGTTTCTATTTGTACGCATTCCGTTTAAACTCCGTTCATCAAGAAAAATGAGTAATGAACATGACCCAAGATTACGAACACGAAGAGTATTTAGAAGGCGAAGAGATTGAGATCGAAGCGATCGGTATCGACGTTGACGCGCACCCAATTGAGCTGTACAAGCTTTTCAAAATCGCAAACTTGGTGAGTGGCGGTGGTGAAGCAAAACACATCATCGAAGAAGGTTACGTAGCGGTAAATGGTGAGCTAGAAACGCGTAAACGTCGCAAAATGTACGACGGTGATTTCTTCGAGTTCAACCAAGAATATTATGTCGTTGTGTGTGATGCGCCAGTGACTGAGCCAGAAACTGCTGAGCAAAAAGCAGAGAAGAAGGCGAAGAAAGAAGCGCAAGCAGCACGCAAAGAAAAGTCTCGCTCGAAAAAGAGCGAGAAAGCGAACGTTAAAGGCCCTAAATCGACGGGTCGTAAAGCGGCACACAAAGAGCGTAAAGCTCAGCAAGAAGCGTTGTCGCAGTCAGCTAAGAAAGGTAAGAAAGCGGACAAGCCTCAAGCGGTTCGCGATCCTAAGAGTGGTCGTAACTCCATCGACTTCTTCTAAGCGTTTCCTTTCGATATTAAAATCGACGTAAACAGAAAAGCGCCGCCTTGGTGAGTAACCTAGGCGGCGCTTTTGTATCTAAAACGATTTAATCTGTATCTTCGATAATGCGTTTAATGCAGAACTTTGGCATTGGCTTTTTGTGCTGTCCAATGGTGGATTGATTTCGGCTTTCCTAGATAGAACCCTTGATAAAAGTCTACGCAGAGCGCTTGCATTGCAGCGAGTTGATTCTCTTGCTCGACGCCTTCAATCACAACCTTCGCGCCTAAATTCTGTGCGAGCTCCATAGCGCTGAAGACGGCACCTTCGTTACCATTGCAGAACTCTAATAAATAAGAACGGTCAATCTTGATAATATCAGGACAGAGTTGAAGAACTCTTTTTTGGTCGGAATACTGGGCGCCGTAGTCGTCAATCGCGAATAGGAAACCACTGGCTTTGAGCTTTTCGACGGCTTTTATGAGGCTTTCTGTTTCTTCACAATGCTGTTCAATTACTTCAAAAACAACGTCGCTCGTCTCCATATTAAGGGCTTTCAAACGTTGATAAAGCAACCCTGTATCTTTGAACCCCATATCGGTGGTTAGTGTGAGCAGGGCGGCAGGCATGACGTTTAAGAACAACTTAACCCCAGAACCAGCAAAGTGCTTGGCAAAATTTCGTATATGGATAGCGCGACTTAGGAATTCTACGGCAAGACGGAAACTCTTATCCCAACTGTTGTCGGAGAAGAAGATGTCTGGTCGGATTGAAACACCATCTACGGTTTCGATACGAAGGAGAGCCTCCATACCAATCAGTGTTCTTGAGTGGTCAAAAATGGGCTGATATACGCTTCTAAAGACAAATTGATGAAGATGCACACAATGCTCTCCATTCTCGTCAATCCGAATATAGCGTTCATAATCAGATTGTTTTGTTAGCTCCATGCTATGTACCGAATGCTATTCATATTTTCAATGTAACAATATGAGGGTTCTATTGAAACCCCATTCGGTATCGAATTGCGAGGCTTATTGAGTTAATTTGAAATAGATTCCGATTTTTTCTCGATGTACCTAAAAAACATTGATAGACCGAAACAAATCAGGAAGTAAACAAAGCCGACAATGAGCCAAATTTCGAAAATGTAGCCTGAAGAGTTCGCCATTTCTGTACCGACGAAGGTCATTTCTTGAATTGAGATCAGTGAGACGATTGAGGTGTCTTTGACTAACGAAATAGTTTGCCCTGCAAGCGCTGGTGTAATGGCTTTTAGTACCTGTGGCGCAATGACGAAGCGATATTTGACCCAAGATGAAAGACCGAGAGAGTCTGCCGCTTCCCATTGGCCTTTATCAACGCTCTGTAATCCAGCACGCACCACTTCTGCAATGTAGGCAGAAGAAAGCAGACCAACACAAAGTACGCCGGATGCCAAGTTTTCCCAAAGATTCGCTGGGCCGAATAGGAAGTGTTGAATAGAGTTAGGTTCGCCACGGTAGTTGCGAAGAAGATCTTCTAACCCAAGTAACGGAATCAGCTGGTTAGAAATAAAGAAATAGAAGATAAATACGAACACCAATGGTGGGATATTTCGTACCAACTGAATAAACGCGTTGGCGGGTGTGCGCAACCAGACAGCATCTGAGAAGCGTGCCAGACCGAGTAGGGTACCCAATACCAGCGCAAAGGTTATGCCCCAGAGGCTAAGGCGTAAGGTTGAAATTAAGCCTTGAAAAAAATATGGTAAACCACCGTCTGATCTGGGTGTGAATAACAGATCAATCGCATCTTTCCAATGCCAGATGTAATTAACACCAACAGTTGAACGATGGTAGAGCCAAACCCCAACAAACGCACAGATGGCCAGTAGCACCCAATCGAGTAGGTTAAAACGGCTGAAGAAAAAGCCTGAATTAGATTTGGTTGGTGCAACGCGAGAGGTGGTTTGTCCGCTCAAGGTTCGACTCCGTTAGTAAAGAAGAAACCGACCCGCTAAACGAGTCGGTGTATTTAGTTATTGCAAACGTTGGGGGCGTTATTGACCCTGTGCAATTTGGTCTTGCCAATCAAGCGTTGAGAACCAGTATTCGTAACGCTCATCTAGCCAACCATCTTGAGTACGTGCTTCAATCCATTTGTTGAAGAAGGCTTTTTTGTCTTCCTCACCTAAACGAACAGCAAAGGCTTCGTTACCTTTCGATAGACGCTCTGTAAATGGAATGAATAGTTTGTCTGCGTGTTTGACCGCTTCGTGCTCTGGTTTTGGGCTTGATGCGATTACAGCGTGCGCATTTCCGTTAAGGACTTCTTGAAATGCTTGAGCATCGTCATCGAATTGAAGGATCTTTGCTTTAGGGAAGGTTTCGCGCGCAACTTGAACGGTGAATGCACCGCGACGAGCGGCAATTTTCACGCGGCGAGAGTTGAAATCAGAAAACTCACTAAAGCCTTCGGCTAACTCTTTGTTTGCCGCGACTTGAACGCCAGAGTGGGAATAAGGTTCCGTGAACAGCACGCTCTTAGAGCGTTCAGGGGTAATCGACATTCCGCCAATGATAACGTCAAATTTTTTCGCCAACAGAGCAGGGATAATTCCGTCCCATGCTGTCGGTACGAATTCGACTTTCAAGCCAGAATCAGCAGCAAGTCGTTTTGCTACGTCGATTTCAAAACCAATTAGCTCACCTTGCTTATTACGCATCGCCCATGGTACGAATGTCGACATACCAACGCGAAGCGTGCCGCGCTCTTTAATTTGATCTACGTTTGGTGTTGCTGCTTCTTCATTGGCTAATGAAGGTAAAGCAATCGCAAGCCCCAGTAATGCAGTAATGGTCGCTTTGAATAACTTCATGTTATCTCCTTATAATTTGCGCCAACTGGCTCCTAGTTTGTGTTCCAGCCAAGCGGATAAGCCAGAAAGTGATAATGTGAGAGCAAGGTAGATTGCTGCCACAGTAAACCAGATTTCAAATGGCATCGCCGTTTCAGAGACGATGTTTCTTGCCTCGGTTGTGAGGTCGAATATTGCCATCACACTGACGATTGAAGAGTTCTTAATCAGAGAAACCACTTCATTGGTCAATGGTGGCAGAGTACGTTGAAGTACCTGCGGAAGAATCACGTCTTTGTAGGCAAAGAAAGGGGATAGCCCTAGGGTCTTCGCCGCTTCAAACTGACCTTTTGGAATGCTGTTTAAGCCAGCACGGAATATTTCTGCAGTGTAAGCACCTTGGAAAAGCGATAATGCTAAGACCGCAGTACTGAACCTGTCTAAGCCAATAACAGGGCCAAACACGAAGTAGAGCAGGTAAATCTGCACCAGTAGCGGCGTGTTGCGAATCAACTCTACATAAGCGGTACCCATCGCGTTGCCTACTTTGGAGTTGCTCAGGCGCAGCAACGCGGTGACGAAACCAATAACCAAGGTGAAGAATAGACTAAGTGCAGAGATTTTTAGGGTAACGAGTAGGCCATCTACTAATTCTGCAGGCCACCACTCACCATCTTCATAAAAGGCGATGTAGTCTGGCACGCGCTCCCATTGCCATTGATAACCCATCGCTTGTGCTCCAGAATCGAGCACCCAAACGATCGCAACCAATAGAATCGCGATTTGTAATATGGCTTGTAAAACGGGTTTTAGGATTCGAAATACCATCGGCTAGTAGCTCAGAATCTGATTTAAAAACGCTTGAGTGCGAGGGTGCTGTGGTGTCTCAAAGAGTGCGATTGGTGAGTTCATCTCGATGATTTCCCCTTCGTCCATAAACACCACTCGATTCGCGACCTTCTTCGCAAAACCCATTTCGTGAGTCACACAAATCATGGTCATGCCGCTTTGTGCAAGTTCAACCATGACGTCTAATACTTCGTTGATCATTTCAGGATCGAGCGCAGACGTTGGTTCATCAAACAATAATAGGTCAGGTTCCATGCAAAGCGAACGGGCAATTGCGACACGCTGTTGCTGACCACCGGAAAGCTGAATGGGGTACTTGTTGGCTTGCTCTTCGATGTTAACGCGTTTGAGATACTGCATGGCGCGCTTTTCCGCTTCTTGTTTAGAAAGCTTAAGCGTGCGAATAGGGGCAAGGGTGAGATTTTCTAAAACCGTTAGGTGTGGAAACAGATGAAAGTGTTGAAACACCATACCCACTTTGCCAGGTTTCTGCATTTTAGAATCGGCTGGCTGTTCGAAAACGCTGAGCTCGCCTTCTTGAATAGATTCTAAGTGGTTGATACAACGGATAAGTGTGGATTTACCTGAACCAGAAGGGCCACATACAACTACGATTTCACCGGTGTGTACTGAAAAATTAATATCTTTAAGGGCGTGGTATTCACCGTACCACTTGTTTACGTTGTTAAATTCAACAACAGGAGTGTTCTCGTTCAAAGGGGCACGCTTTTAGTGATAACAATGGAGCTACAATAGCAAGTTATGACCTTAATTTCATTAACTTAAGTCCCTTATCTAACGAGGATGTAAAGGTTTGGTTATATCGTGTGCTATAAAAAAGACCTGCCATGTGGCAGGTCAAGTCCCTATGGAGCAAGTTATGGGAGAAAAATTCAAGTTCGAGCTTGAATAAGGGGGAGGTAAGACTACGCCGCGATATCTTCGGCAGGCTTGACGTGAGAAGTCATATTCAAGCTCAGTAAGCGACAGGCATTAATTTCCCCCATGCCTTCTATGGAATCCAGCTGAGTCATTAAGATTGATGAGATATGAGCTTCGCGAGCCTTCTGGCGTAAACAATCTACAATCTGCGGTGCTAGTTCGATTTTGGCTCCTGCAGCTTTGAAATGCAAAGGTTCAACTCCTCGCAGGATTGTCATTTGTGCAAGTAAAGCAGGATTATCACTAAGAGCCCAAATCTTAGTCTTACTCTGGCATCGAGACATTAATAGCGGCGTTTCTCCATGTTGGGTTAAAATCGCAACGCCAAGATCTTGATGAGCGCGAGAAGCCGAAATCATCGATGAGAGCGCAAAGCTTTTACCGGGGGTAGAACATAGATGTTGAAGGCTATCCCAGCAGTCGTGGTTACATTCCAGTTCGTGCTCTGCACCTTGTGCGATACGAACCATAGCTTCGACTGCTTCGATTGGGTATTTACCCGCTGCGGATTCTGCTGAGAGCATAACAGCGTCTGTCCCATCAATAATCGCGTTTGCCACGTCTAGCACTTCAGCCCGAGTAGGGAGTGGGTTTTCGATCATTGATTCCAACATTTGTGTCGCAGTGATCACAGGTTTACCCCAATGCTTAGAGCGATTAATTAGTGATTTTTGAACCATCGGTAATCGCGCGTCACCTATCTCTACACCTAAATCGCCGCGAGCAACCATGATGATGTCTGATGCGATAATTACGTCATCCATAGCTTCTTTGGTTTCAACTACTTCGGCACGTTCTACCTTAGCTACAATCTTGGCATCGCAACCTGCTCTATGCGCTAAGCTGCGAGCGTACTCGATATCTTGTGCATTGCGTGGGAAAGAGATAGCAAGGAAGTCGGCACGAAGTTTTGCCGCGGTTTCGATGTCTTGAATGTCCTTCGCGGTAAGAGCAGGTGCAGAAAGACCGCCACCTAATAAGTTGATGCCTTTACGGTTAGATAATTTACCGCTATTTAATACTGTTGTTTTTATCCATTGCTCGTTAGTATCGACTTGATTTACTTTAAGCTGAATGCGGCCATCATCCAGCAGCAGAATATCGCCTACGTTCACATCTTGAATTAGCTCTGGATAATCAAGGCCAACCATTTCTTGGTTGCCAGCTTTTGCGTCGAGTGTTCCGCTCAGAGTAAACACTTCCCCTTGATTGAGTTGAATAGCACCATTCTCAAAGCAAGAAATACGAATTTTGGGGCCTTGTAAATCCACTAGTACTCCAACATAAGTGTTTAGCTCGGTTGCAATTTCACGAACCAAATGCGCACGTGCAATGTGCTCTTGTGCGGTTCCATGCGAAAAGTTGAGCCTGACTATGTTAGCGCCTGCTTTGATTAAGTTAGTCAGTGTTTCACGACTTTCACTCGCTGGACCTAGCGTGGCCACTATTTTGGTTTTACACATTTGTCACCTCAATCGACATATAAAAAGGAAAATAAAAATAGGGGGCTATTAATTTCGTAAGCACTCTTAGCAAAAGAACTTAAGAAATTGGAGAAGTAAGCGGGAGTAGCCTCCCGCTTTTGTTATGAATTAGTGACTAGGGCGAACTTCTAGCTCTGTTTCTTCAACAGGGTCGATATCAACCACTTTCTTCGCATTCCAAACAGTCAAAGCAAGAAGCAGAGAAATTACACCAGCGGCTAGCCAGAAATATTGCGCTTGCGAGAAGTCGTATTTGGTTACGCCATCAATTTCGGTGATTTTGATAAGAGAAGCAGATACTAGCTCTTGACCAGAAGCAGCGATGTAAGAGAACAGGCCGATAAAACCTTTAACTGCACCAACAGCATTCTTAGGCATTAGGTCACATGCAGTTAGACCAGCAAGGAAGACAACTAGGCCACCAATAGCGAAACCAATCAAACCTAATGCAACTGCGTCAACAATGCGGTTGTCTGGACCAAAGAACATCAAGCACATACCACCAATGTTTGCCAATCCGTAAAGTAGAGTTGGGATGTGGCGATTAGAGTTGAACAGCTTGTCAGAGATAATGCCCGATAGTATTGCACCTGCGAGACCAGCAATTGGGTAGGTAGACATTGCAAAACCAGCGTCGATCAATGAGTAACCTTTTGCCTCTTGGAGGTAAAGAACAGCCCAAGAAGACATTGCGTAACGTGAGATGTACATCGCCGCACATGCCGCAGCAATTAGCCAAACTGTTGGTTGCTTCATGATGAACATTTGAGCGCGACGAGTTTCTTTCGGGTCGTTCTTTTTCTTAATCTCAGGCTCTTCGTCAAACGCAGTTGCTGAATCCGGCAAGCCGTAAGTTTGTGGGCGATCTTTTAGGATGAAGAACATACATAGTGCTGCTGCAATCGCTGCGATACCGGCACCGATGAAACCGGCGCGCCAGCCAAAGTAGCTCACTAGAGAAGCAGTTAAGATCCAGGTGATACCTTCACCGATGTTGCGTGAACCACCCCAAATAGAGTATCGGCTACCACGTTGCTTTGGTGAGAACCATTGGAATAGAGACACACAAGAAGGTGCTGAACCAACAGATTGGAACCAACCGTTTAGCCCCCAGAGTAGAACGAAGAAGAAAGCCGTTGTGTTCAAACCCATGGATACTGCTGTGATACCTGACAGTAGCAGTGAGAACGACATAAATCGGCCAATGTTGGCATAGTCAGAAAGGAAGCCGTTCGAGAACTTACCAAAAGCGTAAGTGAAGAAGAAAGCTGAACCCATGACGCCGAGTTCTTCGATAGTTACGATGCCTGCATCCAGCATTGGTTTTTTTACAACGCCTAAACTCATACGTACTACGTAGAAGACGGCGTAACCAAATACCAAACCTAAAAATACATGCCATTGGTAGCGTTTGAAACGCGCCTGCATTTCCTCTTTCGAGCCATCTGAAAGAGGGAGGTCAGGGCGTGTTTTAAAGAAGTTAAACATGTTGCACTCCAAGTTTTAATTACAAATTTTTTGTCGCAGGGCCATCTTGGAGTGACAGATTGCACAGTACAAAGGCATGAATTTGAGACAGAATTGACTCATATTGATATTTAGGCTGAGTCAAAAACGGGAATTTAGAACGGTAGCCTGAGACTTGTTACTGATAGAATATGCGTAGTTTTGGTTGAAGTGCGTCAATAATGACTCAAACACACTCTGTAAGATTTTTTGACAATCTGTAATAGATTTGAGTTACCGCACATTATTTAAGGTTTTTGGTTAGTTTGATGGCTGATTTCAAGCAATTGGGGCGTTGTTTACTTCTTGGTGCTGCCCTTTATACACCGCTCACAACCGCTGCAGATAAAGAGCTGGTGATACTCACTACTTTTTCTCAAGCGCCTATCACCGCTTTGGTGGATGACTTTACGCAGCACTATCCCGATGCGGAAGTAAGAGTGGTTCACCGACGTACGCAATCGAGTCTGCAATTGCTAAGCAAAAGCTATATGAAGGATATCGACTTGGTATTGAGCTCATCTCCATTTTTGATGCAAGAGCTGTCTGACGAACATCGTTTAGCTGATATGTCGTCTAGCGTGCAAGTTCCGAAATGGTTATCTGCTTATCTATTGCCGAATAACGAACAAGTTGTTGCTTTTGGATATTCTGGGGCGGGAATTGTTTGGAACAAGGATTATTTAGCCGCAAATCATTTGCCAGAACCGAAGCGTTTTCAAGATTTGACCAACCCTCTGTATTTTGGTCACGTCACAATGAGTACGCCAAGCCGCTCAGGAACAACTCAGCTGATGGTTGAGAGTGTGCTTAGTCGATATGGTTGGAAACAGGGCTGGCGTATTTTGCTCAATGTAGGAGCAAATTTGGCAACGATTTCATCACGGAGCTTTGGGGTTGCGGACTATATTGCCAAAGGTAAGTTTGGTGTTGGGCCAACTATTGACAGTTATGCATTGATCGCCAAGCGTAAGTTTGATTACGTCGGTTTTGCTTATGATCAAGACTTTACGCTTATGCCAACCTATATTGCCCAAATAAATCGAGGAGAGAGAGACAAGTTGGCTGAAGCCTTTGTTGCGCATTTGCTTTCAAAAGAAGTTCAAGAACAAATGGAAAGCAGCGCATTTTCAAAAACGGCCCTCTATGATACGGCTCGATACAGTGGTGAAAACCCAATACTCGATCTAAAACAGGTGATGCCGAGAGAAGCACTCATCAATTTGATTTTTGATACTGCGATTACTAAGCGTCTTCCAGAGTTACAAGATGCTTGGCTCACTCTCATTAAATTTGAACAGAACCCTGAACAACAGTGCTCACTAAAGGCTATCGAGAAGCAGTTGTTTGAATTGCCACTGAGCAAAGAACAAATAGCTCCAATTGCTCAAAAGCTGGCGACATTGGATATAGATTCCGAAGTAGGTATGACGCACTACCAAGCATTGTTGGCGGAGTTTTCTCATGAATTAGGCCGTGCTATGTCAGAACAGTTGGACAATGTAAATCAACAATTGGCTAAGTGTCGGGGGTAAGGGAAGTAGTGTTGTACCCGAAGTATAAAACCATTGGAGCTCGTTTAGTTGCTGCTTTCGCTTGCAGTACGATGTTGCTCACTGTGGTGTGTATGGTTGCTTGGGCAACGTGGAATAGTCTAGACAATCAGGTGCGGATTTTACTGGAAGATAGCGTACCAAAATACAACGCCAGCTACTTTCTCGAAAGTAAAACCAGTGAAATAAACCGACGCGTTGAAGCGCTTCAAGTTGTTAACAACAAAGTACAGCTCAATGAACAAGCGATGCAGGTGAATGAAGAGCTAGCTTCTATTTCAACCGTTCTAAAGAGCAATAGAATGAATTCGGAGTTCTATCAGTTACTTGAATCGGAAGCCGGACTTGCTTCGCTACTGGCAAAGTATGTCGATCTGATTTCCTTACGAATCGACCAAAACCGCCGAGTCGATCAATTGATGGAGCAAATTAACTGGCTTCACCAAGATATCCGCTCGGAGCTCAAACCTCTTCGCCAAGAAGTGCATTGGCAGATTGAGCGGGTAAACGATTCAAAAGATATTCAAAGCTTGCTGGTTCAACTGAGTACATTACAAAAGGTTATCGATGTTGAATCGGCGGTGTATGACATGGCTATTGACGTTGCCGGTGCCTCAATGCCGGAGCAGGTCGATAATGGGATGAAAGTAATTCACTTTCGCCTGATGGATCTTCAAGAAAGCAGTACAACGTTGATGAATCAACCAACATCAATCGCTTATAAGCAATTGCTGCAAGAACTTGCCGTGGTGTTGAGTCAAGATGGTGCGTTCGAAAAACAACTTATGTCACTAGTGAAACTCAACGGTGGCATCAAAAAGATGCAAGAGCAGATTTCACTTAGTATGGATGCCATTCATCAACAAATCGGTGAGTTGGTTGTTATCGCAGATCAAACGTTCAAACAGGTGAAAACTGAAACTGCGGAGCGTGTGTCATATGGTAATCACGTTTTGCTCGTTTGCTTCAGTATTTCGATCATGACGAGTATGTTCCTGACGTATTATTTTATCAATCGCCGCATTGTGGCGCGTTTGATAGGGCTGGGGGACAGTATTGATGCCATCATAAAAAACGATCTCAGTCACCCAGTTGTGGTGGACGGAAATGATGAAATCGGGCGCTTGAGTGAAAAACTCATCGAATATGGTGAAAAGGTACAAGAAATTCAACGTACTAATGCCTTGAGTCTAATCAACAATACCACGGCAAGTTTGATCACGAGTGACCTCAAGGGAGTAGTAGAGTCTGCAAACTTGAGTGCTCGTAAGTTATTGAAGCTTGGTGAAGTTAACGAAAGTTATCCGATTTGGGAGTACTTCCCTGAGAGCTGCCGAGATCAGCTAAAAAAGGTATTTGATGGCTCGCACTTGTGGATTGAACTTGGAAAAATTCATGTGACCTTGTCACTTGGAGGGGAGACCCCTACATACGTACGTTTCGATATTCGCCCTTTTGCCCATGGTGCTGAATACAAACTTATCATGACTATCACTGATGTGACGCATCAAGAAATCACCACGCGTACATTGGAAAGTCGAGTGTTAGAAAAAACGCAAGACTTGTTGCTGAAAAACCAACAGTTAGAAAACGAAATTGAAGAGCGAATTCGAACCGAAGACAATCTTAAAAAAACACAAGATGAGCTTATTCAAGCAGCGAAAATGGCGGTTGTAGGGCAAACCATGACGAGTTTAGCGCATGAGCTTAATCAACCACTAAATGCGATGTCGACGTATTTGTACAGTGCGAGAATGTTTCTTCAACAAGAGACGCCAGATAAGGTCAGCGAGTCGATCACGCATATCGAGGGTTTGACGACTCGGATGAGCAAGATTATCAACAGTTTACGCCAGTTCGCACGCAAACCAGAAGGGGAGAGAGAGGTGAAACCAGTATGCATTCATGAGGTGGCGGAGCAAGCGTCTACCATCGTGAATACGCGCGCAAAACGTCAACAGATCACGATAGAAAATAAGTTACCTGACGATGTGAAAGTTCAAGGTGATATGTTGTCGTTGGAACAGGTTTTCATCAATGTCTTAGTAAATAGTTGCGATGCGCTAATGGAAAGCACAAGAGAAGAGAAAAAACGAATTAAAACGGAACTGGTGGACCGGAGTAAGCAAACCACACTGGTTGCGATCAGTGATAATGCCATTGGTTTTGGAGAAGAGATTGTGCCACGGATTTTTCAGCCTTTTGTTTCGACAAAAGAGGTTGGCCTAGGGCTGGGGATGAATATTTGTAAATCATTAATAGAAAAGCATAAAGGAAATATCTACCTCGCTTCCTCACTAGAAAAAGGTGCGATGGTTGTGTTGGAGCTACCTAATGAGCAATAACCTATATTCAGTATTATTGGTCGATGATGATCAAGACGTTTTGGATTCTTATTCTTACTTAATGAACATCTCATCGATAAAGTCAAAGGCCATTAACGACCCAACGCAAGCGTTGCAATACGTCTCTCCAGAGTGGGCGGGCGTTGTAATTCTAGACATGTACATGCCACAGATGCATGGCTTAGAGTTGCTGAGGCTGATTAAAAATATCGATGAGCGAATTCCGGTTATTGTGATTACTGGGCATGGCGATATTCCGATGGCAGTGGATGCCGTGAAGCTAGGTGCGTGTGAGTTTTTGGAAAAGCCGATTAATCCGACGGAGCTTTTAACGCTTGTTAAGCAGCAGCTTGAAACTCGTACTAGTCAGGTGGAGTTGCAGCGTCAGGCGGAGAAATCGATTTCGCGTTCACTAATTGGTAAGTCTGCGCACATGGAGCAGATCCGAAAATACGTAGCGCAATATGCTTTGTTGGACACGCACTTGGTGGTTTATGGTGAGTCGGGCACAGGACGCCACAGCGTAGCTGGGGTCGTCAAAGATATGATGGCGAAGAGCGAAGACATGGAATATCTCACTCTTGCTCTCAGTAGCACCACAACAATGAAGTGTATTGATGATGCGGTTAACAAGCTGGAACCGTGTGTGCTTGTTTTAGATAATTTGCCTGAATTGCCCGAAGAGGGGCAACGGCATTTGGCTCAGTTGCTGCTGGCCCGTGAGCGTTGTGGAAAAAAGAACCTGCGTGTGGTGACGATTTTTGAGTTAGAACCTGAAGACTACATTGCTAAGAACCAATTGTTGCCAGAGTTATACTACCTGCTTAACCAAGGGATGGTGCACGTGCCACCTTTGCGCCAGCGACCTGATGATATCGTGGCGATATTTCACTACTTCTTAAAGTTGAGTTGTAAGAAACTCGGCAAAGCACTGCCAAATGTAGACACCAACTACCTTGCTCTTCTGAGGAGTTATCCGTGGCCGGGTAATATTCGCGAACTTAGAAACATTGCTGAGCTGTACGCAATCGGGATTGTTAAGCTGACAGGTAAAGAGCGTATCTACTCACAAAATGATATTCAGATCCCATTGGATGAATTGGTGGACGATTTCGAAAAGCAACTCATAGAAGATGCACTGTTCTTGCATTCTGGGCGAGTTTCCGATGCCGCCAACCATCTGCAAATACCCCGCAAAAAGCTGTATTTGAGAATGAAAAAGCATTGCGTTGAAAAAGGAAATTACAAGTCTCGATAGTATCTATTTAACCGTTTGTATTAGTTAGCGAATTACTATAGCGGAGACGGACATGGCAATAAGGAGTTGTGCTGAGTAATAGGTCGCCATTGCGACTTGGCGGGAAAATGTGGAAGTGCTGCCAAAGCGTTCAAACGCAATCACGATGCCGGACATGGTGAAAATGACACTCCCTAACACCGCGAAAGCCGAAGATTGAGTCTTACCGGCAGCATAATACTCCATCGACATCCATAACATCGTCATCAAAACGATGATATAGCTGGCGACTAACCATTTTTCTTTCCCTAAATCAGGTTTAAAGAATAAGTACGCACAGATGCCGAAGCCCAAAACCGCAAAGGGCAGCCAAGGCGTAAAATGCCAAGCGGCAATTTGGATGAAGCCTAACGCATAGCATGTTAAAGCGGCACAAAAAAACTTTATTCCTTGAGTGAAGCTATCCTTTGGATACATCATCACTAAATCCCCAATGAGTGATAATGAGAGTCCTGAAATAATCCATTTTGCGTAAGGAAGCTGGATTGCTGGAGACAGTAACAACATACCGATCATAGCAATAATCGGTATTGGTTTCGTCGCAAAGAACAGCCATTTAGGACCGGTCTTGATGCTGATGATGTGTATGAACGCACTGGCAATAATAATTAGCCACATACGATGAACCTTTGAATAGACATTTTCCCCTTCGGACCGTCGCGAGACGGCAAACTACTGTTTCTTTGATTTTAGTTTTGGAATGAGTATTTGCTGCGTTTAATGGATAAGTTAGGTTAAATTATCGCAAATAGCGCATTTACTTATTATTTATGTCCAAATTAACATAAAAAAACGGCATTGAGCTCAAAAGAACTCAATGCCGTGAAAAAGGCAGTAAATTGATAGGTTGGGTTGTTATGCTACCGCTAGGTCTAGGATCTTGCGGCTGTTTTCTAAATCAATTGCCTGGTTTTCACCCAACACCGTCATACCGTGTTTGTTTAGCTGAGCGATCACAGAATCAATAGCTGCTTCACGGTCATCTCCGTACTCTTCAAGTTGAGTTGCTACGCCTAGCTGGTGGTAGAAAGCTTCGATGGCTTGAATAGTGCGCTCTGCCAAATCTTCACCTTCTGCTAAGCCAAATACGTTATGACCCATTTGCTCAAGCTTAGGGCGTTTAAATTGCATTTGGTTGCGAAGTAGCGATGGTTGGATGATAGCCAGTGAACGCGCGTGGTCTACGTGCCAAAGCGCTGTCAGTTCATGGCCAATCATGTGTGTCGCCCAATCTTGAGGGACACCGCTACCGATGAGACCGTTTAATGCTTGGTTTGCTGTCCACATTAGGTTTGCACGCCATTGGTCGTTATCGCGCTCTTCGAACTGATCACCCAGCACTTTTAGGTTTTTCAGTAGTGCCTCTGCGTAACCGTCTTGAACCATTGCGCCCGTTGGCAGTGTTAGGTATTGCTCACAAACGTGAACCCATGCATCCACAAGACCGTTGATAAGCTGACGCTCAGGTAGGGTCTTCATTACGTCTGGGTCAAGAACCGCAAACTTCGGCTGAACTGCAGGTGCTAAGAACGCCAATTTATCTTGCGTTTCTTTCTTAGTGATTACAGCACCCATGTTTGACTCAGAGCCTGTTGCCGGAAGAGTAAGGATGGCTGCCAGCGGTGTTGCTTCTGTTACTTGATGTTTGCCCACCATGATATCCCAGCCATCACCGTCGTATTTCGCTGATGCTGCTACGTACTTAGAACCATCAATAACTGAACCACCACCAACAGCAAGAATAAAATCAACGTTTTGTTCTTTTGCGATAGCAACTGCTTTATCTAGCGTTTCCTTCGTTGGGTTTGGCTCCACGCCTGAAAATTCAAGCCATTCACGGCCTTCTAAGGCTTGTGCTACTTGGTCGTAAACACCATTGTTCTTGATAGAGCCGCCACCGTAGATAACAAGTACTTTTTGATCGGCAGGAATCGCCTCTTTAATTGCCGCGATTTGGCCTTGGCCAAAGAAGATTTTAGTAGGGTTGACGTATGAAAAGTTCATTATTAGACCTCTTGCTTCCAATGTGAGGAGAGTGAATACATGCATATTAGTACGCAGTTTTGTCTGTGAGTAGACCGATTTCTGCAAATTTATTGCCTATTTCTACAAATATGCCCCTCTTGTGCTGGAACTGTAATCAGAACTCCAAGTATAGTGCGTGGGTAATGATTGGAGTGAAGCAATGAAGACACTAGCTGAGACAATGCAGCAATACGCCACTAAGTTTGGCCTAGATGAACTAGAGGGTATTAAAGAAACCGCCATTGATGGCGTGTGGTTTTATCGCAGCAATAAAGGTAACAATCGTCAACCTTTCGTATATCAATCCGGTGTCATTGTTTTGGGACAAGGGTATAAGAACATCCACATCGGTCAGACTCCAGTTCGCTATGGACCAGACGACTACTTGGTGGTTGGGGTTCCTATGCCGTTAGAGTGTGAAGCGATTGCAGTCGACAATGAACCGCTGCTTGGGATTTCCATAGATATCTCTCCAGCTATGTTGCAAAAACTCGTCAAAAAACTGGAATCACAACGTTTTAGTAATGTCTGTGAAGACTCGACTCGTTGTGGTCTAAAGTCAGTTCGTATGAACGAGCAGATGTTGGATGCGTGCAAGCGTTTGATGACTGCGTTATGCGACGAGCTGGAAGTGGCGATGCTTGGTGACATGTTATTGGAAGAAATTGTTTATCGAACGCTAGTAAGTGAGTCGGGACACGTTTTATTTGATCTGGCATACCAAGAAGGCTCATATGCCAGAGTAGCCAAAGCGCTTAATAGAGTTCATCAAGAGTATCATGAACAGCTCAATGTACAGACGCTTGCCGAAGAAGCAAATATGAGCATATCAGCATTTCACCAAGCATTCAGAGCCGTTACTTTAGAATCCCCCTTGCAGTACATTAAAAAAGTTCGACTGAATAAAGCACGAGAACTCATTCAGTTAGAAGGAAAAAGGGTGAATGATGCAGCTCGACTTGTTGGCTACAGTAGCCCGTCTCAGTTTAGCCGTGAGTACAAACGTCATTTCAATGAAACACCTAGAATGACCAAGTTACCAACAGAAAGCGCGGGCTGACTCTAACAAGTGTAGTGCTGCAGCGGTGAGTGAAAGCACGACTTTGTAGAATAGGGGGATTGAACTTGTATTTTGGCACTTGCCTGAACAGCTCTTTGTGTTTCGAAAAAGCAATCAGCTCTATACCGCAAAGCATTGAAAAACGTTAAAAAGTGGCAAGGTAATCTGGAACGGGTACACCAAATTTAGAATTTTGTTCTACTTATTCAGCAGTTTGCGACGGATATATTTATTTGCACTTTAAAATTAGTTATTGGTGCAAAATAAGTTGCGTTTTGTTGCAGTGTTTTAGTGGTTTGTTGCGATGTGCTGTTGAAAATCTATAAATATGTAGTGTGAAAACCTGTCGTTGTACTTAAGTTATTTTACGTCGAAATAAAAGTAAAAGTGCGTTTTATGTGACGTGTTTACTATCGTATTAACAACAACTTAAGGAAGAGCACTATGCACCTTAGAAACGGGAAAGCGGCAAAGAGTGTATTCACACTCAGTACTTTGACTGCATCTTGTCTAATGGCATTCAACAGCTATGCAGCCGTTGACTGTAAACCTCTAGAAGCTTGGGATTCATCAAAAGTTTATAATGGTGGTGATCAAGTTCAGCACGAAAATAGCGCATATAAAGCGCGCTACTGGACGCAAAACAACAACCCAGCTCAATCAGGTGAATGGGGTGAGTGGGAGAGCCTTGGCGCTTGTGATGGCGACCCTGTTGATCCACCACTTAACGAAGTACCGACTGTTTCACTAACTTCTCCTTCTGCGTCGGCTTCTATCACAGCTGGTGACGTCGTTAACCTTGCCGCAGACGCTGCAGACACAGACGGTACAGTCAGCAAAGTGGAGTTCTTTGTTGACGGCGCATTGGTTGGCACATCAACTGCAGCACCTTTCACTGCTTCATGGACGGCGACAGAGGGTGTTCACGAGTTCTCAACGAAAGCTTATGACGACAAAAATGCAGCGAGCACAGTAAGTGCTGTTACGTTGACAGTCGCTGCTGGTCAACCTGGTAACGAAGCGCCAACGGTAGACGTAGCGCTATCAGCCACTTCTGTTGAGCTTGGCGGTACGGTAACAGTTTCAGCTACTGCGGCAGACGCAGATGGTACCGTTGCTAAAGTTGAGTTCTTTGCCGCAGGTGCACTGATTGGTACAGCGACCGCTGCGCCTTACGCTGTGGATTTCACTCCAGCAGCGGCAGGCTCGGTATCGATTTACGCTAAAGCGACTGACGATGCTGGCGCAACAACAGATTCTTCCCTTGTATCGCTATCAGTTAATGGCGGTGCAGTCACTTCAAACTGTCGTCCTGATGGCCTGTACCAAACGGCTGGTGTGGATGTTCCTTACTGTACGATTTACGACAAAGACGGCCGTGAATTGATGGGGGCCGATCACCCACGTCGTGTGATTGGTTACTTCACAAGTTGGCGTAGTGGTGATGATCCACAAGCGGCTTACCTCGTGAAAGACATTCCTTGGGATCAGTTAACTCACATTAACTACGCGTTTGTAAGCATCGGTTCAGACGGTAAAGTGAACGTTGGTGATGTGACTGATCCAACTAACCCTGCAACCGGTAAAACTTGGCCGGGTGTAGAAGTAGACCCGGCACTAGGCTTTAAAGGTCACTTCGGTGCACTTGCTACTTACAAGCAAAAGCATGACGTTAAAACGCTGATCTCGATTGGTGGTTGGGCTGAAACAGGTGGTCACTTCGGCGCAGACGGCAATCGTGTTGCGGATGGTGGTTTCTACACGATGACAACCAACGCAGACGGTTCAATCAACCACGCAGGTATCGAGAAGTTCGCGACTTCTGCAGTTGAAATGATGCGTACCTACAAATTCGATGGTCTAGATATCGACTACGAGTACCCAACGTCGATGGCGGGGGCAGGTAACCCTTACGATAAAGACTTTATGGAACCACGCCGTCCATACCTATGGGCTTCTTACCAAGTGCTAATGAAGGTTCTACGTGAAAAACTGGATGCGGCATCTGCACAGGATGGGCATCACTACATGTTGACCATCGCAGCGCCTTCTTCGGGCTACCTACTGCGTGGTATGGAAACCTTCGATGTGACTAAGTACCTCGATTACGTCAACATCATGTCTTACGACTTACACGGTGCTTGGAATGATCACGTTGGTCACAATGCGGCACTGTTCGATACAGGTAAAGACTCTGAGCTTGCGCAGTGGAATGTATATGGCACTGCGGCTTACGGCGGCATCGGCTACTTGAATACTGACTGGGCTTACCATTACTTCCGCGGTTCTATGCCTGCTGGTCGTATCAACATTGGTGTGCCTTACTACACCCGTGGTTGGCAAGGGGTAACAGGTGGTGAGAATGGTCTTTGGGGACGTGCGGCGCTACCGAACCAATCAGAGTGTGCTCCTGGTACTGGCGAAGGCGAGAAGAATAACTGTGGTCACGGCGCGCTAGGTATCGATAACATGTGGCATGATACCGATCCTAAGGGCAACGAAATGGGTGCAGGTTCTAACCCAATGTGGCATGCGAAGAACCTAGAGAAAGGCATTTGGGGTTCTTATGCTCAAGCTTACGGTTTAGATCCAGTAAACGATCCTACAGACCAATTGGTTGGCACATACACGCGTAACTACGACGATATTGCTGTTGCACCATGGCTTTGGAATGCAGAGAAGAGCGTATTCCTATCAACAGAAGACAAAGCGTCTGTAGAGGTGAAAGCCGACTACGTTATCGATAAAGAGATCGGCGGTATCATGTTCTGGGAACTAGCCGGTGACTATAACTGTTACGTACTAGACGCGAACGGTAACCGTACTACGATTGATGCAACTGAACAGGCTTGTGCTGCGGGTAATGGTGAGTACCACATGGGTAACACTATGACTAAAGCGATTTACGACAAGTTTAAGTCTGCAACACCTTACGGTAACAAGATTGCGACAGGTGCTATCCCAACAGAAGCTGTTGATATAGCAGTGAGCGTTGGTGGCTTTAAAGTGGGTGACCAAAACTACCCAATCAATCCTAAGATCACGTTCACAAACAACACAGGTCAAGCAATTCCTGGCGGTACGGAATTCCAGTTCGATATTCCTGTATCTGCACCGGATAACGCGAAAGACCAGTCTGGTGGCGGTCTAAGTGTGATTGCTTCTGGTCATACTCGTGCGAACAACATTGGTGGTTTGGATGGTGTAATGCACCGCGTATCTTTCTCGCTACCAGCATGGAAAGACCTACCAGCGGGCGGCACTTACGAGCTTGATATGGTTTACTACCTACCAATCTCTGGCCCTGCTAACTACACGGTGATTTCTGGCGGTAAAGAGTTTGCGTTCAAGTTTGAGCAACCAGATCTACCAATTGGTAACTTAAATTCCGGCACTGGTGGTGGCGGTGGTACTGAGCCTGGTACTTGTGACACAGCAGGCCTTGTGACTTACCCAGATTTCCCACAAACGGACTGGCAAGGTAATCCAAGCCACGCTAACCAAGGTGATAAAGTGATTCACAATGGTGTGGTATACCAAGCAAACTGGTGGACAGCATCAGAGCCGGGGAGTGATGGTAGCTGGTCGACAGTATGTAACATCTAATACAGATTGAAAGGATGACAAAAGCGCGCGATTTACATCGCG